>JBFHQD010000166.1:0-7114 GCA_041592395.1 Bacteroidales bacterium | reverse complement strand
TGAATTGGAAACTAAAAATGCAGATTTAGAAAGAATAAATAAATTATTTGTTGGTCGCGAATTACGCATGGCCGAATTGAAAAAAGAAATTGAAAAGTTGAAAGAAAATAGAGAATAATTTTATTTGAGTATAAATTTTACGGAGTGTAACTTCGCTGTTTTCCTTGGGATTCCATCGGAAGCTGCTTTTGGCAAAAAAAGCGCACAATAGAAAAACGCAAAGCTATAGACAGAAAAAGAACAATAAATGGCAAACAAATACAATATAAAAAACAAAGGACGAAGAATTTTCCGGATAAAGAGTCTTAGCGTTTATCAACTCACCCTTTTTTTGTTGGTTCTGTCTTCTATTATTTCTGTGTTTTTAATTTCTATAGGTTGGGCTTATGTGGAAACGCGACAAGTTAAAGCGGATATAGATAAACTAAGAGAAACGGCCGTCAACAGTCAAAAAGAAACATTAAAAACAGAAGTTGCACACCTTATTGACTATTTGGAACATGTACAATTTGACACGATCCATCACACTGATGAACAGCTAAAAAGCGAAGCTTTAAGCTATTTTGAGGGCATGCGTTTTGGTAACGATGGCTATGTATTTGTTAATACTTACGCGGGTTTTGCGTTGCTTTTTGATGGAAAAAAATTGGATGTGCCCACTGCTATGGATCACCTTAACTATCCCGATGGCCTTAATTTTTATAAAATTGAAATGGAATTAGCCCAATTGCCCGGAGGTGGCTCTTTTCAATATAGCTTTAAAAAAATGAACGATACTACTCAATATCCAAAGATGTCGTATATCATGGGCTTCGACAAATGGAATTGGATAGTTGGTGTTGGCGATTATCTGGATAATCTCGACAATGAAATTGTGCTTAGAGAAAAAGAATTAAAAAGTGAATTATACCGTGCTATTAGAACTGTGCTAGCCATTTTTGTGCCGGTTATTATTTTGTTGGTCTTTATTTCTGCACTTGTTGCAAAATCAATTCAAAATCAATTCAATAAGTTTGTAAGAATTATAAAAAACACAACACTGATCAAAACCGCTAAAGATCCTTTTGCACCCATTTTTATTCGCGAATTAAAAGCCATCGCTTTTGATATTGCCTATGCCGAAGAACGCGTTAAACAGTTCGGTAATATTATCGATCAATCGACAAATGAAATCTTTATTTTTGGTCAAGACGATTTTAAATTTGTGCATGCCAACAAAGGCGCCGTACAAAATTGCGGTTATTCCATACCCGAAATAAGAAAAATGACACCGCTCGATTTAAAACCAAAACTGAGCAAAACCCAATTTCTAGAGCTTATAAAACCTTTAAAACAAAACAGTAAGCAACAAATTCATTTTGAAACCTATCACCAAAGAAAAGACAAAAGTCTTTATCCGGTTAATGTTCATATTGCCAATGCTGTTTTTTATGAAAAACCGGTATATGTTGCTTTTGTATTTGATATTACGACACGCAGGGAAGCTGAAAAACAATTGCTATTAAGCGAACAACGGTTTTTCGACCTCTTTAGTTATGCTCCTATTTCGCTTTGGGAAGGAGATTATACCGAATTAGGTCACTTCCTGAGGCAAGAAATGAAAAAGCATAATTTGCCTATAGAGCAACTCCTTAAAAAACATCCGGAACTGATTGTTCAATGCGCAAAATTGGCGAAAGTAATCGATGTAAATAACCATACGATAGAGATGTACCAAGCCGCCACAAAAAATGATTTATTGGGAAGTTTCGATCAAGTTTTTGTGGAGGATTCTTATCAGATTTTCGGTCAGAGTTTAATTGCATTTATAAATGGAGAAAGCTATTCTAGTGCTGAAGAGAAAAACAAGACGCTGAAAGGAAAAGTAATGGATATGCTTATCCGCTGGTCTTTTATAAGAACCGAAAAAAGCGATGCCTGTAAAGTCATTATTTCGAAAGTGGATTTAACTGACCTTCGCAAAGCCGAACAGGAACTCAGAGAAAGTGAAGCGCGATTTCGATCAATTTTTAATAATACACATACGGTGATGTTTTTAATTGATCCGGAAAGTGGCAGATTCATTGAAGCTAATCCTGCAGCCGTCAAATTTTATGGCTATAGCTACGAACATTTTACAAATGAAATGGAAGTGAGCGATCTGAATTTACTCAGTAAAGAAGAAGCGCATGTTCACTTGGAACTTGCTAGATCAAAGAAACAGGAATATTTCAATTTTGAGCATCGCTTAGCAAATGGTGAAATTCGCAATGTAGAAGTGTATAGCGGACTCATTAGCTATCAAAACAAAACGGTTTTGTTCGCTATTGTTCACGATATTACGGAAAAACGAAAATCAGAAAAAGCCTTAAGCGATGCAAAAAACAAACTGGAAAGTATATTTCGCGCGGCACCGGCCGGAATTGGTGTAAAATCAGGGAGAATAATCACGGAAGTGAATACTAGTTTTTGCAAAATAACCGGTTATTCGGCTGAAGAGCTTATCGGTCAAGAAACAAAATTGGTTTATCCCTCTGAAAGAGAAATAAAACGTGTGGAGGAAGTTGTTAACCCACAAATGAAGATCCATGGCACCGGCACGGTTGAAACCCAGTTTAAACGAAAAGACGGGGAAATTATAGATGTATTAATTAGCTATACACCGTTGGATATGAATAATTTAGCTTTGGGTGTAACCTTTGCTGCTTTGGATATTACAGAACGAAAACGAGACATGCTTGAACTCGAAAAGCACAGGATAAATCTCGAAGAGATCGTTAAAGAACGTACGGTGGCTCTGTCGAAGAGTCAGGAAGGACTGTTAAATTTGGTGGACGATTTAAACGAACAATCAGAAAAACTGGCTATAGCAAACAAGCGCTTATCTGAAATTAACGAGGAACTCGAAACGTTTACCTATTCGGTATCACACGATTTAAAAGCCCCTTTAAGAGGCATTGATGGATACAGTCAGCTTTTATTGGAAGAATTTGGCCGCGATATTTCTGACGAAGCAAAAGCCTTTTTAGCCAATATAAGAGAGAGTACAAACCAAATGAATTTGCTTATCGAAGATTTGCTGGCTTATTCGAGAATGGAAAGAAAAGGTTTTCAGGCCGAAAAAGTGGAATGCAATGCCCTTGTCGATGCAATTTTACATCAAGTATCCAATACGATTTTGGATACGAAAGTTGAAATCAGAAAACAAATTCCGAAAAAATTTATCCTGCATGCGGACAAGGATGGATTAACTTTGGTATTGCGTAATTTAATTGATAATGCTCTGAAATTTAGTGCTAAAGAAGTGCGTCCTAAATTAGAAATTAACTGTAGCGAAGACAATGACAAATGGCTTATATTTGTAAAAGACAATGGGATAGGCTTTGATATGAAATACCACGATCGCATATTTAAAATTTTTCAACGCTTGCATTTAAACGAAGAATATGTGGGAACCGGTATAGGATTAGCCATGGTAAGTAAGGCCGTGCAAAGAATGCATGGTAAAATTTGGGCAGAAAGCGAATTGGGGAAAGGAGCAACGTTTTATTTAGAGATTAAAAAGTAAAAAATTAGAAAATGGTGATTTCTTGCATAGTGATCTTTTTCCCAAGGGGATGCCTTTGGCAGTGGTTCAGCTTTTTAAATTATACCACAAGGGCACGCTAAGAACAAACCCTTTGCGAAAAAAAATAAACGCAAAGAACACGAAGGAATACGCAAAGAACGCTAGGAAAAAACCCTTTGCCAACCTTGCGGTTAAAAAAATAACACAATGAAAACCAACTAAACTCCAAACCAATGACAAAAAGATACAAAAACAATCCCATCCTTTTGGTAGAAGACAATGCCTTGGATGTAGATTTAACGCTACGCGCCTTTAAAAAACGGAAGCTAACCAATCCTATTCAGCTGGCTCGTCATGGGGCGCAAGCACTCGAATACATTCAAAAGTGGGATTTGGGCGAACAAGCAATACCCGTGGTTATTTTACTCGATTTAAAACTCCCCAAAGTAGATGGATTGGAGGTGCTAGAAATACTGAAAAGCCACCCAAAATACAAGACCATTCCCGT
Source organism: Bacteroidales bacterium (assembly GCA_041592395.1). GTDB lineage: Bacteria > Bacteroidota > Bacteroidia > Bacteroidales > UBA12170 > UBA12170. The sequence continues at coordinate 3,059 of JBFHQD010000166.1, read as the reverse complement.
TGTAGTGTTGACTTCTTCCTCCGACAATAAAGACATAGAAAAAGCCTATCAATTAGGTGCAAATTCGTATATTGTAAAACCCGTAAATTTTGATAAATTTGTAGAAGTTGCTGCAAACATAGAGTTGTATTGGAATGTGTTGAACGAACCCTTGATGTAAAACAAATAGCGCATGCAAAGTATCCTTTTACTCGAAGATAATCCGCTTGATATTGATCTTGTAGGAAGAGAAATACGAAAAAAATGGCCAAATATCGAACTGAAAACAGCCGCTCGCATGGCCGAAGCCAAAACACTTCTTTTTGATGAAAATAATTTTGATTGTGCCATTTTCGATCTGAAATTACCCGACGGTAGTGGATTGGATTTACTAAAAGAATTGCGTGCAAAAAAATTAGATTTGCCCGTGATTATTCTAACCGGTGTGGGTTCGGAGGAAATAGCGACCTCCGCCTTAAAACTCGGCGCAAACGATTATATAGCTAAAAAAGCCGGTTATCAAAAAATCGTACCGGAACAAATAGAATATACGGTTAATCAAGTAAAGATTAGCAGGCAAGACCTCTCTGTGCTTTATGTCGAACATCATAAGAGCGATGTAGATTTAACGCAGCTTTATTTGAACAAACATGCGCCGTATATACATTTATCGAAAGTTTCGACAGGCGAAGAGGCATTAAAGCTTTTGCCTAAAACGGAGGATGAAGAGTGCAAATTTGAAGTCCTTTTGCTCGATTATCGTTTACCCGGTTTAAACGCGCTGGAAATAAGTAAAATAATTCGCATCGAAAGAAAACTTACGATAGCCATTGTTATTGTTACCGGTCAAGGCGACGAGAGCATTGCTGTTGAAGCACTTAAAATCGGTGCCGACGATTATCTGGTTAAACATAACAATTATTTACTTCGTTTGCCTTCGGTATTAACCAGCGCTTATAGGCGAAAGGAATTGGAACGTCAGCAAAAAGGATTAAAGCAAAGCGAAATGAAATTTCGATTGCTGGCCGATTATGCGGCGGATTGGGAATATTGGATGAATCCTCAAGGAGAATATATTTATATTTCGCCTGCTTGTGAAAAAACGAGTGGTTATCCGCCTTATGCTTTTGAGAAAAACAAAAACCTTTTGGCTGAAATTACACTTCCCGAATATCAGAACATTATTACAAATCATTTTGAAGAAGAAGTTGGCGGCTTGCATAAACCCATCGAATTTCAGATTCGGACGGCAGATGGACATGTAAAATGGATCAGTCATTTTTGTCAATCCGTTTTCGACGATAATAATCAATATGCAGGTAAACGAGGTGTAAATCGCGATATTACAGAACAAAAGCATGCCGAATTAGAACTCATACAAAGCGAAGCCCGATTTAAACGTTTGTTTAACGATTTGGGCGACGCCGTTTATGTTACCGGAATAGAGGGCGACGAAAGAGGAAAAATACTTGAAGTTAATCCGGCGGCTGTTGAACAGTCGGGTTATTCTAAAGCGGAATTGCTTCAAATGAATATTGTAAACGATTTATATTCCGAAGGATCGAGCCTCATTGATTTAGAAGACTGGAACAGTCGATTACTTAAAGGCGAACCGGTTTTATCTACAGAAAAGAAAAGAAAAAAAGACGGAAGCATCTATTGGACAGAAGTTATTGTAACGCCCTTTGAGTATAAAGGAAAACGGGCTAGTTTATCTATCAATCGCGACATTACCGAACGCAAGCAAGCCGAAGAAGTAATGCTTAAAATGAATAAAGCGATCAAGAACAGTAGCGAAGTCATTTTTATGACGGATAAAGAAGGTCTTATCACCTTTATCAATCCCGAATTTACCAAAATGTATGGCTATACAGAAGAAGAGGTTGTTGGCAAAGCAACACCTCGAATCTTGAAGAGCGGAGATTTTACTAAAGAGGATTATCAGAAACAATGGACGGCCCTGCTGAACAAACAAAGCATCCCAAATGCCCAATATAGAAACAAAACCAAAGACGGTAGATTTATCGAAATAGAAGCTTCGGCTGATCCTATTTTGGATGACGATGGCGCCATTATTGGATTTCTTGGCATACAACGCAATAATTCAGAACGAAAACGGGCCGAGTTGATTCAAAAAGTAATTCTGAATATTTCAAATGCCTCGCAAATGGCAGGCGATTTGGGCGAAATTATGGAAATCATTCAAACAGAATTAAGCCGTTTAATCGATACGGAGAATTTCTTTGTTGCGCTTTATGATGAAGAAACAGACCGTATCCATCTGCCTTATTTTCAGGATGAAAAAGACGATATTAGAGAGTTTCCGGCAGGAAAAACCTTAACGGGATTGGTAATTAAACAAGGAAAATCACTCTTAATTAATCACGTCACGGCTAAAAAATTAGAACAAGAAGATAAAATAGAAAAAGTAGGTTTCGATTCTGCCATATGGTTGGGTGTTCCGCTTGTGATAAAAGGAAAAGTAACAGGCGCTTTTGTTGTTCAGAGTTATACCGATCCCAATGCCTATAACGAAAAAGACAAAGAAGTCCTCGAAATCATTTCGCATCAGATAAGCATTTCCATCGAGCGAAAACGTGAAGAAGGAAAATTATTGGCAGCCTTAGAAGCGGCTAAAGAATCGGACCGTGTAAAAACGGCTTTTCTTGCTAATATGTCGCACGAATTACGTACACCTTTAAATGCGGTTATCGGGTTCTCCGATTTGATAGATGAAGAAACAAAAGCAGAAGATAGTGCCGATTTTGCAAAATTGATAAACAGAAGTGGTAAAAATCTTTTAGAAATAGTAGATGAAATCTTTGAAATGACACTTCTTGAACAAGATGAAGTGGAATTGAAAAGAAGTAAAATGCCGATTACCGGTTTTTTAAGCGATGTTTTCCAAACGATTTTACACCGTCAAAAAAACCAAGAGCACACGCAAGTTGTTATCGAACAAGAGATCAAAGATATTGATGAATATACGGAAGCCTATACTGATTTTAATAAATTGAGGCAAATCTTCTTTATTGTTTTGGGCAATGCACTAAAATTTACACACAAAGGATTTGTGCGCT
>JBFHQD010000165.1:0-7205 GCA_041592395.1 Bacteroidales bacterium | reverse complement strand
GGTTTTAATTGAGTAAATGTAGCCTTTTGAGGTTTCAACGTAGAGTAGGAGCGCCAACGGTGCGATAAGCAATAGCCTCGAGCGCAACTCGGGGAATATGTGTGTAGTATAAAAAGAATAATTTTTGTATTGATAAAAAACAAAAGATTTCAAGGATTAGTAGGAGCACCAAAGGTGCGGTAAGCAATAGCCTCGAGCGCAGCTCGGGGAATAAGTGTGCAGAAGAGAAAATAGCGCCATAGGTGCGGAATAGCTAATCCCAAACATAACGTTCGTCAAATTCAATATCATATTCCTTTAAAAACAATATATATTCTTCCTTAAACGATAATTGTCGATGATGCTCCCGCTGATTTGCAATGTAATTTTTTACAATATCGGTTTGTGACTGATGTACTGAAAATCCACCATAACCTCTTTGCCAATAGAATTTTTCATAATCTACTCCTTTTGTTTTTATCCATTTTGAGGAATGTGTTTTCAACTCTTCTATTAAAGACATTAGCGCAATTTTTCGCGAAAGCAAACTTAGAATATGTATATGATCTTTATGGCCTCCAACTATGACCGGATTACATTCTAAATTCCTACAAATTCCACCCAAATAATTATAAAGCTCATCCTCAATGCGTTCATTTATAAAAGGGTATCTGTTTTTTGTACTAAAGGTGATATGGACGTAATTTTTTACTAAAGATTGTGGCATATGTATAAGATTTGATTTCGCACCTTTGGTGCTTTTGTTTTATTTCGATTCTTGCCCTGAGCTTCGCACAGGGCTATTGATTCCTGCTCCTTTGGAGCTGCTTGTTTTCAATTTTTTTACACGATTTTTATTTGATCGTTGCTTTTGATTTATTTACTATTACCCTGCGCTTCACACATCACTTATGATTCCCGCTCCTTTGGAGCTGTTTGTTTTCATTTTTTTACACGCTTTTTATTTGATCGTTACTTTTGATTTATTTACTATTGCCCTGGACTTTGAACGTGACTAGTGATTATTACTTTTTGAACACGCTTGAAATCAGCGTATTCAAAAATAAGCAATTATGTAAATTAATCCGAATAAAATAGGCTTTAATTCATTTTAATAATGAAAGTGTAATTCTAGATATGGTAAAAAAAGTTCTACTATTAGTAGGAGCACCAACGGTGCGATAAACAACAGCCTCGAGCGCAGCTCTGGGAAAATGTGTGTAGAAGAGAAAATAGCGCCAAAGGTGCGGAACGACAACCCTATTAAATTACACTATATTTTCTCAAAACTTCAATCAATTTCTTTTTATCTACCGGTTTAGACAAATAATCATCGCAACCGGCTTCTCTAATTCTATTTTCATCGCCATGCATGGCAAATGCCGTAACGGCAATAATAGGGAGTTCCTTTCGAAACGATTTGATTTGTCGCGTTGCTTCCAAACCATCCATACCTGGCATTTTAATATCCATTAAAACCACTCCGATTGATGGATATTCTTTACACAATTCAACTGCATCCTGCCCATTTTCTGCTCTGTAAATAGCGGCAAATTTATTTCTTAACACCGTTTCGAAGAAGAGATAATTCATATCATCATCTTCCGCAATTAAAAGTTCATTACCTGTATTCCTTTTTTCTTCACTCGTACTCATTTGACTTTGTTTTGATGAAACTTCAACCGGAAAACGAATAAAAACAGAAGTCCCTTTATTTTCATTCGTTTCGAGATGTATCGAACCACCCAATAAAGATACCAAACCTTTTGAAATAGACAAACCCAAACCACTTCCTTCGTGTGCTCTGGTACTTTCCTCATTTTCCTGTCTAAACGATTCAAAAACTAACGTTTTAGCCTTTTCTGAAATACCTCTTCCACTATCCTTTACAAACAATTCAATTTCAGCCTTTTCCGCTTTCTGTAAGAGGCAATAACCTGTTTTTACATAGCCGCTATCGGTAAACTTAAAAGCATTACTTAGCAAATGTTTTATTATTTTTTTTATCAATTCGGCATCCGATATGAATTCATAGTTTAATTGCTCTTTGGGCATTTGGACCTCAAATTTTAAACCTTTCGATTCGCTTGCGGATTGAAATTCGTGATAAACTTCTTCCATCAATAACTGAATATCAACCGGTTTTGGATGCATTTTAAAGCTTCCCGAAACAAGCAAAGAAATATCCATATAATCGGTTACAGTAGCCATCAATCTTTCGCCGCTTTTATTCAATGTTTCTAAGAATATTTCTTTCTCCTCCTGCGAAATATCAGGCTGAATAATAAAAGGAGCAAATCCTAAAATACCATTTAAAGGCGTACGAATTTCGTGAGATATATTATTTAAGAAAGCCGTTTTTAAACGATCGCTCGCTTCGGCACGTTCCAGAGCGATTTTCAAATCTTCAACCGCTTTTTTTCTTTCGATAGCCAAACTAATTTGCGGAGCAACATATTCCAACATTTTCATATCTTGCTCGCCTAATTTTTTCTCCCCTTTATAGTTTTGAATTACAATAGCACCAATTACTTTCTTTTTACTGAAAAGAGGAACGCCTATCCACACTTCCGAATCCGGACCTATGGCTTGAACTTCTCCTTGCTTAATTAATTTCTCAAACACTTTATCCGTTATCAACATTGACTTTTTCGCTTTGATTACATATCCCGTTAAGGTATTTTTAGCCGAAAAATCGGTAATCGGCTCATCCATTTGCGAATAAACCAAAAAGGATGTCGATATCATTTGTGTTTGCTCATTGTATAAGGCAATATAAAAATTGCGCGTATCGATCATTTTTGTGAGTTCATCATAGATAAGCTTTGAAAAAGATTCGAGGGTATCAGAAATAAGCACGGCATTCGAAATATTAACCAAGATATGCTGGATATTTTCCAAACGTTTTTTCTCTGTAATATCCTCTTTAACAGCCAAATAATTTGTAATTTCACCTCCCGTATTTTTAATCACAGAAATTGCAGCCTGCTCCCAAAAAAGGCTTCCATCTTTACGCTTATTTAAAAATTCGCCATGCCAATCTTTACCATCAACAATCGTTTCCCAAAGCTTTTTGTATTCTTCTTGAGGAGTACCTCCCGATTTTAAAAACCGCGGATTTTTACCCAATACTTCTTTTAGCGTATAACCGCTAATCTCGCAAAATTTAGGATTAACGTATTCGATTTCTCCTTTCAAATTGGTTATCAGTATGGATGTAGGATTTTGCTTTATGGCTTGCGAAATTTTATGCAATTCATCCGTAGCAATCTTACGCGCTGTATTATCAATCAAATAGCCACGTAGGGTAACGAGCTCTTTCTGCTCATTAAATACGCCGGTGATGTTGGCAATAACATAAATTACTTTCCCATCCACACGTCGCATTTCAAATTCGTGATTAACCAATTTTCCATGTTCGCGCAATCTATCCAATAATAAATCACGATCTTTAGGTTCAGGAAATAAGGTATACAAATCCAATTTAAGTGCCTCTTCTTTCGTGTTCAAGCCCAGTATTTTCAAATACGCCGGATTACAATTTATCAATTTTCCTTCCACGCTTGTAATATAATCGCCGGTAAGATCATCATCAAAAAACATTTTGTACTCCGCCAGACTCTTTGACAATTTAAGTTGGGTCTGTTTTTTTTCAGATATATCGCGCGTTACGCCTAAAACACCATAAGGTACATTATTTTCATCTACTAATAAAGAGGCTTTTATTTCAACCCAAATCTTGCTTTTGTTTTTCTTCAACAACTCCAATTCTAAGGATAGTGGGACATTAGTAAGAGACTGCAGATTGGGATCAGGATGCAAAGCCTGTCGAAGTTTCTCTAACGCTATGTTATAGGATGCGGACGATAGCATATCCGCAATATTCTTGTTTATCAATTCTTCGGGTGTAAATCCTCTTAATTTATAAATAGAAGGACTGACATAGGTATAGTTCAGATCCAAATCGAGTGTAAAAATCACATCATCAGAATTTTCCGCTAAAAGGCGATAGTGCTGTTCGCTTTCCTTCAGAGCCCTTTGTTGCTTTTCGAGCAACCATTTTTGATACACATTTTGCAGTAACGATGGCAAGCGGAGCACATAATTATCTCTCTTTACCATATAATCGTCGACACCCAGTTTTAAAGCTTGAATCACTATTTCTTCGTTTCCTTGTCCGGTAATGATAACAATAGGATTATCGAGTTTGAGTTCTTGTCGAATAGACTTAGATGTTTGGAGTCCGTCCAAGCCCGGCAAACGATAATCAATTAATAAAATTGGATGATAAGCTTTATTGCTGCTGTTTTCTTTTAAATGCGCAATTAATTCACTACCGTTTTTAAACGATTTAATTTTAATATGCGGTGCATACTTACTAAAATGACGTAAAGTTAAGTCCAAATCCGCATCGTGATGTTCGGTATAAAGCACTTGAATGATTTCATCGAATGCATTCTTTTTTTTAGGAGATGAAAACTGGTGATACAAAAGCGTATGAACTACTTTTTCGTGAAAGTCACTGCCCTTTGAAACAAAATCATCAGCGCCTGCCTTCATGGCAGAAACTGCAATTTCTTCATCTCCGTAAGCAGTAAGTATTATTACGATAATATTTAAAGATCTAGATCGTATATTCATTAATAATTCCAGTCCAGAACCATCCGGAAGATTCACATCTACGATGGCCGCTTGGTAATTCGCATTCGATTTCAGATAATGATCGGCTTCTTTTAGTGACTTGGCAATATCGATTTTACTACCGGGTATCTCTTTTTCAATTTTTCGACATACAAAATCGGCATCCATCGGATTATCTTCGAGCAGTAATATTTTCATTTTAAATGGGTTTAATTTCCAAGATCTTTAACTTTCTATTGTCGATCAATTTAAAAAAAGTCGCGCCAAAATGCCCATGGCCTTTAATTATTTATTCCCTTCTGTTTAAATAAGTTTCTTATTGAGTACGTTCCAATACAACTCAATTTGAGCAACTACTTCCATAAATTTATCAAAATCAACGGGTTTCTCAATATAAGAATTGGCGCCCATTTCGTAGGCGGTTTTTATATCGCTTTGCTCCGACGAAGTCGTTAAAATGACCACCGGAATGATTTTAAATCGGGGATCCTCCTTTAATCCTTTTAAAACATCAAGTCCGTGAACACGGGGCAACTGGAGATCGAGCAAAATAACGACCGGCAAGGGATCATCTTTAGACCATTGTTTTACGGTATTTAATGCTTCTTCCCCATCGCGTGCTACGATTATCGGATTTATTAAATGTTGCTTTTCAAACGCACGTAAAGTTAAATCGATATCCACCGGATTATCCTCAACTAAAAAAATAGGATGATTAAAATACTTATTTTCCATAACTGCTAAACGATTAAATATGCTAAGTATAATCAATTGAGCTTAAGCTCTTCTAATTTCATCCTCCTTGTCTCCTCTTTTCCTTCTCTCCTCTTCTCCTTCTCTCCTCTTCTCCTTCTCTCCTCTTCTCCTTGTCTCCTTGTCCCCTCTTCTCCTTGTCTCCTCTTCTCCTCCACCCAAACGCTCTTTTTTCCAAAAGCCTACAGAACCTTATTTCATTATTTCCAAATAAAACACAGCGCCCTTTCCTGCTGAAATTCCATCGGAATCGCTTTCGGCCCATACGCGTCCGCCCATTCTTTGCATCGCTTTTGCCACCATAGCCAAACCTATTCCCGTTCCTTCATATTCTTCTATGCGATGAAGACGCTGAAATATTTCAAAGATTTTATCTTTATAAATCATGTTAAAACCTATTCCATTGTCTTTGACAAAGATAAGCCAGTTATCCGTATGATCCTCAAAACCAATTGTAATTTCCGGTTTTAATTGATTTTTCGTAAATTTAATGGCATTTTCGAAGACGTTTCTAAAGGCAATAGTAAAAGCATCTAAGTCTGCATCAATAAAGGCATCAGGAATATTCTGATTGATCTTAATTTGATGATCATCAATTTCTTTTCGATTTAAACTTACAATTTTTTCGATTAATAAATTCAAATTGACTTTTGATCGTTTGACTTCAATGCGTTCCAATCTGGAATAGGCCAGTAAATCATCGATAATCATCCCCATTTGATGTGCTCCTGTTCGGATATTATTTACAAAAAGTCGCGCTTCATCATTTAATTCTTTGCCATAATAATCAAGCAGCAATTTGCTATAGCCATCAATGCCACGCAAAGGCGCTTTTAAATCGTGGGATACGGAATAAGAAAACGTTTTTAACTCTTGGTTGATCTGTTCCAATTGTGCCGTTCTGGTTTTTACACGCTCTTCCAATTCAATATTGAGCTTTTTAACTGCTTCTTCAGCCATTTTGCGCTGTGTAATATTAACCGCCATAACCAACACGGCGTCCCGATCTTTATACTTCAATCGATGAGAAATAATTTCCACATCAATAATACGACCCTCTTTTAATTTATGCTTCCACTCGCCAGAATGCTGATAATCAGGGCGTTTTTGCTCTATATTATCAATTAATTTCGCAACATCTTCTTTAGGCCTGATATCTTTCAAAGTCATTTGCAAAAATTCAGCTCGAGAATAGCCATAATCCATTACAGCCGAATGATTTACTTCTATAAACGCAAGGGTTTCCAAGTCGTATACCCACATAGGAATCGGATTCGAATCGAAAAGCATTCGGTAGCGTTTTTCCGAGTTTATTAATTCTTTTTCCGCCTTTTTAATTTCTGTAACATCGCGAATTACGCCCAAAATATAATTTTCATTTTGGAGTTGAATAAGCTCACCGGAGAGTAACACATTTCTAATTTCACCGGATTTTATTCTAAAATCGACTTCCATATCAATAACACGGTGATCGCGTTGTAAAATTTTGGTGTAACGGTCACGATCTTCCGTATTTTTCCACATCTGAAGTTCATGTGTAGTTTTGCCTATAAATTCCGCTCTGGAATAACCCGTTATTTTTTCTAAAGGTTCATTAACCTCAATAATACGACCATCCGTTAATGAAGTTAAAATAATGATATCCGGACTATTATGAAAAGCTTTCGCAAATTTCTCTTCCGATATACTTAAAGTATCTTCTGCTGTTTTACGCTCTGTAATATCGATAATAATGCCTTCATAATGCGTAATGCTATTGTTTTCATCTCTCAAAACCCAGGTTCTATCGTCTATCCATCTTACTTGCCCCTCACTGGTAATTATCCGATAGG
>JBFHQD010000164.1:0-7252 GCA_041592395.1 Bacteroidales bacterium | reverse complement strand
TCTACTTTTGATGAGCTCAGGCAATTTTGGTGGATTAGATTATCGCACTCTTTCAGATGAAGTTTTAGCGCTCTAGGGAAAGATGTGTAAAAATTTATCCATCGTTAAAACAAATCTCCTTTTTTGTTTAAGGCCCTATAAAAAGACGATTATTTCAATTTCGCTTTCAGACCGAAATTATCAAAGACTTGCGAAATATAAAGGTAATCACCATAACGTAATGCTGTTGAGGCGGCACTAATTAAGTTTCCATCATCAGAAAATAAAACACTTTTTTCACCGGAAATGGGATCAAATTCATAAATAACAGAAGGTGAATGATTCTCTTTATTGTTTTTATGTCGAAGAAAAGCGATGGAGTTTAGGTGTGCCGCTACAATAAATTTATTCTTATATCGCGTTATATTATCCCCTCCTTTAATTTTACTAAGCTCTTTTTTATCAACGGATTGCAATTCGTTTAGGGTAAATTTAAAGATTGTGTTTTGAAGCACTGTGCTCACATATAAGTTGGGTTTATCGTAATAAATACCATTTGCATAGCACAATTCTTTATCGATATAATAAGCGGGAGAATTCTTTGAAAAATAAACAACGGATGCTCGTTTTAATTTTAATAATTTTTCCCATAAACTATTTCGTTTCCCCGCATCATTTGTAATGAAAAAAGAGCCGTCCGACAAGGCGCTAATGTCATTTGGTGAGATAAATAGACGGTCGTTAAAAAGGTTTTCAAAAACCAATGAATGTTCTAAAATTTTATATTGAATAACAGCATGGATTTGATGTTCGTCGTCGTGCGAAATAACAAATAAGCGAGGAATAGAATCAATCAAAACCAGATCAAAACCATGGGGATGAAAAACTAAATTTGCGGGTTCTAATAACCGTTCGAATACAAAAACCGAATCTGTTTTTAAGTCGATCCAATAAATTCCATTGGTTATTGAATCACTTTCGCGTCTGGTATCGCAACTTACAAGTATTCTTGGGTTCTCAACCGAAGTTAAGGTGTCTAATACCATATCTTCAGGACCAAAGCCGGTACTAATCTTTTTCGTTTCAAAAGGTCCTGTTTTGGGAATTGAAGTACAAGCGTTAAAAAGAACACCGACAATTAAGATTATAAAGATTTTGATTTTCATAGTCTAATTTAAAATAAAGGTACAAAAAAACCGCTAATTTGATAAAACTAGCGGTTTCATTTTACTATTAAATAGATTAACTATTCATCGAAATTAAAAATTCCTCGTTACTTTTTGTATAAGCAAGTTTGTCTTTAATAAATTCCATTGCTTCGATAGGATTCATATCCGCTAAATGGTTTCTTAAAATCCAGATGCGTTGCAACATATCTTTGTCCACTAATAAATCATCGCGACGTGTGCTGGAAGCGACAATATCAATAGCAGGGAAAATACGTTTATTGGATAATTTTCTATCGAGCTGAAGTTCCATATTACCTGTTCCTTTAAACTCTTCGAAGATAACTTCATCCATTTTAGAACCCGTATCCGTAAGTGCTGTAGCAATAATGGTTAAAGATCCGCCATTTTCGATTTGACGTGCAGCACCAAAGAAACGTTTTGGTTTTTGCAAGGCATTGGCCTCAACACCACCGGATAACACTTTTCCGGATGATGGACTTACTGTATTGTAAGCGCGTGCAAGTCGTGTAATAGAATCCAACAGGATTACAACATCGTGACCACATTCTACCATACGTTTGGCTTTTTCCAAAACGATATTGGCAATTTTTACGTGGCGATCGGCAGGCTCATCAAAAGTAGATGCAATAACTTCGGCTTTTACACTTCTTTGCATATCCGTTACTTCCTCCGGACGCTCATCAATAAGCAAAATCATTAAATAAGCTTCGGGGTGATTGGCTGCAATGGCATTTGCCACATCTTTTAATAAAACGGTTTTTCCTGTTTTTGGTTGAGCCACAATTAAACCACGCTGTCCTTTTCCGATAGGCGAAAACAAATCAATCATACGTGCCGAAATATTCTCTTCGGCATGTCCGGTTAAATTGAATTTCTTATTTGGAAAAAGAGGAGTGAGGTAATCGAAAGGAATGCGATCGCGCGCATCTTCAGGAAGTTTTCCGTTGATAAAGCTCACTTTAATTAATGGAAAATATTTTTCGCCTTCTTTTGGTGGACGAATACTACCTTCTATCGTGTCGCCGGTTTTTAAACCAAAAAGTTTTATTTGCGATTGCGAAACATAAATATCGTCAGGAGAATTCAAATAATTATAATCGGAAGAACGTAAAAAGCCATAGCCATCGGGCATTATTTCCAATACACCTTCGCTATTGATTATTCCTTCAATTTCGTGAGCAAATTTTGGTTTTTCCACTTGTGGTTTTGGAGCGCGCTCGTGACGAATTGGAGCTCTTTCTGCCTTCTTTTCAGCAGGTTGCTCTTGATCTTCCACTATTTTTATGGCTTGCTGAATTTCTTCTACAATTTCTTTAGGTTTAGCAATCGCCTTGGATTCTGCTGTTGCTTCTTTTTCCGTTTCTTTTGGTTCGGCTCCATTTTCCTGTGCTTTAGCAGCGGGTTCTACTTTTTTTCTACCTCGTGGACGAGGATTTGGTTTCGTTCTTTTAACGGGAGTCGATTTTTCCTGATTTTCGAGGGCTTCTTTTTTAGGCTCTTCTTTTATTTGAGTATCCGAAGCTTCTTTAGTTTTTGGAGTTTCATCTTTATCCTTCGTTTCTTTTTTAACCGGAGCTTCGTGTTTTGCCTGTGCTTCAGGAGTTTCCTTCGTTTGCACTTTAGTAGGTTTAGAAGATCCTTCCGGTTTTTTTTGAATACGTTGACGTTTTTCGCGAATGTTTCTTTTAGATTCGTTTTTTTCTTTTTCTAGTATGTCACTACTTGGATTAAGTGCTTGCTGATCAAGAATCTTGTAGATTAAATCTTGTTTAGGAAGCTTTTCGTACTTATCAACATTCAGTTTTTTTGCGATTTCTTTCAATTCAGGAAGGAGCTTCCCATTGAGTTCGATAATATCGTACATGATAATTGTTTAAATATTTTTTTGTATTAGAAGTAATTTACAGAAATTGGTAAATTGAATTTTTCTCGAAATTTGTTGGAATAATTGAGTAGCAAAAATACAAAAAATAAAACACGAAATGTAAAAAAAGATATTTCCTATAAAAATAAATGCCTGTATCTTTGTAAAATCAAAAATTAAGGAAAATGATTCAACGTATTCAAACTGTTTTTCTGGCTCTAGCTGCAATAGCCAGTACACTTATGCTTATCCCTTTTAAAAAAATGCCTTTGCTAAATATTTATGGCGAAAATAGCACCTTAAACTTTCACAGCCTCTATATGGAGAATCTGATTCCGGGAGAAACAAGTCCTTTTAGCCCTTATTTTACCTGGCCTTTAGCGGCAATACTGGTTTTAATTACCTTTTTATCTATTATAGCCATCTTTTTGTATAAAAACCGTTCGACACAAATGTTGTGGATTAAAATCAATATTTTGCTTACGATTTTTCTTGTAGCGGGATTCTTTTTTGGTTATGTCAATATGATTGAGGATAAAACCGGTGTTCAAGCCATCTATCACATGAATAGTTTTTTACCGGCGCTTATTCTATTGTTTTTAATCCTAGCGTATCGTGGTGTAAGAAAAGACGAGAAACTTATTAAATCGATGGATAGAATTCGTTAATCGCGTTTGCGTTCGGCATCGAAAACTTCCAGATCTTCAATTCTATCTTTATCAATCTTAAATCGCAACATGGTTATTCTTTGATGCATGCCTTGTATTCCGGCGGCTCCGGGGTTCATATGTAATAGATTTAAGGCTTGATCGTTCATCACTTTAAGAATATGAGAATGCCCACTAATAAATAGTTTAATGTTCTCCTTTTGTAAAATCTTTTTAATTCCAGAATGATAGCGACCGGGATAGCCGCCAATATGGGTAATCATTACTTTTACATCTTCGCAAAAGAAAATTTCTTTTTCTTTAAGCGTATGCCGAAGTTCATTTCCATCGATATTTCCAAACACGGCTTTACAAGGCTTAAATCGATTTAGGCGCGATAGTATTTCTGCATCACCAATATCGCCCGCATGCCATATTTCATCAACATCCTTAAAGAAACTTTCGATTTTTGGATGATAATAAGAATGGGTATCAGATAGCAAGCCAATTTTTCTCATGTCAGCATATTTTGAAGCAAAACTAAGTCCTTTGTTAAACAAAAAAAACATTTAATCTTCGAAAATCAAAATCTGGCATAATTCTTGGATTTTTATCGCTAAAATTTCAGGTTATGTATAAAAAATTATTTTTTCTATTGATTGTGGTAGGGCTCTTTTCATCTTGTGCTACCCATAAATACGCTCAAATAAATCACGCTAAATTTTATCAACAAGATTATCCCGGCAGCGTTTTTAAGTCACTTGTATTCAATGCTAACGATAGTATTTCTGAATTGTTTGTTCGTGTCGATTTAAAAGCTTTGTCAATCTTAAGTGGATTATCCGAAGAAGAAGCTTCGAAACGATACATCTTTGATTATAGTTTAGTTGATGGAGCTAAAGAGAAAGAAGTTCTTCAGGCAGGGCGCTTAAATCTAAAAGACAGTCCTGATAGTAGTCAGCATTTTAAATTCTTTAAGATTAAATTGCGTACGGAGGCAATTGGACAATATGTTCTGTTTTCAAGTATCGAGGATAAATCATCAACGCAGATTTTTACGTCGCGAACAGCTATCGTAAAAGGCCAAGCGAATCTGGCGCAAAATTTTATGCTCCTAAATGAAGATGGTAGTATTCATTGGGAAAATTTTGTAAGAGGCGATGAAAAATTACGCATTCAAGTCAATAACCCGTCTGTTAAAGCGATGTATATCAGTTGGTATGCGCCTAAATTTTCGCCGGCCATTGTTCCTTTTGCTCCGGTAAAAACGAAGGAATTAAAATCGTTAGAAAGCGGTGAACCCTTTAAAATTGATTTTGTTGATGGTAAAACAGCGCCTCTGGCTTTTAAAGATTTGGGCATTTATTTATTCCATTTGAACAAAGAAGATAAGCGTGGTTTTTCTGTGTTTAAATTCTTTCGCGAATTTCCTTACGTAGCTACTGATGCACAAAGATTATTTACGCTTCGTTATTTGAATCCGCAATGGGAATTTGACGAACTTATGGCCATGGATCCCGAAAAAGCGGTGAATGAATTTTGGTATTTCAAATCACGGAAATCGGATAGAAGTGAAGATATGATGCGCACTTATTACAATCGTGTTCAAAGAGCCAATGAGTTGTTTACTTCGTATAAAGAAGGTTGGAAAACAGATCGTGGAATGATATTTATGGTTTACGGTCCGCCCGACAAAGTTTTTAAATTCCAAGATCGAGAAGTTTGGGAATATGGATATGACGCCTTTTACAGTGGTTTACGATTTGATTTTAAACGCGAAGAAAATAGGTTTACGAAAAACGATTTTCGTTTGTATCGACAAGCACATTTCGAACCCAGTTGGATGGGCGTAGTTAACAATTGGAGAACAGATATTTAATTTCTCGGATTTTAACACTTTTGATTTTTGTTCTATATAAAACACGGTTTGTTTAAAAAAACAGGTCGTGTTTTTTTTCTTCAAACGTATTTTAAAAAGGAAGCATTTTGCGTCTATATTTCTCTTGTAATAACGAAGCACAAAGTGTACTTTTGCCAAAAAATTTAACGATGGATAAACAACTTATGATTTTCGGAATTAGAACACTTATTGAAGCTATTCAAGAAGGTAAAGAAATTGATAAAGTATTTATCCAGAAAGGATTGAGAGGTGATTTATATCCTGAGCTTTATCAATTGATAAAAGAAAGAGAAATTCCTTATTCTTTGGTTCCCATTGAAAAAATCAACCGACTCACACGAAAAAACCACCAAGGTGTTGTTGCCTTTATATCTTCCATACAATATCAAAAAATAGAACAAGTTATTCCGATGCTGTACGAGCAAGGTAAAACCCCTTTTATCTTGATTTTAGACCGTGTTACTGATGTTCGAAATTTTGGTGCTTTAGCGCGCACAGCAGAATGTGCAGGCGTTGATGCTATTTTAATTCCGGCTAGAGGCGGTGCTGCCATAAATGCAGATGCGGTTAAAACTTCGGCAGGAGCCCTGCATAAAATTCCGGTTTGTAGAGCCCGTTTTTTAGAGGATGATTTGAAATTCCTGAAAGAAAGCGGCCTTAAAATTGTAGGTGTCTCTGAAAAAGCGGAGAAAGCCTATTATAATGAAACTTACAAAGATCCATTAGCTTTGATGTTGGGCTCTGAAGAAGATGGCATTTCAGCAAATTATTTAGCCTTATTAGACGGATTTGTTAAAATACCGATGACCGGAAGCATAGCTTCATTAAATGTGAGTGTAGCGGGTGGAATACTCATGTTTGAAGCAAGCAAACAACGCCTGACTTCTTAGCTTTTTCTACCCAAATCTCTAAATGCTTTGTAAACGATTTGCCAATCGTTTATCAATTTATAATCTTGTGCATACATTAAATTGAGTCTAGATGATATCGCATTCGAAATGGCTTTATCAGGAAAAGCATCTTTCGGAAACAATATGCCTTTTTTTATTGCCGGAAATTTATCTTGCTCCAAATAGGTAATTGGATCGTAACCCACCCAACTTTTAAATCCAAATAAAACCAAGAATAGATTGGAATAAAAGCCCATTTTTTCCTTCATAAGCCAACAAATAAAAGGACTGAGAAGAAGTAGTCCTATTGATGTGAAAATATCGAAAAAACGTTTGGATCTTTTATTATTTGGTTTTAAAATGCCATCAATATCAATCATATAGATGTTTTCGGCTTGTAAAATACTTTGGCTGCCGATAACTGCCGTACTTTTGTTTGACGCTATTTTAAATGATAATTTCGATTTATTAAAACGTGCCATTTGTCGTATAATTTCGGAAGCCTCCAAATCTTCCGAACAAAAAACCAACTCGTTTAGTTTGTAAATCAATATTAATTCATCCAGATTATCAAGTGTTCCAATGACACCTTCCGCTGTTATTGTTTTTGCTTGTGTATTGACTAATCCCATAAAACCGGGAGAAAAGGAGCTGTTTCTCAATAATTCAGCTACTCTTTGTGCTTCTTTATATTCGCCAATGATTGCTATTCTTTTGTCACCCGACTTTTTTTGTACAACATCACTAATTTTTAATACGCTCATTATCCACCTAAGAAAACC
>JBFHQD010000163.1:0-7305 GCA_041592395.1 Bacteroidales bacterium | reverse complement strand
TAATGGGATGATGGGTTGATGGGTTGATGGGTTGATGGGTTGATGGGTTGATGGGTTAATGGGATAATGGGATGATGGGTTGATGTGATAATGATTTGTCGGTATAACTATTCAAAACAAAGCTTGAAATAAAGAGAATCCCAAGTATAGCCTGTTTTTAGGACTTTGCTTTAATTACATAGCTATCAAAATAATAAGGCATACGATTTATGAAATTTTAATTGAATGGGCACGGTTTTTTCTGTTGGGACAAAAAGATTATCAAATTGGATTTCAAACTGAGAAATAACCCTGATTAAAGCAAATAAAAAATCAGTCAGTTCGAGTACAAATACCTTTAAAAGAAACGCCCAAAGCGATAAGACAAATGGGAATATCGCATTTACACATTATCTATTTGGCAGATTACTGAATGAGAACCTCATTTCGCCAGATGTCCTTTCCAACCATAATAAGCCAAATAAACATAGCTGAGCATGGGTACAAAGAAAGAAAGTTGAACACCAACCAAATCGGCTACAGCTCCTTGAATTGGAGGTAAAATAGCACCACCTACAATAAACATTACCAAAATGGAAGAGCCTTGACTGGTAAAATCGCCCAAACCTTTAATGGCCATAGTAAAAATATTCGACCACATAATGGAATTAAAAATACCAATGCCCAAAATGGCCCACATCGCCCATAAATGACTGCCAAAAATACCAACGAGCAAGAGAACAATGGGTGCTAAAGCAAAAATAGACAAAGTGCGTCCGGGCAAAGATTTTCCAATGATAAAGGCAAAATAATTCAAAAGCAAAAAGACGACGTAAGGAATAATTTGCTCGAAGCTCACTCCCGTTTTCAGGTAAACAGCCAAATAAACGACACTAAAAGCAAGAACGGAGACAAAAAGCATGGAAATGTATTTTTTCTTCTTGTCGATGGCACTGAGCGAAATAGCACCCAAAAAGCGACCTATCATTGCTCCTCCCCAATAAAACGATACGAAAGGACTGGCTTGCGCTTCGGTGAATCCGGCAATTTTTTCCAAGCCTAAATAACTAATCAAAAAACTTCCTATGGCTACTTCTGCCCCAACATACAGAAATATAGCAATGGCACCCAAACGTAACTGTCTGAATTTTAATGCCCCTGCACCTTTAATAGCATGAGTAACATTAACAAAACGAGGAAGTTTTGCCCCTTTTATCGCGATAGCCAAAAACAAGAGCATAGCGGTTAAAACCAAATAAGGAACAACCACAGAATCGGCTCCGTTATCCGTATTTCTAAAATATTCGAATATAAAAAAGCCACCTAAGATGGGGCCAATGGTTGTTCCGAACGAATTAAATCCTTGCGATAAATTTAATCGTGAAGAAGCACTGGATTCCGGGCCTAAAATAGCCACATAGGGATTGGCCGCTATTTGTAACATAGCAAATCCCAAACCCAACACGAATAAGGCAGCTAAGAAAAATCCATAAAACTGAAAATGGGCCGCAGGATAAAACAAAATGGTTCCTAATGCCGACATCAATAAACCGATAATAATACCATTTTTATAGCCAATCTTACTAATGGGATCGCCTGAAATCATCGAAATTAAAAAATAGAGTAAGCCTCCAATAAAATAAGCCCCAAAAAAGGCAAACTGAACCAGCATAGCTTCCAAATAAGTCAACTCAAAAACAGCTTTAAGGTGAGGAATTAAAATATCATTTAAAACCGTAATAAATCCCCACATAAAAAAAAGGGACGTGAGCAATACAAGTGAATAGCGACTTGATTTTGAGGTGGATTCGTGCATGGTCTTGTTTTTTTTCTAAACAAATGTAGAAAATTATCTAAAAAGTCGATGAATTAGTTTTTAGGCCCACCTATCCACGGCTAATTTAGATTTATTCTTAGTAGAGTATGTAAATATATAGTTTTTTCTATTTTTGCATTAAATCTAAAACTATGATCACGAAAAAATATTCAATATTGCTTTGGTTTTTTACCGTCATTTTTACTTTAGGGATTGCTGTTTATCAGCGGGCCACAGGACCTACCTATCCAAAAAAAGTAGAAACTAAACTTGGGAATCAAACCTATAAATTTAAACTACTGACTACTTTTTCGGGTGAACTCGATGCGCCGGTTAGTTTAAAAGTGCCTGCCGACGTAAAAGGAGAAGTTAAATATCGCCATTATAGAAGTCAAGAAGATTGGCAAAGTTTGGCCATGAAATACAATGGAGAAAGCTTAAAAGCATTTTTACCTAATCAGCCACCGGCAGGTAAACTGGAGTATATTGTAACGCTCCAATATGAAGGCAAAAATTATACGCTTAACGAAGACCCTGTCGTTATTCGTTACAAAGGAACGGTTCCGCTCATTATCTTAATTCCTCATGTCATTCTTATGTTTTCGGCCATGTTATTTTCGACCAGAACTGGAATTGAAGCATTAGGAAAAGGTCAGCGCACTTTTAAATACGCTACCGTTACCTTAATTACATTGGGCATAGGTGGTATGATACTAGGCCCCATAGTCCAATTGTATGCGTTTGGCGACTTATGGACAGGTTGGCCTTTTGGAGGCGATTGGACAGATAATAAAACGCTATTTGCCTTTGTTTTTTGGGTGATTGCATTCTTTGTTTTACGAAAAAACAGAAGCAACCGTTTATGGCCCATAATCGCTTTTGTCGCTTTGTTAGCCATCTATTTAATACCCCATTCTATGGGTGGATCTGAACTTGATTATGAAACCGGCAAAGTAACCACAGGGTTAAAAGAATAATTGCGGACGTTTAAGTCTTGTAAATCACTGTTTTCAGGCACATTAACAAGATTTTATCCGCTTGCAATCAATTTTAGAGGAAATTTTAAAAAAGGGGTTGTTTTTATGGAAAATATTCACGTATTTTGCAATCCGTTTTTCAAACAAGAATTAAATAATAGGAAGATGTCTAGAATTTGTGAAATTACAGGAAAAAAGTTGATGTCAGGAAACCATGTTTCGCACTCACACTCTAAAACGAAAAGAAAGTTTTATCCTAATCTACATACAAAGAAATTTTTTATCCCGGAAGAGGATAGGTATATTACGCTAAAAGTATCTGCAAAAGGGATGCGTATTATTAGCAAAAAAGGGATTGCAGTTGCTTTAAAAGATGCAAAAGCTGCCGGTTTTTATACCAATTAATAAAACAATTGTTTAGATACGATGCTGTTTGGTTTCAAACAGCATTTTTTTTGCCCTAATTTTCCTTAAAAAAGAATATTTACTAAAAAAGGGCGTTTCAACTAAATAAGTATATTTGCTATACAGTTGAATTTATATGCCTACATCGCAGAGCCATCACATCTTTTCCTTTTCGAATAAAATAGGTCTCGCTTTTATACTTCTTCTATTTGCTTTTTCTACAGCAATAGCGCAAGATAAGGCACTTGTATTTGGAAAAATTACCGATGAAAACGGCATGGCTATGCCCCTTACCAATATTTCCATCTTAGAAAACGAGTTTGGCGCCATTTCGGATGACAATGGCAATTTTCAGTTGGAAATTCCGGTTGATAAACTTTTAACCCTCCAATTTTCTTTTATTGGATATCAATCTGAAATTGTTAAAATTCAATTGAAATCCGGGCAAAAACGCTCGCTTAATATCACCTTGTTTCAAGCAAGTAAACAATTGGCCGATGTTGTAGTTGAAGACAAAGAAATTCGAAAATCAACACTTACACGCATCGATCCACAAAGCGTGCAAGTAATCCCCGGAGTGAGCGGAAATGTGGAATCTTTAATCAAAACACTTCCGGGCGTTTCGTCCAACAACGAATTGAGCTCTCAGTATTCCGTGCGTGGTGGTAGTTTTGATGAAAACCTGATTTATGTAAATGGCATAGAAGTTTACCGACCTTTATTAACACGATCGGGAGAGCAAGAAGGACTCAGTTTTATCAATTCTGACTTGGTTTCTTCTATCCTATTTTCTGCCGGTGGTTTTGATGCCAAATATGGCGATAAAATGGCTTCTGTATTGGATATAAAATACCGTCGCCCTACCCAATTTAAAGGCTCTGCAAAATTAAGTCTGCTCGATGCTTCGCTACATTTAGAAGATGCCTTTTTCGACAATAAACTAAGCTACCTGGTCGGATTCCGCCAAAAATCGAATCAATACCTGCTCAGCAGCTTGGACACCCAAGGAGAATATCAACCTTCGTTTAGCGATATTCAAGTACTGATTGCTTATCAAGCCCATGCAAAGTGGAATCTTTCGTTTTTAGGAAATTACAGTCGGAATACTTACAATTTAATCCCCCAAAACAGAGAAACCGCTTTTGGTCATATCAAAGAAGCCTATCAACTGAAAATTTATTTTGATGGACAAGAATCCGACAGTTTTAATACCACTTTCGGGGCCTTTACAAGCACCTACTCCCCCAATAAAAACTTAAGTTTAAAGTGGATAGCGAGTGCTTTTCAATCGGTAGAAGAAGAGAATTACGATATACAAGGGCAGTATTGGATTGGCCAAATAGAAACGGATTTAGGTCAGGAAGATTTTGGCGAAGTCATTGAAACACAAGGCGTAGGTACGTATTTAAATCATGCACGAAACGAATTGAATGCCAAAGTTTGGAATTTAGAACATCAAGGCATTTTTGAGCATGAATCCGGTTTATTGCAATGGGGAATAAAACTGCAACACGAATCTATCGAAGACCAGTTAAATCAATGGATTATGATTGACTCTGCGGGTTATTCGAAACCCTACCCTCGTGATTCTTTAGGTTATAAAGATCCCTTGGCGCAGACGTTCTTTCCTTTTGTTTTGAATGATACGCTTTTTGCCGACAATAATTTACAATCCAATCGATTAAGCGCTTTTGCACAGAATTCATGGGAAATTAACGCAGGAAACAATCAATTATTTATTACCGCCGGCGGCCGATTGAGTTATTGGGATTACAACAAACAACTGCTCTTTAGTCCACGTGTAGCCATTGCAGTTAAACCCGATTGGCAAAAAGATATGCTGTTGCGTTTATCGGGTGGCATGTATTATCAATCGCCGTTTTATCGCGAATTGCGGCGCCCTGATGGGAGTTTAAACGCAAATATCAAAGCACAATCTTCCTTGCATTTTGTTTTGGGGAGCGATTACAATTTTAATGCTTGGGGACGGCCATTTAAAATGGTAACCGAAATCTATTACAAACATTTCGATCATTTGATTCCTTTTATTGTTGATAATGTGCGCTTGATTTACAGTGGTGAAAACAGTTCCAAAGGTTATGCTACCGGCATCGATATGAAAATAAATGGAGAATTTGTAGAAGGATTGGAATCTTGGTTGAGCATTTCGTTGATGCAAACCAATGAAATGTTGCGCGATAATTTTTACAGTTCCTATTTCAACAGTACAGAAACCCCGGTTGAAAATGTTTGGATTCCCCGACCTACCGATCAGCGTGTTGCTGTTTCGCTTTTTTTTCAGGATTATTTGCCTATGTTGCCCACCTTTAAAATGAATATGAATCTGAGTTTTGGAACCGGTTTGCCCGTTTATTATCCCGACCGAGATTTTCAAACGGTGATTACGCGAACACCTGCTTATCAGCGCGTTGATATCGGATTTGCTTATGAGCTTATTGGACCAAGCAGCAAGCGAATGAACAATAAAATGGCTCGAAAATTCACAAATGTCGATATCACATTGGAAATTCTTAATCTATTGGATATCAAAAATGTAGTGTCTTATCTTTGGGTAAAAGACAATTCAAATTATGTGTATTTGGTTCCTAATTACCTGACTCCACGAAGAGTGAATCTTAAATTGGCATTTAAATTTTAAGCTGTTTTCTTTGTTGCCAATATGGTAAAAAATAAACCACGAAGACACGAAGACACAAAGTATAAATCCACTTAAAACAGCTATCTCGAAAAGCTTAATCACTAATTATCTGATAATCTTACACTTGCATACCTATTCCTTCTTGCAACTAAGGCCAAAGGAAGGCTAAGGCAATTATAAATCAATTATCAGCCGCTAAAGCTTTTTTTTAAACTTTTTGCCTATCTCTATTCATAATAAATTTCTACCTTTGAGTGATTAAAGTATATATACCTAGTCTATATCCTGCCTCAATGGAAGTATATAGCTGTATTTTGCAAAAAGATAGAGGGCGATATGGGCAATGTATATATATTACCGTTAGCAATAATTGTAAAAAAACGAATATCCAAATTTATTAACTTTAAAATTTTGTATATTTACACTCTAGAAACATTTTATGATGACATCAATTGAATTAAAAAAATTATTAATGCATAGAATTGCAGAAATAAATGACGAGTCATTTTTAAATGCTATTAAGACAATTCTGGATTCGAAAACACAAACTCGTAAAATGAATTTGACTTCTGAGCAACGTTCTGAAATTTACGAATCAAAAAAAGAAATTGCTCAAGAATTATTTATAGAACAAGCAGAACTCGACAAAGAATTTAACAAATGGCTAAACGTAGGATAATTTGGTCTCATAAAGCCAAAATTAAACTTTTTGTTATTCTTGATTTTTACACAGAACGAAACAAAAGCAACGCCTTCTCAAAAAAGCTGTATAAAAAGTTCAACAAAGAATTATCACTCCTCATAAAACAACCTGAAATTGGAATAAAAACAGATATGGAATCCATACGTGGATTAATCGTTGGGGAATTCATTTTGTTCTATGAAATCACTTCTGAAAAAATTATTGTTCATACTGTTTGGGACTGTAAACAAAACCCAAATGACTTAATAATAAAATAAACAACTATTGCTAACAAAGGCTATATGCAATGCGGGCGACAGCCGGAAATCGGGCAGTCCTCCCCCTTTTCTTAATTCGCCAAATCGTTGATTTGGTAAAATAGTAATTAATGAAAATAAAAGATTTGGCTCGGGCGGGGGAGAATAAGAAAGGCTTCGAAAACCCGCACTGCACATAGCCAGAACGTTGTATGCAAGTGTAGAAAGACCATCGAACATTGACAAACAGATTTGAAAATTGAAAAAACAGAATGATAAAAAAGGAGTACTGATTGAAAGATACTGCAAGAAAAAATTAGTTTTTGCCCGCCCGCTTCTGCCCTTCGGGACAGTTGGGGAAACCCACGCACAAGTAGCACATTTGGTTTTTCCCACCACGCAATCAAACCTTGAAAAACCAAAAGAGCTATTTTTTTGCCATCGCACTTTAGTGAAAATTAGTTCAGAAAATAAGAATAAATTGTTAAATTTGTCAAGATGTTTTTTGCAAGACAATATATACAAATATG
>JBFHQD010000162.1:0-7328 GCA_041592395.1 Bacteroidales bacterium | reverse complement strand
TACTAAAAGCAAAGCAGATAGGTTTAATTTTTTCATTTTATGATTGGTTAATTAATAATGGGGAAAGGTACAAATAATGTATTAATTAAACCTGTTAGGTTTTAAAACCTAACAGGTTTAAGGGAACAAAAAAAACGCTAAACATAAATGAATGGCGTTGTAGGAATCCTGTCAGGTTTCTAAAACCTGACAGGATTAATCTTTTGAAACTTGTAGATATAAATTATTTTAATGCCGCTAAAGCTTTATCATAATCAGGTTCATCCACAATTTCAGGAACTTGTTGAGTATAAATGACCTTGCCTTTTTCGTCGGCAACAATTACAGCACGAGATTCAAGATTCGCCAAAGGGCCATCTACAATTTCGACTTGATAATCTTTTCCAAATGCACCGCTACGAAAATCGGAAAGGGTTTCTACATTATTCAATCCTTCGGCACCGCAAAAACGAGCCTGTGCAAAAGGCAAATCTTTAGAAATACATAATACAACCGTATTTTCCAAAGAAGAAGCTGCTTTATTAAAATGCCTTACAGAAGCGGCACAAGTACCGGTATCCAAACTTGGAAAAATATTCAATACCAAGCGTTTACCAGCATAATCAGCAAGTGTTGCATTGGATAAATCATTTTTTACCAATACGAAATCTTTCAAATGCGTACCCACTTCAGGAAGATTACCTAAAGTGTGTATTTTATTTCCTTTTAAAGTTATTTCGGCCATGTCTATTATTTCTTTCCTAAATAAGATGCAACACCTTCGTGACTAGCAGTCATTGCTTCATCACCTTGTTTCCAGTTTGCAGGACAAACTTCGCCATGCTCTTCGAAATACTGTAAAGCATCAACCATACGCAAGGCTTCGTCAACACTACGGCCTAAAGGTAAATCGTTAACCACTTGATGACGCACTACGCCTTGTTTATCAATCAAAAACAAGCCACGATAAGCCACAGCATCACCATCAAATAAAGAAAGATCGTTTTCTTCATCGTAATCATAATCGCCTGCTAAAACATCGTAATTCTCCGAAATTGTTTTTGATAAATCGGACACTAAAGGATATTTAACCCCTTTAATTCCGCCATTTTTTAGCTCGGTATTTAACCAAGCCCAGTGGCTATGCTCAGAATCAACAGAACATCCAACAACAGCCACATTGCGTTTTTCAAAGTCTTCGATGCGCTCTTGAAAAGCTAAAATTTCTGTAGGACATACAAAAGTAAAATCCAAAGGATAGAAAAAGAAAACAACATGTTTCTTACCAATAAATTGCTCTAAGGAAAATTTCTCAACTATTTCGCCACCGTTAACAACGGCTGTAGCTTCGAATAATGGGGCTTTACGCCCAACCAATACTGACATAATTATTTAAATTTTAATTCGTTATCATTTCATTTACAAAACTACAAAAAAGAACATTTAGAAATGAATTTTATGCAAATAATTTAAGTATTTGAATACCTGATTTAATCGGCAATAATTTCCTCAAAATCCACATCCAATGGTTCTTGATTAATAAAATCGTAAAGTGTCATTTTTCTCAAATCGTAATAATTGCGCCAAAAAGTCTGTAAAGCTCTGATATGCGCAATAGTAGCTTTGTCTTTTTCAGTTTGTGCTATATTTAAATCGGTTACTGAAATCTTTCCAATCAGATAGCGATTTTTAGAAGCTTCATAACTTTTAGCCGCTACCGTATCGCTTTTTGATGCGATAAGCAATTGATTTTGTTGCATATTGTATTCAGAAACCTGTAAAAACACATTCTGACTAAAGTCCAAGCGTTCTTGTTCCACAGAAGTTTCAACCAAATCGGCATTACTTTCGGCCAGTTTCACTTTTCCTTTGCGCATGCCCCAATCCAAAATAGGCACTTCTAAACCTACACTTAATTGTTGTTGATTTTCGGGGTTGGTATACGAATCGCCGACATTAAAAGCGCTTCCCATCAATCCAAAAACAGCATAGAGGTTTGCATTAAAACCATTTTCTGTTTTTGCTTGATTAACATTGGCACGTGATTCGAGCAATCGTCTTTCAAAATCAATAATCGCAGAACTGTTATTCATGGCTTGTTCCAAAGCTAATTCATAATCTACTTCGGCAATTTTATCGGGTTGAGGAATAACTAAAAGTATGTTTTCATCATTCTTTAAACGTAAAAAAGATTTCAAACGGAAAGTGGCATTTTCTAGAGCTAAATTTGAATTTTCGAGTGCTGACTGCGCATTTAAAAAATTGAGTTCCAATTGCAACAAATCATTTTCGGCAATTTTACCGGAAACATAGCGTCCTTGAGCAATTTTATACAAGGTATCGTAGTTTGAAACATTAATCTGAGCAACGCGTTGTTCGATCTGTGCCGAAAGCAAATTAAAGAAATAATTCACCGCCGTAAGCGATACTTGCTCTACAGTTTCGATATACGTACGCTTTGCAGCTTGATACTTCAGCGGTTCGATTTGCTTGTTCCATTTATAGGGATTGTAATTGAATAAGGGCTGACGAAATCCTAAATTGATAGGCATTGACAGATAATTGCTCGTACTTGTTGTATCGTAGAAATTATCTATTCGTTGTAAGCCACTTGATAAAAAGATATTTCCTCCCGTTAATCCTACCACTTTGTTTAAACGCAAATTTCCGGAATAAGAAGTATAGCTTTGATTGATGTATTCCTCTGTACCTGAAGAATTTGTATATGTTTTAAAGGCTCTGTTTAGTGAGGGTATTGTGCCGTCGAAACTTAAGCTGGGCAACAAGCTCCGCTTAAACGTTTTGAAAGACCAATAACTTGCGCGTAATTGATGCTTTGCGATTAAGGCATCGGGCGATTGCGATTTTGCAATTCGGATCACTTCTTCTAAAGTAAGTTCTCGGGGTTGCGCAATAACACTGCGTAAAAACCCAAAATTAAGAAGGACTATAAATAGGACTATGCTTTTTTTCATGGTTTAAGTATTTGTTTGGTCAATAAGGAAAGCTTTTGTTAACTCATTATTTTAGCTATGCATAACAAAGTAGCGTTTCCTTTTGCATTCTTATTCGTGACGTAATGAATTTACCGGATCTTGCATTGCTGCTTTTTTTGCCGGCATATAGCCAAATAAAACGCCAATTCCGGCTGAAACACCAAAAGAAACTAAAATTGAAAAACCGGATACAATGGTTAAGATTCCCGTAACTTTAGTAATTAAATACGCGATTACCAAACCAAGAACAATTCCGATTATTCCTCCAAAAACAGATATTAAAGTGGCTTCGGTCAAAAACTGAAGAATAACATCGCTTTGCGTTGCACCAATGGCACGTCGAACACCAATTTCACGTATGCGTTCCATAACAGAGGCCAACATAATATTCATAATACCGATTCCACCAACAATGAGAGAAATACTCGCTATGGCACCCAAAACAATATTAAAAATATTGCGTGTTTTTTGCTCTTGTTTCAATAACAATTCCGGAACAATAACTCTAAAATCTTTGGCTCCGGCATGTCGTCTTTCCAACATCCTTTGCAAAACATTGGCAGTCGCTTGAAGTTGAGCCGCCTCATTTACTTGAACAACAATTTTATCCAATTGATTTCGATTGTTGCTGCTCGAAGCATTATCATCGTTACCCGAAACCAAACTCGATTGACTAATAATAGAACGGTCGTTAAAACGCAGAAGAGCCGTTTGTATAGGCGCGTAAACATTCATATTAAAATCATCAATACCCAAGTTTCCGTCGCCGGAGCCAATTCCTCTGCTGTTTAATACCCCAATTACTTTTAGCCAAACATCGCCGCATTTAATCTGTTTTCCTATACCGCTTTCGGTTGGAAAAAGGCGCGATTTTATTTTATGGCCGATAATGCAAACTTGTTCGCCATTTCGGTAATGTTTTTCACTAAAAAACTGACCTTGATTAAGTTCCAGTCCGTACACTTCAAAAAAATCGCGAGTAACTCCAGTAAAATCGCCGGCAATACTTTTGTTGGCATAAACCACTATGGCTTCGTTGGTCACTTCGGGCGAAACCCTGACGATAGTCGGAATTATTTGTTTCATTCCGGCGGCTTCTTCCAGATTCAATCCGGGCGAGAGCTTTGCTTTAGCCAGATCGTTTTCGCCCTGACTTTCCTCCTCTGACGAAGAAGTCTCACTATCGCGAATCAAGCGTGGAGTAATCACGATATTATTAACACCGACTAATTTCATTTGATCGAGCACTTCTTTTTTTGCACCGTTTCCAATGGCAAGCATAGAGATAACCGCTGCAACTCCAAAAATGATCCCCAAAGCAGTAAGCAAAGAGCGTACTTTGTTTTCGAACAATGCTTTTGAGGCAATATTAAGAATAAGCGAGTACTTTTCCAGTTTCAATTTAATTCTATTCATACTAGAGGCTATTGCTTATTAGTTCTTAATCTTCCATTCGTTAGCGCCATCCGGAGGAAGCAGATAAACATCATCACCCACATTTAAACCATTAGTTATAATGATGCTATTCTCATTGCTTTTACCTGTTTCTACCACCTTTTTAGAACCTCTTACATAAACAAACTGCGTGCTGTCTTGAACATACAAGCATTCTAGCGGAATAAATACCTTATCTTCTAGAACTTCGGTGATAATTACATTTTTTGTTGTCATAGCAGGACGTAAACTTTCGTCAGACCCCTCTACTTCTATAATCACTTCAAAAACATTGGCACTCGAGTTTCGCAATTCTTCTCCAATATTGGCAACGCTGGTAACTTTGCCTTTCAATTCTTTTCCCGGAAAAGCATCCACGCCTATTTTAACTTGCTGACCGGTTTTTACTTTACTGATATCGATCTCATTTACATAGGTCTTGACCAACATCTTGGTTAAGTCGGGCAATTGTGCAATAACCGGACGCCAAGGACTAATCATCGAGCCTGTTTCAATCTTTTCGCCTCGTCGGGTTTTAGCATAAATAACCATACCCGGTTGGGGCGCTTTTATCGAAAATTCTCTTAAAATGTCCATGGTTTGTTTACGAACATTGGTTTGCTTTTTTAGATCGATCATAATCTGTTGAATCGTGGTTTCTTCCTTTTCTTTACGTAATAAATAACCTTCAACAGCCTGTTCATAATTGCGTTTGGCTTTTTCTAAATTGATTTCGGCTTGACGCTGAATAGCCGGAGCTTCAAATTTTGAATTATCCACTTCTAAAGCAAGCTCTTCCATCGAATAACGCAAATTAACAATATTATCGCGCGCTGCTCTAAGCGTTAAAGCAGAATCGAGCTTTGAATTTGTGACTTGTGTATTCAGTTTTTCAATATTGGCATCGATTTCATCCAAGCGGTTCATAACAACTGTTTTATCTAAACTTGCAATAAAATCGCCGGAGTCTACAACAGTACCTTCGGGAATTAAATTTTCGATCTTGATTTCGCTGTAAATTTCAATATTTCGTAAATTTTGAGGGCCTATTATTTCGGTTGAAAATCTTGAGTCTAGTTCGCCCGTTGTCGTAACACTGATAATAAATTCGCCTTGTTCTGCTTTTACTAAAATACTATTCGAAGTCTTGGCTCCGGGAATAATCCACCAGATTACAAGTATAATCAATAGCGATACGGCTGCAATAGTGAAATTCTTTTTTGACATGATTAATATTGGTTTTGGTTTAAAGTTTTGAGCGCTAAAGATACAAAAGCTTATTCAAAATTTTAATTTTAATTTGTAATGATTGGAACAGTTGCTCGTCTTAGTTTTAGAATTCGATAAATAAAAATGAATAAATAAATAAAATCTTGCTTTTTGATGCTTCTGAAAGAGTTTAAAGATAAGTTTTTTCCGTTAAAAGATAAATTGTTTCGCTTTGCGATTCACTATGTCAAACAAAATGAGGAAGCTGCGGACATTGTTCAGGATACGTTCTTAAAATTATGGATAAAAAGGAAAAGTTTAAAAGATTTAAGAAATCCGGAAACCTATGCCATGACCATGGTTAAAAATGCAAGTATCGATAAACTGAGAAAACATAAACCATTGCGACTGGATGAGCTAAATAAAGATCCGGAAAACATTCATACGCCTTTAGATAGTTTAACCCAAAACGAGTCGTATATCAGGATTTTAGAAACCTTAAAAACTTTGAGTCCACAACAACAATTACTTATCAAATTGCGTGATATAGAAGGTTATGAATATGAAGAAATTGCCGAAGTAAGCGGATTAACGATCAATGCCATCCGTGTAAATATTTCAAGAGCAAGAAATACAATTAAGGAACGAATACTAAATCAAGAGCAAAATGAATTGGTTAGAAATAGAAAACTTGCTTGATCGGTTTTGGAAAGGCAAAACAACACTTGCAGAAGAGCAAACTTTAAAAAGTGCTTTTTTACGTAATGATGTGCCTGCACATTTACAATCCGTAAAAACCTATTTCAGTTTACTTGAAGATCAGCATAACATTCGATTGACCGATAAAGATTTTGAAACTAAATTACTAACAAAAATTACAACAAAAAGAACACTTTTTACAGCTGAATTTATTGGCTATGCAGCAGGTTTATTAATCCTATTAGGCGGTTTGTTTTTTCTTTTGAAAAGTGAAATCAATCCAACACCAAAATACACGCAGTTAACACAAGAAGAAATTGAAGTCGCCCAAAAGTATATGAAATTATTGGCATCAAACCTCGATAAATCCATTTCATTTTCGGCACAAAATCTCCAAAAATTAAACCTTTTGGATATCGGCGCTCAAACCATTAGACCCTACGAAGAAAGCTTCACGAGGCCAATGAAAAATTTAGAAAAAATAGAGCTTATAGATCATTCCTTTGATCAGTTAAAACCTTTAAAATCATTCGAAACAATTAAAATAAAATTATAAAACTTAGAAATTATGAAAAAAATCACCTTTTTGTTTTTAGCTGCGTTTCTAACGCTAAGCATTAACTTACAAGCACAATCAGCAGTCGATAAAATTTTCAACAAGTACAGCGACAAAGCAGGTTTCACTTCTGTAACTATGAACAAGTATATGTTTGAAATGATATCGCGCATGGATACTTCGGCCAAGGGAAAGGATTTCAGCAAAGCTGTTTCTCAACTCGAAAGCATTCGGATTTTGGCAACCGATTCGGTAACTAACCTACAAGTAAACCTCTACGATGAAGCAATGAAAGCTTTACCGGCTAAAGATTATAAAGAATTAATGACAGTTAAAGATAAAGGAACTAATGTTAAATTTATGATTCTCGAAAAAGGCGATATTGTAACAGAATTAATTCTTATTTCTGGAGGCAAAAACGATAACAACGCTTTGATAGTTATAAAAGGTCAAAT
>JBFHQD010000161.1:0-7342 GCA_041592395.1 Bacteroidales bacterium | reverse complement strand
GCCAAATCCTCGTTTTTATTTCCATAAATATGCAAGAAATTCAGTCGGGCCGTACCATCATAAAATAGCTCGTCGTTTTTATCGCCTCCAATAATTAGCAGCTTGATTTTGTTTTTATGACTTCCACTTATCAAAAATCGATCGTTTTTATCGAATCCATAAATACGAATTTGTTCGGTTTCTGAAGCATAAAAAGTGCGATCATAAAAAGCGCTACCTTTTGTTTCTTTATCCTTTAAGTGATATCCTTGAATACGAATAATGGTATCGTTTGGAATAGTAATTTCGAAAATATCGCGTCGGTTGGTAGCTGTAATTTCCACTTCTTTGGCAAGCGACAAATACAATTGTCGAGCCATTGCTTCCAAATTATTTAGTCGTGCGATTAAAGTGGCGGCCGTATGATTGGCACAATAAGCTTGAACTTCTTTAGGAAAGCTTAAAACAGCCTTCTCTATTTTTTCGCGGGTCAATAATCGCCTTAAAGTATCCAGTTGGGCCTGCCAAGCATTCCAGTCTTGATAACTCAAAAATGTCTGATCAAAATAACGGGTTCTGTACGCATATTGCGCGTCCACATTTTCGGTATACTCATCAAAGCCTTGGAATTTGGGCATTATCCATTTTCTTGAAGCCAAGATGGGAAACAAGCCTTCATTTACAAAAAAAGCTTGATCACGATCTCGTGGGATTGGTTTATAAAGTGTTTTATCCTTCGCTTTAAAAGTTGCCCATCGCCATTGATCATCGTGCCTATCCCAATCGTTCAACAGGATATCAAACAGGCGAGCTCTTACAACGGCCTCTTTATCAATAGAATAATCCTCATCATCCAGAATATGCTCGATCACCTCATCTGTTGAGATAATGTTTTTTGAGTTACCAAAGCTGTCAATATCGCTTCTGTCACCACCCACATACTCTTCGAAAAGAAATAATTTATTCGCCACATCCTTTTGATAAATACCAAAACGAATATCATCCGGAACATAAACAATTTCGGGGTTGGTATGATAGATTCCAGCGCTTTCGGCAAGTTGAGCCACTACCAAAGCCGCATAGGGATTAGAAGCCGAAATTTGATCTTGAATAATATCCACGGCCAAAGTATTTTTCAAATCAACGGGCAAAGCGCCTTCTACATTTTTATCTAGTGTGCGTAAAACATATTGTTTTCCGGATTTGTCTTCCAAACGAAGCGAAAGGGTTTGCATTCCTCCCCCCCTTTTTATAAGTTTCAATCCTCCTTTTTTATTATCAATATCGAAAACAGGAACCTTAATTGGGGTACTCCAAACCTGACGATAATTTTTCCCCATCCAAATATAATTTTTCTCGGAAATGTTATATTTATCACTGGCGTTGATGGTAATACTATCAAAAAGTTGCTCGTGTTTTTGTATGTGTTTCGCTGCTTTTACAAAACTTCTATGATAGATTTTTTTCCGAAACAGTTCGCCTTCTGTGCCGGTGAATAGCAATTCACAATCTCCATCATTCGAAAAATTTAAGCGCCCAAAACCCTTTGCCTCTTTCCCAAATTCGATGGGATTGGATTGAACATAGGCTGTTTGCGTAAAAGAGCCGGACACCACATGATGAACCCCTTTTTCATTGAAATACTGTAAATTTTCATCGGCGGCAGAAACATAAATTATATCCGGATATTTTTGTGAGATAGAAAGCATCGCATTACGAAATCCCTTAAAATCAGGGTGATGATTATCATCTCTTTCACCTAAGATTCTTCGATACAAGGCATAAGGCGCTTCCAAAATACTTTGTTGAATTGAAAAATAACCATCGCTATTCCCATAGCTTTTAAGACTATGATGAGCCGCAATAAGCACATGCTTTGAAGGATAATGTCTTCGGATAGCGTCTTCTATTTCAACCAATACTTCGGTATTTGATTCAATTCCACACTTGTTAAACCGCCTGTCGTGCTTGTGTACCCACCAATAACTATCGATTAAAATAACAACCACATGTTCGTTTAAAACAACTTCTCTTGGTCCTGGACAAGCAGCCTCAGGCCAATACACATTGCCTTTATACTTTTTGCTAAGCGACTTCTCTATTTCTTGAATCAGCTCTTTGCCGGAGGAATTGCCATTGGCCCATTCTTTTTTTCCGGGAACCAAAAGCAGTGGATGTTTTTTATCATCAAAAAGAAAATCAGGAAATTTATTTTCGTTTAGATTGTAGTTATTCCCCAGCATCAAATAAGCTAAACTATCAGAACCGGCAGACGCTTTTTGCCATTCGTTAAGGAGTTTTTTATCGGGGATGCCCTCTGCTGTATTTCCGGTAAACAATAGGCTATATGAATAGCTCGATTGTCCATATAGCCAAGGCGCATTCAAGACAATCAAAAACAACAAAAAAGCATAATTCACATATTTATTTCGCATCTTCATTTCATTAAAAATTTTAAAATTTTAATTGAACTAAGAGTCCACTAGTGTTTCCAACATAAGGAAGAATGGCTAAGTCTCGGTTTCCGAGTATTTTGTTTTTATGCAAATGAGGGACTAGAATTCCGGTAGCCGCTCCCACTGCAATTCCGGTTAAAACATCTGTAGGAAAATGCTTTAATGCTTTATACCGTAAATAACCCACAAATGCAGGAGGCATAAGTGCCGCCCCATAATAAAGCCACTTTTTTCCCTTAGTTTCGGGATGATAATCGGTATATACTTTGGCCATAAAAAAAGTTGCTGCAGCTGTAGAAGAAGTATGCCCGCTAAAAAACGAATCGGTAGAGCCCATCTTTAGTTTTTCTTCCATAGGAATTTCAGGATAATAAACAAAAGGTCGAGCGCGATTAGTGAGCAGCGGTCCGGCATAGGACAGGCTTAGATTTACGGCTTGCGTTTCGAAATACAAAAACATAAGATCCAGTGCATCCTTTTGAATAGACTTATCCAAAGCCAAAGTAAAGGGAAGCAGAATTACAACATTCATCGTCCAATCCGACGCTTTTATGGCATTTTCGCGCGTTGAATACGAATACGATTGTGTTGCCGCATGCCGATCGAAAAACCACACCTCATTTGCATCTAATGCCAAAACCTGATCCGCTTGCATTTCGGGCTTTCGCTTAAGCACTTGAAAAGCATAATAATTTAAGGAATGGTGAAGCAAAACAACAGGAATTTCTATTTTTCGATTAAATCGGTACACTTTAGCTTTAGCCAAAGTATCCTGCTGCGCCCAAATAACACCGGACTGCACGATAAAAAGTAGAATAAAAAGGGTTTTCCTCATTGATTTTGATTTGAAATCGTTGCATGATCAAGAATAGCTTAAACATTGAAACGATCGTGCGACAATTTTAATTTATGAGCTTCTTCAAGTTTTGGGAGCATTATTTCCTTTTTTTTCTGAAAGCTCTGAGAACGTCTTAAAATTTTATCCAGCATTCGAACCGTTTTATCGATATAATATCCTTTGTTTAGCATTACACATTCAGCGCGTTGAGCCAAAGAGGCATCCGTAATTTCGGATCTTGTAGGAACTCCTTTTTTGGCTAAACTCTCCAGCACTTGAGTTGCCCACACATCTGGAATATGAGCGGCTTCGCAAATACGTAGTATTTCTTCTTGTATGCTTGCAAAATTTTTCCATCCGGTTTCTATGGCTAAATCGCCACGCGCAATCATAACGCCTATTGGATAAGATTGCATAGCCTTTAATAAAATGAGCGGCAAATTTTTAAAGCCTTTTTGCGTTTCTATCTTTAAAATAATCCCTAGATTGCTGTTGTATTTGCTTAATTCCTCTTGCAATTGCCTCACATCATCCTCATTATTTACAAACGAAAAATTTACGGTATCCGCCTGAAGAGCAACAAATTCCAAATCTTTTTTGTCTTTGTTCGTTAAGCCACTTACTTTTAAATTGCTCTCCGGCAGATTAATGCCTTTGTCTGCTCTTAATTTACTTCCCGAAGATTTAGCGTATAAAATGGAAATCACCACAGCATCTTCTTTAACTTCCTCGATCACACCTTCAATTTTGCCATCATCAAAAAAGATAGGTTCACCTTGTTTGATCGCCCTAAATATTTCAGGCAGCGTACAAGAAATATGAGCCGCTTGCACTACTTTTCCTTGATCGTCGTATTGTGCAGGTTCGCCCGGAATAGGATGACGATGTAAAATGAGTTTATCACCTGTGAAAAGTGTAATATATTGTTCCAAAGGCAATAGTTCGCCTACAGAATTCCTTTCTTCGCCCGATTCTTTTATTTTTTCGACACGAAGTTCTGTTCCGGAGCTAATATAGGCCGAGTCGCTACAATAGCCCCATTTGCCTTGTCCTTGTTTTTTAATAATACTGATTTTGCATTTTTTATTCCGCGAATCGGTAAAATAAATTGTACTGCCCCGTTTTATTTTCTTCATCAGCGATTCTGATACGGGTAAAACAGCATCTGCGGAGCTATCAGGAGGCAGAATATCCGGAGGAGCAATCCAGAGTTTTGCCGGTTTTAAAACATTTCCAGTAGCGTCGCGTTCGGGACGAATATGAATGACTTCCGGTCCGGCAACAATGGCTCCGGTTCTTAATTTAGGTCCCGCAAGATCCATCATTATTTTGCAATTCTTTTTTAAGCTTTGATTGGCTCTTTCGATATTCGCGATCATTTTAGTCCAAACTTCAGGATCGTCGTGGGCACAATTGATACGTGCACTATTCATTCCCAAACTAATCAAGCGCTTAATAAAATGATAATCGTCGGCAGCCGTAGAAGGTAATGTTACCATAATACGTGTTCGCCTTTTTTTTGATTTGAAGCCAAACATTTGCTTCGTATTCTCCTTGAGAAACTTTTCGCTTTTTTTGATGGAAATGTATTTTTTGTGTTTCACATTTTTATCATTTCCCAGTAACTTGTTCAATATGATTTGGAGACTGATTAAGCTTTTCATGACATGGGCCTCGATATGTGCCAAGTCAGGCAAGCCCATATACCTGAGCTTTTTCTGAAGTTCATCAATCTCGAAGCTTCGAAAGGCCATATAATGAATCAAATTTTTGGCACTTTCTAAATAGATAGGTTGGACTTTTGAAATGGAAAGTGCGTATTCTTCTTCCAATTTTTTGGCACTTGCTATAATGCTTTCAACCTGATAGTTTATTTGTATTAATTTTTGATTGTTTTTCATATCCCACGCAATTTATAGTATTGATAATAAATGAAATAAAAGGCTTTACCCTTGTTTTTATAAACGTAAAAAGACGGCTAAAAATGCAATTACAGAAACCACTATACCTACCATAAAAACATTATAAGCCCACCGAAGGAGTTTGTATTTCTTAGCCAGCACTTTTCCTAATAGATATTGATCTTTAGTCATTGTGGAATATAAATTGCTGTCGTCGTTTATCATTTCCTTTACTGCCCACTCATATTCTTCAAGTTTCATATTGTAAAAGCTTCCGAAAAACAATAAATTCGTTTTCTTTTGCCTAACCTCTTCCCGTGAAAATTTGCCGGTAGAAATATTAGGACGTGTGGACAGAATAGATAAGACAATGGTGGTTAAACTGAAGAGTATAAAGATAACGGTAGGTAAAATAATTGCAGGTTCTTCTTTAAACTTACTCGCTAAAGCAGCAATCCCAAATGATATAATGATACCGTTTAAAGAAATTAAAATATTCGATTTATTATCTGCTATGGAACTCAGACTTATCTGGTTTCGCGCCGTAAGTTTAAACATCGAGTCAACGCCTCTCGAGTAGTTTAACGAAACCGCATTCGAGCGCTCTTTTTTCTTCTTGCGCTTGCTTATACTTTCCTCTATTAATTCGAGGTTTCTTTTTTTATTGGCGGCCAATTCCGTGCGACCATATTTTGTAAAATAAGTATGTTTTTCAAACAACAAAACCGATTCTTCCTCAAACTCCAATTTTTTCAACCGCTTCACCCCTAAATTGGCCCATTCCTGTCTTAGTTTTTCGGCTGTTTCGAAGTAGTTATCAGCTCCTAAATGCATCATATCGGCATCGCATAATACTTCTGCTATTTTCGATTTAGGTTCATAGGGAAAAGTAGTGGCTAGAATAGCTTCCGAAACGCGGCCTCTAATTTTTTTATCGACTTCTTTATTTTTTAAAAAGAGATCGGCAATAGCTACGCTTTCGGCTTCGTGGCCCACATATTTTGTAGTGTATCCCAAATCGTGAAACCAGGCGCTTGCTAAAAGAATATGCATATCCTCTTCGTTCAGTTTTTCTTTTTGGCCAATTAATTCCGCATTTCGAACAACTTGTCTGGTATGTTCTAATGTATGGTAGATTAAATATTCCGGTGATTCCTTAAGAATTAAATCGCAAGAATACTGTTCAATTTCTTTTAATAACTCCGAATTAATTATCATCGTTTCCATGTTCAGAAGGTTTTAGTTGCTCATCTTCAATAAATTTATAAAGTGATATTTGCTTTTCACTGCCTTTAATATCCGAATATTCTATCCATTCAAATGTTTTCTGTGATTCTTTATTCAATTGCTTATAAACTTCTTCAGAAATCAAAAAGCTAGTTCCGTATTTTTTATTCAACTGCTCAATTCGCGAAGCCATAATCACGACTTTACCCGTAATGGAGTATTGTTTGCGTATGGAAGATCCTATATTTCCTGTTACCGCTTCATCAAAATGCAAACCAATGCCGATGCGTGTTTCGGGGATATTTCCGGCTTTAAATTCGTGATGCAACTTTTCAATAATTTCTTGTGCAGCATCTGTGGCTTGCTGACTGCTATTTCCGATAGAAACCGGAGCCCCAAAAGTGGCCATAAAACCATCGCCCAAAAATTGATTAATAACCCCATTATGTGCTTCTATAATTTTGATCATAAACCCAAACAAGGAATTAAGATAAGCCACAACAGATTCGGGTTGATGATTATCCACATAAACCGTAAACTGTCTAATGTCCAGAAACATAACGCAAACATTTTTCCGGACTCCACTCAGCTCCGTTCTATTTTCCAGAATACTGTTTGCAATTTTTTGGGAGATTTGCTGACCAAACAAATCGATTACTTCACTTTTTTCGCGCAAAGCCTGAAAAGTTATTCTCATTTTTTTCCGAATCAAATCCGCAACAAAACCCGCCGCAATTCCTGCAATTATAAATATCAATCCCTGACCTAAATACTGCATACCGGTTGCATCAGGATGATACCCATCTATCGGAAACCTTGAAAAATAAGTCGAATAGTAAATCGAAACCCCGATAAATTCAAAAGCAGAAAGTGTACCCGTAAAAACGGCCAATCTAAAATTCAGACGTAAGGTTGACAACACGATAAAGATAAAATAAGTG
>JBFHQD010000160.1:0-7346 GCA_041592395.1 Bacteroidales bacterium | reverse complement strand
TTTGACATATAGTCGCTAACCGAAATATAATCTACCTGAGCAAAAGCTGCAGGAACAACAAATAGAAATGCGATAAGCAAGATTTGAATTTTTTTTATGGCTTTCATTATTAAAAATTTATTGGTTTGACAAGAATGGGGTTTCCATAGGCGGAAACCCCAAGATTTATGTTATTTAAAATTTTACTTGCAATTGAAGTACAAAAAAATCGTTTCCAACTTCGTGATAATCTGCTAATACAGTATCTGAGCTTTCTTCCGTTCTGTATACATAATTGGCTTGCAAACGCGTCCAATCGTTAAAGAAATAGTTGAATCCGAAGGTTAGATCGTTTTGTTTGTTAAAATCAACACTGGTGTCCGGATCGTAAGATTCGAATTTTATAACGGGTTGTATATTCCAGGGCGTCATATAGAGTGCCTGAACAAAGAAACCATTCTTAATAAAGTCGCCGATGACTAAAGTTGGCGTTTCTCCACAACCACCACCAACAAGCGAAGAACCTTGATCATTACCATTGATGTATTCTGCTTGAACTAAGAAATTCTTTTTTTCTATTGAAATATCAAAACCGTAACGTTTGCGCACATCATCATCCATTGTAGGATCTGTTGGTTTTAAAGTCCCGTATTTATAGCTTCCACCTAAGCTAATGCCGGCAATTGGTGAAAAAATAAGACGAGCGGTATAGTCTTTTCCAAGATTACTATCCATCAAATTCATTCCGGTTCCGTTTGTATACGAAAATTTCCAAGCCAAGACATTGCTGTTTTTTAGACCGAAAATTTCTTTATCGCCTGTACTTCCATAAATAAATACACCTAAATCGCGGAAAGGGCTGGCTAATTCACTAACAACCAGCGAGCGATTTACCGTATTTAAGGATTGACAAGGAGTAGATAATTCAAGGCCAAAAGGCGATTTGAATTGACCCATGGAGATATTTATCCAAGGAGCAAATCGTTTGTAAGTAATAAAAGCATCGAGCAAATAAGGTCCGCCTTTAGTAGGACTAAATTCAGTCATAACGTAGTAAGAAAAATCGTAAGGGATATTTCCGACAACACCAATTCTTGCGCGATCGAAATAAAAGCCATTATTCGCTTTTAAGCCGTGCAAAGGACTAAGTCCTTCGTCGAGGAACTGGGTTTCGTATTGCGCTTGAATATAGCCAACAACTTGAACGCCATCGCTAGATGTGGGCTCAACGCAACCTTGAGCGGATGCGGAAAAAGGAATTGCAAGAGCAAAGAGAAATACTATAGTGAGTAATTTTTTCATTGTTTTCGTTTTAATAATTAATAGTCTATGAATCGATATTGATTTTTATTTACCGGTAACTAAAGGATAACCCATTGCTTCTGAAGCTGCCCATTTATGAGAAGCCAATGCATCATAAATCAATCCGTTTGCGCCCCATTTCAAACTTTTAGCATCGTAACCAATTATATTTAAATAAGCGGTAATCATCGATGAGGTTTGGCTTGTCCAGCAATAGGTAACGATCGTTTTTGACGGGTCGAGGTTGTTGATTTCGCCACCTTCAATACTTAAAGGACTAATGCGATATGCACCTGTAATATGGCCGTAATGTTCCACATCGCTAGCTGCCCAATAATTGTTTATAAAATAGCTTGATGGGCTAGCAAGTACATCTGTATTATTAATGCCTTTTAAACCATTATTTAACATATAGGCTACACGTTCTGCAAGGATTCCTTCGCCTGTTGTCGATGCCGTCGAGATGCTTGGGTTATCGTAAGTAGAATTTGCTACTAACGCGCCCGGAGCAGCAGTCCAGTTTGCACTTGAAGTACCGTTATTGCCGATATTTGAATTCCAAGAGCCGGCTAAAGAAATATCCCAGGAGCTCATTCCCCATTTCAATACTTTCGCATCATCATATCCGCTTAAACGTAAAGCCATAACAGCGTGTGCTGCAGTTTGTCCGGTATAGCAAGCAACAAGAACAGGTTTTCCGTTTGCATTTGCAGCTGTAGCAATCACATCGGTTAAGGTTGAATTTACGGCACCTGCAATATGACCTGCGGCGAAATCAGCAGCAGAACGAATATCAATGATATAATAATCGTTGGTGGCATCAGCATCCGTTTGAACGGTTTGCACTGCCGATGCGCTTGTAATCCAAGTTGTACTTAAAATATCAGAAAGATCTAAATCATTGGCCACTAAATAGTCGGTGAGGATTCCTTGAGCGGGAGCGCCACTAACAACTACAGGATAATTTCTGGTTTCCGTCGAAGACCATTTATGACTTTCAAGTGTAGAATAGATCAAGCTATTGGCTCCAAATTTCAAACTTAGTGCATTATATCCCAAAACATTCAAATAGGCGGTTACCATCGAAGAAGTTTGACCGGTCCAGCAATAAGTTACAATTTGTTTTGAAGGATCAAGATTTAGATATTCACCACCTGCTAAAGAAAGCGGAAGAATACGATAAGCACCTGTAATATGACCGTAGTGTTCGATATCACCAGTTGTCCAATAGTTATTGATAAAATAATTTCCGGGAGTTGCAGTAACTGTAGCTCCAGAAACGCCTTTAAATCCACCGGCAAGCATTGCGGCAACGCGTTCCGTTAAAATAGCTGCGCCATCGGTAGCCGTTGTAGTATATTCAGGTTCGCTATTGGTGTTATTTGCAGTAACATTTCCGGGGGCTGCCGTCCAATTCGTATTGCCGGCATCACCTGTGCCGCCATCCCAAGATCCGGTATAATTGGAGTTCCATCCGGCCATACCCCACTTGAGTACTTTAGCTGTTGGATATCCACTCAATCGCAATGCAACAACAGCATGCGAAGCTGTTTGTCCTGTGTAACAAACCACCAATATTGGTTTTCCTCCGGACGAACTCGCTTGATTGAGCAAAGTTCCTAAAGTTGCATTTACAGCTCCTTCGATATGTCCACCATCGTAATCGGCAGCAGCGCGTAAGTCAATAATGTAATAATCGTTGGTATTGTCTCCATCAGTCATTAAAGTATATACTGCATCGGCAGTCGTAATCCACGCATCTAAAACATTTGGTAAATCCATATTGTTGCTTACTAAATACGTTTTTAATGTTTTGAAGCTTAAACTTGGATCCACATCCGGAGCGTCGGGCTTTTCTTTTTTACAAGAAGAAACCAGCAATGCCGGTATAAAAAGGAACATCAATAAATAGGTTTTGAAATTTTTCATCATCGTTTGTTAGTTTAGTTATTTTGGACAAAATTAGATGGTGTTATTCAACTAACAATACAATGACAGAGGTAATAATCGTTTTAAAAACGCGGGGTTTTTTGTTTAGAAAACTGATTTATATCAGTTTTTATCCTGATATGTGAATTAGATTAACGAATATTTTGTAATTTCGACGCGTCTAAAAGAATAGATATGATAAACACAACCATTCTACCACCAAGTTGTATAGTTCCTTCTAAATTATTTGATTGTTTTGCTTCTCTAACTGAGGAGGAGGCTGATTTTCTTCGGAAAAGTAAAAAACAAGTGAAATTTAAAAAAGGAGAAATTATTGCTAAACAAGGTGCCTTTGCTTCGCATATTGTGTATTTAGAAAAAGGTTTAGCCAAAGTGTATTTGGAGGGAAATCAAAACGACTTGATATTAAAAATTGTGGCTGAGAATAATTTCGTGGCTTTATCTTCGGTATTTGATGGAAACGATAGTTTTGTTTATTCCGTTTCGGCCTATGTCGATTCGGTGGCGACTTTAATCAGTGTCGATGTTTTTAAACAACTTTTGAGAAAAAATATTGAGTTTTCTAATCAGATAATCAATCGCTTAAACGCAAATACAGCTCAAATTTACGGACGCTTTTATTGCATTTCTCGTAAGCAATCGCACGGAAGGGTAGCCGATATCATTTTATGTTTATCTGAAAATGTATTTAAAACGCGTGAATTTAAATTGAATATTTCGAGAAATGATTTGGCCGATCTTACCGGTTTATCATCCGAAAGCGTAATCAAAATATTTAAGGAATTAAAAAGCGAAAAGATTATCGATGTAGATGGTAAAAACATTAAGGTGCTCGATTTTGAGCGATTGGAACAGATTTCGCACTACGGGTAATGGCTCATCTGCTTGGTTAATTTAATGCGCTTACAGGAGCTGTCACATTTTTTTATTCGCTTTAATAAAAAACAAAAGCCTTTCCTTTTTTTTTGCGGGTTTTTTCGAGAATTGTACTGCAAAATCGAATACGCGACTTTTAAAGTCGATATATTTGTAGATCATAAAAAACAACTCAATCGTTAAAAATAGATAAGAATGAAAAAATTTGTATTCATTGCATTTGGTCTTGGCATGGCTTTATTTGTCAATGCACAAAACAAAGACAAAGGTAAAATTGATGTTCAGGAACACGGAAAAGGGTTTTATTACGAAACCATTCTTAAAGATGTTAATGCGGTAGATGCCGCTCAAACCAAAGAGGAACCTTACAAACGTTTTGTAATGGATCAGTTCGGAATGGATTTGCCAAATAAGGTAAGTTTATATACCCAAAAATGGGCGCAACCGGTAGAATCTCAAGGGAATGCGGGTGATTGCTGGTGCTTTTCTACCATGTCGTTTTACGAAACAGAAGTTTGGCGACTTCAGCATAAGCAAGTGGCTATTTCTGAGATTTATACGGTTTATTGGGAATATGTGGAAAAAGCCCGTCGCTTTGTTCAAGAACGTGGAAATTCACTTTTCGATGAAGGCTCAGAAGG
This sequence comes from Bacteroidales bacterium, assembly GCA_041592395.1. Classification (GTDB taxonomy): domain Bacteria; phylum Bacteroidota; class Bacteroidia; order Bacteroidales; family UBA12170; genus UBA12170. The sequence continues at coordinate 2,598 of JBFHQD010000160.1, read as the reverse complement.
CAATGCTGTAGCACGTATTATGAAAATATACGGCGCTGTTCCTCAATCGGAATACACTGGTTTAATCAACGGAAGGAAATACCACACCCATGCCAAAATGATGGAAGAAATGAAATCTTATTTGATGTCGGTTAAGGCGAACAACGCATGGAACGAAGAGGTGGTTCTAAACACCATTAAATCGATTATGAATCACCATATTGGAACTCCTCCAACTTCTTTTGTAGTAGAAGGCAAAACCTACAATCCAAAAAGTTATTTAAAGGATTATTTAAAACTTAATCCGGACGATTTTGTCGAAATCTTATCGTATAAACAAGAACCCTATTGGCAACAAGTAGAATATAAAGTGCCCGACAACTGGTGGCACAGCAAAGACTATTACAATGTTCCATTGGATGTTTTTATGAAAATTGTAAAAAGCGCTATTCGCGAAGGCTATACCATGTCTATTGGTGGCGATGTTTCGGAAGCCGGATTTGTTCGCGAAACACAATGCGCTATGATTCCTGATTTTGATATTCCATCCGCTTATATAAATGAAGATGCCCGTCAGTTCCGTTTTTCAAACGAAACAACTACCGATGATCATGGCATGCATTTGGTTGGTTATTTGGAAAACTACAATAAGGATGGTAAAGATTGGTATTTGATAAAAGATTCAAGTTCAGGATCACGTAATAACGATCCTAATGCTCCCGAATTTGGCTATTATTTCTTCCACGAAGATTATGTAAAACTGAAGATGATGGGAATAACTATTCATAAAGATGCGGTGAAAGACATCCTAAAGAAGTTTGAAAAGTAAATACGAATTTTAATTTGGGCTAAAACCCGACGAGATTTGAAATGCATTGCTCCTTCCTTTTGGTTGGGGCAATTGCTATATAATAGGTTATGGATTTTAATCTAAAACATATATGTTTTATAGAACAAAAAATGGAGTCTTAGTTTACAATAACCAAAAAATAGTTTTTCTTGCCTTTTTGAACCAAAATATATTTTTGATTAAGCAAATCATTTAAACTCAAAGCAAAGTCTTCGCGAACTTTGCTTTTATTTATGCTCACCCCATTGTCTTTCAGCATTCTACGAGCTTCGCCTTTCGAGGCAAATATTTGCGTTTTTTCTGCAAGAAAATCAACAATACCTAGGTTTTCTAAGTCTGTTTTGTTCAGTTCAAATTGAGGCACACCTTCAAAAACACTCAAAAAAGTGCGTTCATCCAGTTTACGAAGAGCTTCGGTGGTTGAGTTTCCAAATAAGATTTGCGAAGCTTCGATAGCGGCTTCATAATCGGCTTCTGAATGCACACGAATAGTCACATCCTTTGCCAATACCTTTTGAAGCTCACGCATATGTGGCGCTTCGTTGTGTCGCGCAACCAATTCAGCGACTTCGTCTTTTGTTAACAAAGTAAATATTTTGATGTATTTTTCAGCATCGCTATCCGAAGTGTTCAACCAAAATTGGTAAAAAGCATATGGCGTTGTTCTTTCCGGATCGAGCCAAACATTGCCGCTTTCTGTTTTTCCGAATTTACCACCATCGGCTTTCGTAATTAAAGGACAAGTCAGCGCAAAAGCTTTTCCGTTTGCTTTTCTTCGGATTAGCTCTGTTCCTGTGGTGATATTTCCCCACTGATCGGCGCCACCCATTTGCAATTTGCAGTTTTTCTCTGTGTAAAGATGAAGAAAATCTGTGCCTTGAACCAATTGATAAGTGAATTCCGTAAAAGACATCCCTACTTTAGAATCTTCGCCAATTCGTTTTTTTACGGAGTCTTTCGACATCATATAATTCACCGTAATATGCTTGCCTATATCGCGAATAAATTCGAGGAATGAAAAACCTTTCATCCAATCGTAATTGTTCACCAATTCGGCTCCGTTTGGTTTTGAAGCATCAAAATCGAGGAATTTTTTCAATTGTTTTTTCAGTCCTTCTTCGTTTTTACGAAGCTCTTTTTCGTCTAATAAATTGCGTTCTTCCGATTTCCCTGAAGGATCGCCAATCATTCCGGTTGCTCCACCAACTAGGGCGATTGGTTTATGACCGGCAATTTGTAAGTGCTTGAGCATCATTACGCCAACCAAATGACCAATATGCAAGGAATCGGCAGTAGGATCGATACCAACATAGGCCGAAATCATTTCTTTTTCCATTATTTCTTCGGTTCCCGGCATAATGTCGTGGATCATTCCTCTCCAGCGTAGTTCTTCAACGAAATTCATTTTGTGTAAGCTTTTGTTTGATTAAGGCGCAAAAATAAGAAATTTTAAATGCTTAGCAGTAGTTAATCGGAGGATATCAAAGACAGCCTATCGAATTTATACAGCAAGCAATTAAAATGGATCGACAACATCAATTAATTTGTAAACTAAGTCGCCACGACGAACAAGTTCTTTGGTTTTGAATGAAACGGCATTTCCTTTGCCTGCTTTTTTCACAGGTTCAAAATCCAGTCGAATTTCTTCAAGTATATCTTCGTAAACACCGGTTGTTGGTCCCACAATATTGATTTCATCGCCAACATTCAATTCGTTGGTATCAATCTGAAGTTCAGCGACATTGAGTTTGGTAAAATAGTTGGTTATT
>JBFHQD010000159.1:0-7403 GCA_041592395.1 Bacteroidales bacterium | reverse complement strand
CCGGCACGTTCATTTTCGAGGGTTTTTATTTCTTGATAAAATTCATTTTTCAATAAACGGACGGGCACTATTTTCTTTAGCATTAATTCGGTATCGCCTTCTTTTGCTTCAATTATTTTTTGCTTAAAATTGAGATGAGCTGAAGATTCGACAGAAGCCACAAAGCGACTGCCCACTTGCACACCATCGGCACCCAAAGCCATTGCTGCAAGCATCGATTTCCCACATCCAATTCCACCTGCTGCAATTAAAGGAATATCCACTATTTTCCGAATAAGCGGAATAAGTGTCATTGTGGTTGTCTCTTCAAAACCATTATGCCCTCCGGCTTCAAAACCTTCGGCAACAATAGCATCTACGCCCGCATCAACACATTTTAAAGCAAATTTTTTATTCGCTATTACATGCGCCACTTTAATACCGTGCTCTTTTAAATACGAAGTGAATTTAGTTGGATTCCCTGCCGAAGTAAAAACAACCGGAACCTTCTCTTCAATAATAATTTGAATCAATTCATCAATTTGGGGATACAATAAAGGCAGATTAACTCCAAAAACTTTGTTTGTTGCTTTTTGTGTTTTTCGAATATGATCGCGCAATACTTCGGGATGCATCGATCCCGCTCCTATCAGGCCTAAACCTCCGGCATTACTTACGGCCGAAGCAAGTTCCCAACCACTGCACCAAATCATCCCTCCTTGAATTATTGGGTATTCAATGCCAAACAGTTCACAAATTTTATTCCTTCTCATTTATTTAAGAATCATAAATTGTTGACGAATTTCTGCTCCAAAATTGGGTTCAAAATTGCTTAATTCTTGTTTCGTTTTTGTATCGATTATTTTAACTTGACCGGCATTATTTACAGGTAAATAAATGCCGTTGCCTTGCTCATCATAAACAATAAATTCGTAGCACCCGGGCAGCAAATCCAAATTAAAAGTATAAGTCGAATCGTTTACAAAGTCTGTAGCCTCAAAAAGTGGGATTCCCATATCATCAACCAATTCGATAATATTATCCTCGGCTGATTTATGCGCTAAATACTGAATGCTTAGCTTATTCGGATAAACTGGCGCTAAATTTAATGCAGAAGAAAGACGGTTATTTCCTTGGTATTCGTCTTTTTTCATATTCACTTCTTCTATAAACACCGAAAAATCTTTTGGCTTGTTTTTTTGATCATAAAAATACCAATTTAAGGGAGGAAGATAAACGATTTCTTCTTCCATAAAAGCGAGTTCTCCACGCCAGCGGTATTTATTATCCATTTTATTGTCTAATCCGTATTTGATTAGAACACTATGCAAGGTATCCGTCCCTGTATTTCTTACGCGAATAACAGGAGAACTACAAATGGGATTATATCGGTTATGCTCTCGGTTTTTATTGGGCGCTAATATTTCTACTACGGCAGCATCATTTTTAAACTTGGCTTCCTCAAACAAAATAAGGTTAGCCGAAAGCAAATAATTCTGTAGTTGATCACTGGCCACTTTTGATTCTTGAAACTGCAAAGAAAAATTGAGTGTAGTATCCTTGCCTAAAGCGATAAAATGTTTAAAAACCCGTAATTCTTGACCCGGACACCAATTCGCACGTGAATAAGTCCACGGTCCGCTCTGAGGAAATAGCGCATTTAAACTGCAATCGTCGCGCCAAATAGGACGTTTCGCTATTAGCGTTTCGTTCGCTTTTAAGAAATAAAACTTGCTGCAGACGGATTCGCTAGGCGGATTAATTTCTCTCCCTTTTCCCGACAAATAAATTTCGAGTTGGGCATATTTAATCTTATTAGAAACCGAAATTTTTTTGGGTTTAATCTGTTGATTGATGGGTTTTGTTTTGTCCGCATAAGACAATCCATTGATATCGCTGTGCCATAGATTAACGATTTGATTCACTTTTGCAGGAGCTTCTCCAAATTTCCATTTAAACTGCAAATCCAATTCGAGCGTTTGCAAAATATAATTGCTTTCGAAACTTAAATTAACCGGTTTATAAAAAAGTGAACTGTAGGCGCTTATATCAAAAACAAAACGTGCTGTATCCGTTTTAGCATCCAACCAAGGCAGAAAAAATCGGGCAATTTCGATGCGTTCTAACTTGCCATTGTGCATGCGTTCCACCTCAATCCTTACCACATTTTGAACGAATTTGCTTGCTTTCTTTAATGTGGGCAATTTTACTTGCAAGTATAAATTCTCAAGCGATTTCGGTTCCTGAAAAAGAGCAAGTTGTTTAAGCTGGGCTTTTCCATTACTCAAAAAAACCGGTGCAAGAAGACTATCATTTTTCTGAATCGTATCAAGCGTTTGGGCATCAATACTCTTAAAAAAAACGATAAACAATAAAAACAGCAAGCGTTTAGGTAATACCATCATTGTACATTCGACTAATTCAGCAATTCTGTATTCAAAATTAATGGAATTTTTCGGACTATCGGCTCACTCCTTCATATCTTTTATCAAACTTTGTTTATTTAAGGCTAATCCATCCTTTTTCTAATCATTGACATGGGTCGGTAACCGTTCCAACAAACAAAATGGCATTGGTGTATTTTTCCTTTATCGCAAACAAAAAAGGATGATCTACCGCAAAAACAGCACTCGTTGGTCCGGCAGAAGTTGCGCCCATAGTAACGGAGGTTACTGCAGCGGCTTCGGTGCCTTCTTCGTTCACTTCAATAAAGGTTTTATGTTTAACTCTTGAAATGGCTATGCTTTCGTTTTTGCAAATCCCTGAAAAATCAGCAGAATCGCTAAAGGCATTGCCTAATCCTAAATCTATCAATTCATCATTCAATTCATTCTCATATTCAAACTTGAATTTGGGTAAATAAAGCAACCTGGAAGTGGGAACACTCATGCCTTGAATGATATTGTTCCAAGTGGGTTCGTCAAGTTGACTCATTAACTCACCCAACGAAGAGTCATCGGTTGGCAATAAAATAATCATCGAATAATTACCTTGCCCGTAAGGAAGTTCAATGGCAGAAAAAGTAGATGCGTAATTCACGGCAAAATTATCATCAGCAAACATGGTTGCACAATTTTTTACCGTTCCATTGCTTAAATAAAAAGGTTTTTGAGCTGTATTTTTTTTGTCAATCTCAAATTTCCAAACCCCTTTAAAATAAATGGCATTGATTAAAAACATGCGGTCGTCGGGATTTATTATATCCACGATCTCGGTAATTTTATGATTCGTTTTCTTATCCACCCAATTGTTGATGGTATTCTTGCTGTTTGTATTTGCAAAATCCAAGGCGGAAACTTCGGCATTGTAATATTCTTTATTTGAGTTGATAAATTCCGACTCTACCGAAAAATCTTGCTTATACCAAATGGAATTGGCAATACTGATTTCGATTCGCTTATCAACTTCTAATAAAGCATTTGTAAGTTCTAAAGCCGCCTGATTCACTTCTGGCGTTGTCTGTCCATCAAAATGAAGGGCGTTTTCAAAAGCTGTTTTTGTCTCACCTCTAGCGCCGTTATAGGTCATCGATAAGGCTTGTGCAATACTTAAGGGCGAAATCATTAAATTTTGACTTCCATCAGATTCAAATGCTTTTTTTAACACATCAAATCCAAATTGATTGTTGGCTCGTAGAATTTCTTGTGCTTTTAAAGAAATTTCGATAGGGATAGGCTCTTTTTGAATCGTATCTTTCTGACACGAAAAAAAAGACATTGCAACGAAAAGGAAAACTAATTTTTTCATAATGATTTAGAGTAAGGCTTTATTCTACTAAGAGGAAAAATACGCTCAAAAGGTTGCGTGGCGATAAAATAAAATCACTAATTAAAACGAATCTCCTGCGCTAAAGCAAATAAATCCCCTCCTCAGCTAAACGAATAAACTTATTTTTATACAAGGCACCGATCGCTTTTTTGAAAATTTTCTTGCTAATTTGGAGTTGAGAATAAATGTCTTGTGGCTGACTTTTATCGGTTAAAGCTAAAAAGCCATCCTTTTCTTTCAGCATTTCCAAAATACGTCTAGCATTTGGTTCAACGCTATCATAGCCTTGTTTCTGCAAGCTCACATCAATTTTTCCGTCTTCTCGGATGTTTTTCACATAGGCTTTTTGAGTTTCCCCAACATTCAACTCCCTAAAAGTTTCGTTAGCAAAAATGAGCCCTTTATGCGCATGATTAATAATTACAGTATAGCCTAACTCTGATCTTTCGCTTACAATTATTTCCACTTCTTCACCCACTTCAACACTAATAAAATCGGTTTCCAGAAATTTATTCAGTTTGTTAGATGCTACCAAGCGATTGGTTTTCTCGTCTAAAAAGAGTCTTACGATATACCATCGATCAACTTCCATCCGCTGGTTTTGCTCACTAAAGGGAACCAAAATATCTTTTTCCAAACCCCAGTCCATAAAAGCGCCAAAACGATTAACATCTTTAACTTGCAAGAAAGCAAATTCATTCAACGTAAACTTGGGTGTTAGGTTGGTCGCAATTATTCGATCTTCCGAATCGTTATAAACAAATACTTCCACTTCATCGTCGACTTGGGCATTTTCTGCCATATATTTATTGGGTAACAAAACGTCGTTGCCTTCTTCATCAACTAAATAAGCACCCTGATCCATTATCCTATCGATGCGTAAGAGGTTGTATTCGCCTAGCGTTATCATAAAAATTCTTTTTGCAAAGGTCGTTATTATTTTTCAATTCCAATTTGCTTTCATTCTGAAAATCAAGTCGAATTATCTAATTCGAAAAAAATTCCTATTATTGCCAAAAACTCATACCATGCAAGACAATTTACATGCGCTTGACCAGATACGATTAAATTTTAGCCCTGCTGCACTTCATTCATTAAATATTGCCATAGCTGTGGTTATGTTTGGCGTTGCTTTGGAGATAAAACTCGATCATTTTAAAGCCTTGGTTAAAAATCCTAAATCACCTTTAATTGGTGTTTTTTCGCAATTTCTAGCACTTCCTGCATTTACTTTTCTCTTGGTTATTGCGCTTAAAGATTATTTATCTCCCACTATGGCTTTGGGGATGATATTGGTGGCCTCAGCTCCGGGAGGAAATATTTCAAATTTTATTTCGAGCTTATCAAAAGCAAATTTAGCCTTGTCGGTAAGTCTGACTGCTTTTGCCACACTTACAGCTATCATTTTTACGCCTTTAAACTTTGCTTTTTGGGGGAAAATGGCCATTAATGTTTATGCAAAAGATGCTGTTCATTTGGTTCGGCCCTTGGAGATAAACGCCTATCAAATGTTTCAAACAGTCTTTATCATTCTGGGTATTCCATTATTAATTGGAATTTTTGTTAATTCAAAATTTCCGGTTTTAACAAGTAAGATTTTAAAACCGATTAAGCGAATATCGATTGTTATTTTTATAGCCGTTATTGTTCTAGCCTTTAAAAATAATTTTGACCATTTTATTGTTGCTATAAAATTTGTTTTCTTTATTGTATTGATTCACAATGCTATGGCATTAGGAATTGGTTATTTTTTGGGGTCTATTTTCAAGCGTCCCAAAGCGGATCGAAGAACCCTTTCTATAGAAACCGGCATTCAAAATTCCGGATTGGCTCTGATCTTAATTTTTAATCCTAAAATTTTCCCTCCCGAAATGGAACTGGGAGGAATGGCCATTGTTGCCGCTTGGTGGGGAATCTGGCATATTATAAGTGGTTTTGCTTTAGCTGCCCATTGGTCAGGTGGTTTTTCGCAATTGGGAGCCTTTGTCTTTAAAAATCGCTTTGCAAAAGTTAAAAGTAAATAAATGGGTATCCAGCGAATCGATAAAAAGTCGTATCCTTATCTTTTCTTAAAACAAGTTGTCGCCTTTTGGCACAATCGTGTTTTTTACAAACGGATTGTTATTCTCAATCAAGAAAAAATACCCCAAAATGCACATCTTATCTTTACCGGAAATCATCAAAATGCCCTAATGGATGCGCTTGTGTTTTTGAATGGATTTAAAGGACGTTTAGTGTTTTTATCACGATCGGATATTTTCAGGAATCCGATTATAGCTTCCATTTTGTATTTTCTAAGAATGCTACCCATTTTTAGAATTAAAGATGGCTATAGTGAGGTAAAGAAAAACGATATGATTTTTCAAAAGACCATTGATGTGATAAAAAACAAGATTGGTCTTGTTATTATGGCTGAAGGAAATCATGGCGAACAACACCGTTTGCGCGATTTAAAAAAGGGTTTTGCGCGTATTGCTTTTCAAACGGAGGAAGCCAACGATTTTCAGTTGGATATGAAAGTGATTCCCGTAGGCATTGATTATTCGAATTACCAAAATTTTCGTACTGAATTGTTGATAAATTTCGGGAATCCTATTCCCGTATCCGATTATTACGAAGTTTATAAAGAATCGCCGGCAATTGCTATCAATCAAATGAAAGAGCAATTGTCCAAGTCGTTGATCCCTTTAATGGTGCATATAAAAAGCGAAAAGCATTATGAATTGTATAATCAGCTTCGCGAAATTTACAAGCACGAAATGGCCAAAAAAATGGGATTTCCCTCCAGTAATCAACCATATAAATTGCAAACAGATCAGGAATTGATTCGCCAATTGGAAGTTTTTGAAGAAAAAAATCCGGAACAAATGGATGATTTTCAAGCGCAGGTTCTTCGCTATCAAAATAATATCCAAAATGAAAAGCTAAGTTATGCAATGGTGCGAAATAAAGTGGGTTCAAGCGGGCTTTTATTTACTGAAAGTTTACTTTTTGTTTTGGCTTCGCCGCTCTTTATCCTTGGCTGGTTATTGAATTATATCCCTTTTGGATTGTCCATTTATATCGGTTTAAAAATGAAAGATCCCCAATTTAAGAGCAGCGTAAAATTTGTAATCAGTATGCTTGTTTGGCCTCTTTTCCATTTGATAGAAACGGGAATAGTTTGGTTAACTTTTAGCGATTGGATAATCACTTTAGCGTTTTTTGTAGCCATGCCACTATTGGGAATCTTTGCAAGATGGTATTGGATTTGTTTGCTCGATTTTCGTCAAGCATTGCGCTGGGCGCGATTAAAGAAAAACAAATCGGAATTGTATCAATCGATTAGAAAAGATCAAAGGGAAATTCTAAATAAAATGGAGGCAATAGTTGCTCAAAACTTAATCTAAGGTTGATTTTACAACTGTTTTTTATTTGTGCTTTCCTTTCGTGTTGGTAGCGAAAAAATTTAGGTTACAAAAACACCAATGCACAAAAAAAAGAGAACCCCCGAAATTCTAGGTACTTTGGCTTTCTTTCGCGTTCTTTTTACCATCGGCATCACTTTAGGAATAATTAATGTTTTTCGCAGGCGCACAAAGTGCATCACAAGGTTTCGTAAAGGAATTTCCCTAAGCTTATTTCTTTACGAGCACAAAAAACAGCTCTCTTTCTTT
>JBFHQD010000158.1:0-7449 GCA_041592395.1 Bacteroidales bacterium | reverse complement strand
TTATAAATGGGAAATCGACAATAACTTTTGTTCCCGCGCGCGGTATGCTTTCTATTTTAATTGTCCCTTTATTGCTGTTTACAAGTTCCTTACAAAGCACAAGTCCGAATCCGGAACCTACTTCTCCTTCGGTTCCTTTTGTGGAGGTATTTGTTTCGAATTTAAAAAGCGAATCGATAATTTCCGGTTTAATTCCTTTACCTGTATCCGCAACAACTAAGCGAACGCTATTTTTAAATCTTTCAGTCGAAATGGTTATTCGACCTCCTTTTGGTGTAAATTTAACCGCATTCGAAATTAGGTTGCGCAAAACGGTATTGAGCATATTGGCATTGGAATGAATAAAAGATGGCTTGCCTTCTTTAAATTCTAAGCTGATCTCTTTTAATAGGGTAGAGCTTTTAAAAAAGTCGATATTGCTCGCTATCAGTTCGTTTAATTCTATTCTAGTGGTATCGAATCTATTTATATTTTTCGATTTATTCGCCCACTCCAATAAATTTTGCAATAGATGAAAGGTAGAATGGCTCAGTCGATTTAAAGTTCTCAGGAATTTTTTTCGGTCTTGCTCATCCAATTCATTTTCATCTTGAAGCAAATCCAGAAATCGCATAATATTCCCAACCGGTCCTCTCAGGTCGTGACCAATAATGGAGAGAAATTTGGTTTTTGATTTGAGTTGATTTTCGAGTTCGCGTGTTAATCGAATATTGACTGCGGATAAAAATCCGAAGGTAAGGGCTATCATAACAAATCCAGAAATGATTTGCAAGACTAGGGAGCTATCGCTTAGGGCTATTGGATTGTAATTATTTGCTTGGATTAAATCGTAAAAATTCAGCAGTAGCAAAAAAAGAAAAATGCCAAAAGAAATGGTATTTATTAAGAAAATTTGTTTCAAGTATTTTTGGGCTGCATTTAGTTTAATCATTTCGTAAATGGCATAAAGCGTATAAAAAACTAAAAAAGTTAAATGGATTCCTATTCTAATTTTGTCGAAATGAAAGATGCCGGAGAAAATAATGGATTGAATAAAATCAACGATTGGAATGCCTATTATCATCCATTTATGGATTTTTTGTTCTTTAAATTTCCAAATTCCGGCTAAATAGAGATAGAGACTAAGCGTAACCATAACGGGGAAGCCTAGCATGCTAAAATAGCTATCCGCAGGAACAAATGTTTTTAATAAAAATCCAAAGCCTATACTCATACTGCCGGTTGCCCAGTATCCGGTTCCTTGTTTAAATGCGGTTTTTTTTAGGAAAAGCATGTATAAGCCCATAATCAGGCTAATTCCGGCGTTCATTATATTTAAAACAAAAAGCGTATTCAGTTCCATGACAGTAGATCATTTAATAGGCATTTAGTGCTTCTCTTCCCGGTTAATAGGAGTTGTGGCATTAAAGGCGTTTGTTATTTTTAGTATAGTGTATTGAAGTTTGGTTTTGATATGGGGTTGTGATTTGGTTGGTTTATAGCGCAACAAAGGTAAGAAAAAAAGCGATTGTTTTTTTGGCGATTGCTTTTCTGTACTTTGTTTTTGGGAATGGAGGTTTAAGTGATAAAAACGGGCAATTTAAGGAAACGAAACCGTAGTTCTATATCTGTGGGATGATATTTATTGTTGCTTCGCTTTGTTTTGATGGTGGCATAGGATCAGGAAGTGCATTGGTATCACGCGTCGGGAGACGTACGATCACTCATACGCGCCTTAGCTTGACTGTAAAAAAAAAGGTCAGTCAAAAAATTTATTGACCGACCTTTTTAAAAAAGCATTTAATTTTTTACCAAATGATAGCTCTTTCGGCTACAGGTAAAAACATTTTATCTCCTTCTTTTACATCAAAAGCATCGTGGAAAGCTTGAATGTTTGGAAGTGGTCCATTTACGCGGAATCGACCTAAAGAGTGAACATCTTCTTTTGTCAATCGAAGTGCTTCGGCATCGCGAATGTTTTGCGCCCAAACATGAGCATAGGCGATATAAAAACGTTGTTCAGGTGTAAAGCCATCAATTTTAGGTAAGTCTTTGCCTTCGGTTGCTTTTTCAAAAGCAGTAAAAGCAATATTTAAACCGCCCAGATCGGCAATATTTTCGCCCAAAGACAATTCACCATTGGCATGTACATCATCTAAAACAACAAAGCTATTGAATTGATTTACCAACACTTGAGTGCGTTCGTTAAAACGCTCTGTATCTTCTGCTGTCCACCAATTGTTTAGGTTTCCTGTTTTATCGAATAAGCTTCCTTTATCATCGAATCCGTGTGTCATTTCATGACCGATTACCACGCCAATAGCGCCGTAGTTTACAGCGTCGTCGCCATCTTTAAAGAAGAAAGGAGGTTGTAAAATACCGGCAGGGAAAACAACTTCGTTTACGGATGGGTTGTAATATGCATTTACCATTTGTGGTGGCATTCCCCATTCCGATTTATCGACAGGTTTGTTGATTTTACTTAAGTTGTAATCGGTTTCAAATTTTCCACTGCGAAGCACATTCATTACATAAGAATCTTTTTCAATTCCTAGCGCTGAATAGTCTCTCCACTTATCAGGATAACCGATTTTTACATTGATAGCAGCCAATTTCTCTAAGGCTTGCTCTTTGGTTGTTTCGCTCATCCAAGTCAAGTCTTCGATGCGTTTGCCTAAAGCAAAACGAAGATTTTCGACCAACTCGAGCATTCTGTTCTTCGCTGATTCAGGGAAATATTTCTGAACGTAGATTTGTCCGATAGCTTCACTTAAAGAACCATCAACAGTTCCTTGAACGCGTTTCCAGCGTGGACGAAGTTGAGGTGTGCCACGCAAGGTTTTGCCAAAGAAGGCGAAGTTTTCATTTACCACATTATCGCTTAAATAAGGCGCGGCATCGTGAATTAAATGCCAGCGGAAATAGGTTTTCCAGTTAGCAACTGGCACTTCGTTTATCATAGCGCTCATTTCTTTGTAGAAAGAAGGTTGTCCCACGATGATAACGCCCGGATCGCCTAAACCGGCTTCGTCAAAATAACTTTTCCAAGAATAAGCAGAAGCCATTTTTTCTAAACCGCTTAAATCGGTTTTGTTGTAATAATTGTTGGGATCACGCATATCTAAACGGGTCATAGAAACTTTTGCTAAACGTGTTTCCATTTCCATAACGGTTTCGGCATTGGCTTGAGCAACTTGTTCATCATCGCCTAAGATCATAAACATATTTTTTACGTGCTGTACATAAGCCGTACGTATTCCTTCAGCTCTTTCCGTTTCGTCGGTATAATAATCGCGGTCGGGCATTCCCAATCCCCCTTGCCAAAGGTAAGTAACAACCATATCGCTGTTTTTACTATCGGCCATGCCAAATAAATTGAACACTCCACCAATACCACTACGATGCAAATAACTGATATGTTTATTCAGATCGTCTTTGGTTTGAATGGCTTCGATATTTTTAAATTCAGGATTTAGCGGACTAATTCCATCTTCGTTTAATTTAGTACTATCCATACCCAAGGCATAGAAATCACCGATTTTTTGTGCTACAGAACCGGCTTCGTTATCTTGTGCGGCTAATTCGGCAAAAATCTCTTTGATTTGTTTTTCGTTGCGATCGGCAAGCGCATCGAAAGAACCAAAGCGACTACGATCTTCAGGTAGCGGATTGTTTTTGATCCATCCGCCATTGGCATAGAGGTAAAAATTTTCTTTAGGACTTACGGTTAAATCCATATCTTCCACCACTATTGGTTTCGTTTCTTGTGTCATAGGCTCTTTACAACTTTGAAGACTACCAAATATCAAAATGCCGCCCAGAGTAAGCATCGATAAGCTTTTAAATTCTATTTTCATATTTGAATTGTTTTTAGAATCGGATGTTTGAACCGATTTTGATTTCTGTTAATTAATGTTTCGAATCAGTTCGGATAATTTGGTTGACTGATTTGCGGGCGCAAAATACTAATAATTTGTTCATTGTTTGCAGGATTACGTGCATTTAATTTTGCAAACGTCTTGATCTTAAATCTCTACTGTTGTGAATTAAGGCTCAGATTGAAGTTGAGGTGGCGACCAATATTTGATTATAAACGCGCCAAGGCTAAAAATCCGGCGTGTAAAGCGACAATGATCGAAATATAGATAACCCATCCGTTTTTCTTAGAGCCAAAAAAGCTAAAGCGAATGGAGCTGGCGTGACAACTGCTTACGCAATCGCCGCATAAGGTGCAATTCCATCCTGCAGATCCACTTTTAATATCGATTGGCGTTAGTGCATCGTAGCGACATTCTGTACTGCATATATTACAAGCTGTGCAGGTATTCTGATCTATTTTTACGCGCAAGGGATAGAGTTTTCCTAATAATGTAACCAAGCTGCCAACCGGACAATAACTCGTACAATGAAACATATAACCTAATCTTCTCGAATAATAGAGCATGAGAAAAACACCAAACAATCCAAAAGCCAAAGCAATAACAAAAGCGGCTGTTATTGGAACTTTGAAATAATTCATTAAGGCTGCAGCAACAACAACAAATGCAAGCATAGCATAGCGCAAAATCAAGGTTTGTTTGCGTGTTATCGTTTTTTTAGGTCTTTTCTTGTGCCTTGCCGAAGCATTGTCCCAAGCGCCAATATAACAGAGGTGCGAACACCAACCCGGACCAACTATGGCCAAAGTGGACAAGAGGAGCAAGGGCATAAAAAAGCCTTCCCCTCTATATATTGGAGCGCCGATAATCAATGCCGGAATGGGTAAATGGAGATCTCCGCTCATTAAAAATTTGCTGTTAACCGTTAGTCCTAGAATAAACTGACCGAAGAAAATAATGGAGAAAAAGAGCCAATATTTAACACGCACATTTCCGATATTGCCGGTTTTTGCCATAACCTGTCCAAGCCATACGGCATAGATAGTTAAAAGGGCAATCTCAACCCACCAAGTACCCGGAAAAAAACGCTCAGCCAATAACATAGATGGTTTTACAAAAATATGTACCGGAACTAATATAAATGGTGGTAAAAGCAGCGTAATAAAAAAAGCGGTATAATTGAGTTCCTTAAAAGGATGCCAAAGGTTATTCGTATGCAAGGGTTTCATTAATATTCTTCTTTTTTTGTGTTCTTTTATTTTGATTCTGCACAAAAGCGCTTAATCACGTTGTAAGCATTCGTTATTCCAAGTTCGCCTGACTTGCTTAAATCGGGGCAAGCGGAGCTATTATCCTGCAAAAGTAATAAGGTTAATCCACGATTATAATAAGCTTCTGCTAAATTGGGTTGCAAAATAATGGCTTGGTTATAATCGGCAATGGCTTTCATATATTCCTGTGTTTTGCTGTATAAATTCGCTCGGTTATAATAAATAAATCCCAATTTCGGGTAAATCTGCAAAGCCATATCGTAATATTGTATTGCTTTTTTTAGATCCGGAATGGCAAACTGATCAACCGTTTTCTTAAAATCTTCTAAATCCTCTTTGATATAATTTTCATTGGTTTTAGCGTTGTCTTTCATTTTTTCCATGGCCAATAAATAGGCGACGTTGGCTAAATTAAGATAGGCAAATCCAAAAGTGGGATCAAGTTTTATGGCTTCTAGATAAGAAAGTTCGGCGCTGGGTAAATTACCGATACGTTCGTTTAAAATACCGATATAGAGGTGGTTATATGGATTTTCGGGGTGTTCTTTTAAAGTAGAATTTAAACGCTGAAGGATTTCTCTTGCTTTAGTAGGATGCAACAAGTTTACTTCCTTTGTTAGTCCAAACGCCAACTTGTATTGCGATAAATTCGATTCGTTATAGGCCGCTATTTCAGGCACGAAATATTGTTTTCTACGCTCGTCGATATAATCTTCTTCGTCTTTAGCAAGCATCGAAATATTGAAATTCGATTCCAATTCGATGTAAATATTTTTATACTGAATATAGCCGTTATCGGCATTTGCATTATTGAAATCGCTTTCGAAAGCAATCAGTTTTGTTAATTGCAAGCTGTCTTTAAATAGCTCAGGAATAGAATCGCTGCGATCAAATTTTTCGCGTATCACTTCTGCTTTCAGATAATCGGCATAAGCGCCTTTTTTATCGTTTATTTTTTCTTTTAGTGCCGATCGATTGAGGTAAGCTCGGGCAAAATCAGGAAACAATTCAATGGCTTTGTCGTAGTCTTTTATTGCACCGCTATAATCTCCCATTTGGCTTTTTACATTCGCTTTGTTATAATAGCCATAGATATTTGCCGGATTGATACTGGTTACTTTTTCCAAATCGAGCAAGGCGCCCAAATAGTTTTTGTCTTCCGCTTTTAAAATGGCGCGGTTATAATAGGTAAGCGCATTGTAGGGATCGAGCTCCAATACTTTGGCATAATCTGCGTAAGTTTTTTGTTTTTCGTCGAGATAATAATACGAGATGGCTCTGAAATAATAGAGTAGTGGATCGGCATCGTCTAATTTCATAGAGAGTTCGAAATCAAAAATGGCTTCATCGTATTTTTTCATTTCGAATTTTAAAATACCGCGACGCAGATACGCCGTTTTGTTTAAATAATTGAGCTTGATGGCTTTGTTTATTTCTTCCAGAGCTTCGTCCATTTGCTTTAATCCGTAGAGTGCTAAACCTCTGTTTAAATAAGCGTTCTCGTTTTTTGAATCTAAGATGATAGCCGTATCGAAATCGGCCATAGCGCTCTGAAAAAGCTTAAGTTGGAGTTTTGCAACGCCTCTATTTACATAGGCATCGGGATTGTTTGGACCACGATGAATAGCAGCCGCATAGTCTTTTAAGGCTTCGTGGAATTTTTTTTGCTGTTGCTTACACATTCCTCGGTAAAGGAAAGAATAAGAGAAATAAGCATTGATCGAAATCGATTTGTTCAGATCGTTTATGGCTCCATTGTAATCGCCCAAGGAATATTTGGCTAAACCGCGATAAAAATAAGGCTCAAATTTGTTGGGCTCGGCATTGACCGCTACCGTTAAGTTCTTTATCGATTCCGTATAATTATCATTGAATAAATCGGTTCTACCCATGGCTAGAAAACGGGCGGTATTCACTTGTGTAAAACCCACTAGTTGAAGCGAGAAAAACAAATATAAAAGTATGCTGATCCGTTTTAGCATAGGTGTCGATTTCAAAATTGCGGCAAAATTAGCCTAATTTTTAGAGTATGCCCTTTTGTTTTTAGAGTTTTTAACGAAAATAGTTCGTATTGCCAAATTTGAAATATCTTCGCAGCATTGTTTTTTATGGAAAAAAGGAGTTTCAGAAAATTTATGGATAATGGTTTTTTGGAGGATGTTTTTAAGCGCGTGTTTTATTTATTCGTGCATTAGTGGCTTATTTTTTCGCCACGAATACACGAATAGGGATTAAAAAAGCATCAAGGTTGTAAATATATAGAGGATGAATAAAAGAAATAATAGGGGGTTTCTTATGGGAAAAGGAAGTTTCAGAAAATT
>JBFHQD010000157.1:0-7450 GCA_041592395.1 Bacteroidales bacterium | reverse complement strand
GGACCGTAAAGTGTTGTGTCTTCGGTATATTTCGACGATTGCTGTGCAGGAACGACAATATGTTCGTACCAAAAAGAAGTAAATAACATATTGACACCAATATCCAGTATAGTCGCTCTTCTTCCATCTTTTAATCGCTTGTTTCCGATTACCGATCCCAAGAGGTAGCCGGCGTCATCAATAAGGGCACGACCCGTTTCTAAAAATAAAACAGGCATATTTTCGGGATCGATAGCAGAATTAATTAAAGCATTGGTAATGGCTTCGGCATATTCGTCGAACGAAGGACAAGTGTCACTTCCGGGAAGATAGGCGCCTTTTAGTGTGTTTTTAGTTGCAAAACCACCGCCCATGTCGATGTATTTTATTTTGTGGTTGTATTTTCTATCCAAGCCTATCGCCAAGTCAGCCAATACTTTTGCCGCATTACCATAGCCATAAGGCGCCATAATATAAGTACCGATATGGGTATGTAAACCTACCAGATCTAATTTTTTACTCAACATAATCCGATTTAGGGCATTCCAAGCATCGCCATTTTCATAGTTAAAACCAAAACGGTCCCATTGCGGATAAATGCCGGTATCCATATTGACGCGAATGGCCACTTTTGGACGTTTTTCTGTTTCATCGGCCAAACGAATAATCATATACAATTCGTCAAAATGATCGATATGGATTAGTGATGCATTTTCGATAGCAAGGCGTAAGTCTTCTTCACTTTTATCCGGTCCGTTAAAAATGATTTGATTTCCCGCAACGCCATTATTTAAGGCTTTATTGTATTCAAATCCGGAAACTACTTCGGCCCAGGAACCCATTTTATGGTAGGTACGACAAACGGCATCGATATAATTGGTTTTATACGACCAGGCGAATTGTACTTTTGGATAACGTGTGCTAAAGGCCTGATAAGCATCTTGATAAGTATCGTACATCGTTTGTTCGGATAGAACAAAAACAGGTGAGCCATGAGTGGCTATAATGTCTTTAACAGGAATACCATCGATTTTGGTCATTGGTGTAATCTGATTTCCCATTCCAAATTTATCGGGTATTCCGGCATTTATTTTAGTAATTATAGGTCTTTCAAAGAATTTCTTTTCCATGATTATTAATTTTTAATCTTTGTGTGTATATTATCTAGTTCTCCGGTCATCGATAATTTTTCGAATTGCGAGATATCGCCAATCATATCGTATGAATAGCGAACAAACATGGTGCCTGCAGAATATGAACTCATCGTTTCTACTTTTTCGCCCATGGCTAATTTAACAAGTGCTTCAGGGATATTTTGTCCGGCTCCAACAGCGAGGTAAACCCAAGCGGGGATACGCGGATTTATTTCTATCATATAATAGCTGCCGTCGTTCGTGCGAATCATTTCTAATTCCATTCCGCCACGCCATTTTGTTCCTTCAATTAATTTATAGGTCAGATCGAGCATTTTCTCATCTTTGATGGTTATGCCACCCCAGGCCTTTCCCTTGTCGGTAATAAATTGTTTACGCATAGGAACTGCGCCTATGGTATTCCCCAGGCCATCGCCAAGCGCAACCACATTCACTTCCGTACCTTTTATAAATTCCTGAACAATAATGGGTAAACCCCATTTGGAACTGATTTTATTGTAAAAATTGGTTACTTGTTCTTCGTTGTATGCGATATGAGCATCGTAGAATTTTCCTTTAACCAATACCGGAAATTCATAATCTTTTTTTAGTTTTCGAATATCAGCTACACTAGTGAGATTGGTGCTTTTCGGAACATTGATACCGTATTTTTTACCGAATTTCGGAAGTACGGCTTTCTGGCGCTCTTCAAATTGCTCAATAGTTGGTAAAAAAGTCTTGATGCCCATTTCGAGCAAGCGTTTTTCGGCTTTCATAAACGTGTATAATTCCGCATCGAAATTGGGAATTAAAACATCGATATTTTCTTTGGCATTGATATACTGAATACGCTCCAATACCACATCAGCACCTGTTGAAGGATAAGGAATTTGATAGGTTTTATCAACCATATCTTCCATATAAATACCGGGTTCCAGATTTTCGTATGCTAAACCAATAATGCGGACTTCAAATTCCTTTGATTCGCGTAAACTGCGAATAACAGGAATTCCAGGGCCCGGATTATCCGTATTGTTTAAGCCTGTTACGGCTATGGTCAATTTTTTTATCATCTGTCAATAAGATTGAATTGATTCAAAGTACTTATAAAATCGAAATAAGCCGATTCGAACATGCCTTGACTTACATCGTAATTTTCGAGGAAATAAGCCATTATTTCTTCTTGATTTTTTCCTTCGTTCATCAGTTTTAGAATATCAGCTCCAACGGGATTTAAAGAATAGGTTTCTCCTGTGCCTGCATCGAATACAAACCCGGATTCACTAATGGCAATATTGTTTTTTATTTTCATCTTTAAATATAATTATTGAATATGTTTTTTAACTGTAAATTGATTTATTGATTTTCAACATTACAAAAGTGCAGCCATTTTTTGGGAGAGATGTTATAAAACTTCGTGTTTTTATTATAAAATCCAGCGAGATTTTAATGAAATCTTGTCGATAATGTGTAAAATTTTGTTGGGAGAAAGGGGAAGGAGCGTTCAGCGAGTTTGTGTAAGTTTGGCAGTAAACTATTTATACCTTAAAATTTACGAATCTTTCGGGATAGTGCATTTAAGACGATCATAGGCAAAATGAGAGAAGCTTTAGTCTTAAATAAACGGCTTTCTTAAAAAGAGAGCGTAGTAAAAAGTCGAATAATCGACTGATATAGAGTTGAGCCATTCATGGGACTCGAACCCACGACCTGCTCATTACGAGTGAGCTGCTCTACCAACTGAGCTAAAATGGCTGGAAATTTTGTGCAATTTTAATTCATTTTTGCTTACCAATTGTGCTATTGCACGAAAAATTGATAAAAAAGAAATATGAATTTGGTTAATATTATGTTAAAAAACTATAATTTAGCTCCGAATTAAATCAAAATAAATTATGAAGAATGTTACCTTAGTTATTGCTAGCTTATTTTTTGCTTTGTTTTTTATGGTTGCTTGTGAAAACGCACCAAAACCAGAAGCAGAAACAGAAGAAGTTACTGTTATTGAGAATGTAGAGGTTGCTGTTGATACTACAAGTGCAACTGCCGATACTGTTATTGTAATGGAAACTGAAGAGGAAATCAAGTAAAACAGTTAAGATTTGTAAGCCAAAAAAAGGGGAGTTCGAAATTCGAGCTCCCCTTTTTTTTCTTTTTTTGCCTTTATTACAAGGTTTGTCCAAAGAAAATGGCATTGGCAAATATTTTATTTGTGCCATACCAAATGCCTCTGAAATTTGTATTATCGAGTATAGAAATTACGTTTCCGCTTCCCAATTTATTTGTTAAAATAAAAGGCGCTTGTTTAATTCTCTCAATATTTTCTATGGAACTGTAACCGCTTTTTAGCGGAGCTTCGCTAAAACGGAAAGGCGCTTTATAATTGTCTTCCGGCAATTCGGCAACGCTATTTCCGGATTTAAAAACAGAAATCTGATTTCCGCTGAGACCATAAGCCAGGGGATGCGATGGATCGAAGGAGACCTCAAAAATAGCACCGCTAATTTGTTGCACATTATTTAAAGCCCGTCTTGATGCATATTTCGGAATTCCATCAGTTTTTATTTCAACGTCTTTCTTGAATTTGATATCTAAATTTAAATGCTGAGCCGCCCATTGCGTTGCATTTTTATAGGTAATTAGATTCCCGCCATTTTGTACCCAGGTTTTTAATTTCTCTATCCCATTTTTACCAAAATCATCGTATGAACCTCCGGGGAGTACGATGCAGGTGTATTCGCTTAAGTCGATGCGACTCATTTTGTCCTGTTCTACTAGGGTGATAGGCATATCATAACGCTGATCGAATAAATGCCAAATTTCTCCGGCATCGCGACTGTTAGATCTGCCATCGACAAACATCAGGATTTTTGGAAGTTTTAAATTCACAAAATTATTGCTGCCTAAATCAATGCCTGTTGGTGTTAATCCCGTGGAAAAGGCGTAAATATCTATGCCGTTTTGTTTGGCCAATCCATCAAGATATTTTCTTAAGTCCATTGTGTTTAAGACTTGTCCTTCGGCAGGAATTAGTATAGTGCCATAACTGAAATTTTCTTTTAATGCGTTGTCGGCATAGGTAAATAAATCCGTGGCGACTTTTGCTCTTAATCCTTTCGCTTGTATTGCGGCTAATAGTTTTGGAGCATAATATTCGTTCCATCGGAAAGCATAAGCGACGGCATTTTGTCCTCCTAATATTTGTCCTTCTTTTTGAGCGATAGTGATCAATTCCTCCGTTTTAGGAAGACTTATTTTTTTACTTTGTTGAACTTCTGCATTGGGCATATTGAACGAATAGAAGAAATTCCAGGTTGAAACATCGTAAAAAGTCTTGTCTTCGAAGGTATTGCTTCTTTCGAAGATCGTTTTTAACAAGCGGTAATTCTTTTGTGATGAAGGAATAAAATAGCTGCTTCCTGCTTCAAAAGTTTGGCCGTTAATCGTATAATTATCCGTTAGAATTTCAATATTTATTGTATGAATTTTTAAGATATTTAAAAGTGCATTTGTTTTTCCTAAGTCTGATTTATCGCCAAAAACCCAACCGGCAATTGGATCTTTTTTCGCTTGATCAAAAGCAGAAGCGTAGAATTCTTTTTGATAATCGAGAAGTGGTTTACGCAAGTCTTTGGCTGCTTCTAAGGTAGATAAGGTTACCGTAAACTGGTTGCGAATAGTGAAGGGGAAAGTGAGAGTTCCATTTTCGGTTGCCCTTAAAAATCCTCTCGAACTCCCTTGTTCAAACAGAATGCCAATGCCCGAATTGATATCAGGATAAGAGGATCCTTTTCCGAAATAATAATCGTCGAATTGTTCTTCGCTAAAGTACAAGGAGCCTATTCGGTCGAGATGCTTGGCATGATAATCAGCGATCGCTTTGGTTAATTCATAGTTTCGTTCCGGAGTCAGTGGATTATTTCGTGAAGGAACACCGGGCTGAAAGAAAAAAGTGGAGTTTGATCCCATTTCGTGATGATCGGTAACAATATTGGGTTTCCATTCTTGGATTTTAGCAACTCTTCCTCGACTTTCAGGATTGGTAAGCAATAAATAATCGCGATTCATATCAAACCAATAATGGTTCGTACGACCACCAGGATAAACTTCATTAAAAATCCTAGAGTTTGGATCGGTGAGCTTAGCAAAGCTTTTATGCATATTTACCCAATTGGCAAATCGATTTACTCCGTCAGGGTTAAGTGCTGGATCGACAATGATAATGGTGTTTTTGAGTAATTCGCTTATCGCTTTACTATGTCCGGCAGCCAAATAATAAGCTGTCAATAGCGAAGCATTTACACCGCTGGCTTCATTGCCATGGATAGAATAACCAAGAATGACAACCAAGGGCATTTCTTCCGTGTTCAAATCTTTGGCAAGCGTCGGATCGGAGAGCTTTTGATGCTCGGCTTTGATTTGATCCAGTTTGGCTAAATTTTCGGGTGAAGAAAAGATTAAATGAACCAAAGGACGATTTTCGTAAGAACGTGCATATTCAACTAGAATAGCTCTATCGCTAGCAGCTGCAATAGTTTCCATATACTTGATTAACTGGTCGTGACTCACCATCCAATCGCCAACTTCATAACCCAACACTTTTTTAGGTGTTGGAATATGGATATCGTAATTCACATCTTTGGGTAAATAATAATTCAAATCGGTTTGTGCAAAGCCGACATGAATGGCCAGAAAAAGGCCTAAAAAAGCAAAAAGGTTTTTCATCAGTACTTGTTTTAAGTTTGGCCAAATGAAACTTTATCCAATGAGCTACTGGTTAATTGCAATTTTTGCAAACGATAAAGTTACACAGGTTTGGTTTTTATCAGGTGAAAGTATTAAATTTTCTTGTTCTATCCTTGTTTTCGTATCTTATTTAGAACAATATCTAAATAAAAAAGCAAAAATCCCCTAAATTCTTTGCGAATTAGGGGATTCTTAATGTAGTTTTTACTTTTATTTATTCCGCTGCTTTTATTGAACAACCAATTGCTTTAGTTAAACTCACAGCCGGTTTTTCACCTTTCTTTAAAGCGCTAATGGCTTCTTCTACATATTTTTCAGTTACCAAGGACGCATCCTTGTAATTGTTATCAATAGCTCCAATATAAGCGACATAAAAAGCATTATTTTCTTTGTGGAGCAAAAACACATGGGGCGTTCTGGTTGCTCCATATTGAGGATAAATCTCTTGTCCGTCATCGAAAAGGTAAGGGAAATTGAAGCCTTTTTCCTCTGCTCTAACAATCATATTTTCATAAGAATCAGCCGGGTAGGAGATGGGATCGTTAGGGTTTATCATCACTACGGGATACCCATTTGAATTGTATTTTGTAGCTAACGCGATAATTCGATCTTCATAAGCTACTGAATAGGGGCAATGGTTGCAACTGAAAATAAGGAGAACGCCTTCTTCGTTGCTGTAATCATTTAGACCAACCATTTTGCCATCCACATTTTTTAAATTAAAATCTACGGCTTTATCGCCAACTGACAGTCCCTGTGCGGATGCTAGAACAGGAACAAAGAGTAATAATAAGATTAGTTTTCGCATTGCTTTGTGTTTTTAATTTATAAATTTTTCGATTTCCGTTTTTAATTCTTCGTAAGTAAAGGAATGTGCATAAAACTGCCATTTATTCTTTCTGTAGATAAGTGTGGCAGGTATAGCTCCCGACCAATTTTTATCGATTTGAGGAATCCACGCATTGGCATCCGGATCGTCCAAAATAAGGACTTCAGCTGATAACTGCCGCTTATTCCGGAATTCATCAACCCGTTTAATAACGTCTTTGCCAAAATCCAGGCTAACCAAAATCATTTTAAAATTCTGATTTTTGTACTCCAAATTGGCTTGCTCAAAAGCGGGGAGTTCTTTCACGCAGGGAAGACACCAAGTTGCCCAAAAATTTATGACATAGGTCGTGTCGTTCTCTTGATGAAGTAGGGGTTCAAAATGATCAAAATCATAGACCTTAACTTGACCGTAAACAACAAAGTTAACAGTAAAAAAAAGCAGTATAAAGATTTTTTTTATTCGATTCATATTTAAAAGACTGATTGAGACAAAAATACGAAAAGCTAAGTATGGTAATTACTTTCAATTGTTAAATAAAATGTAATTCCATCCGTAGGATATATCCTTTTTTCTATATCCGATGTGCTCCCTAGTTTTGTTGCTAATTGGTCGTTTTTAGCATGCTGTTATGCATTAGCAACATTCTGAGTCAAAGGTATTGAATAGGGCATAGCCGCACAAAGAAGGCATTGATTTTTAAGGAGGTGAGATAGAATTAACCTCGAGTTTTAAACACTAATCAGCAGCAAATCTACTTCTC
>JBFHQD010000156.1:0-7534 GCA_041592395.1 Bacteroidales bacterium | reverse complement strand
TCTAAGTTTGGAGGAAAAAATTGCCTTTATCCTTAAAAATTTGCCCAAATAAAATTTATAAAAATTTAAATACAATCTTATCTAAGATTTTGCTTGTATAGGCAAGACAATATAGGAACAACTTGCTGTACAAACCGGGTTTTCGATGCTATCTTGATAAAGAACAATTTTAGCTTCGGCCATTTTCCCCTCCCATAAACTCACTTTAGCTTCGGCAAAAACCGTATTGTTTTTTTTAGAACCTTTGAGGTATTTTATAGTCATCTCGATAGTATTCACACGAAATAAATTTGTCTCCAACATCGATCCAACGGCAAATCCACCAGCTGTATCAGCAATACTGGCTAAAATACCGCCATGCCATAATCCATTAAATAAATCGCCAACGAATTCATTTTTGAAGGGGATTTCAAAATGGACATAACCCTCTTTTATTTCATTGACTTTTATACCGAAAATTTGATTGGCGGGCATTAATTTTTCAATCGCATATTTGAGCAGCGAATGTTTCTTTTCTGACCAATCTGTAATTAATTCCATCGTTTATTTGTCTTTATGCTAATATGTCAAAACTACTAGAAAAATAAATTATCTATCGAATGAAAGAAAAAAACCTGCATTTTTAGTGCAGGTTAATGATTTTATTTCGACGTTTTTCTTGTCTTGGGTTTAGTGATTTTCACCTTTAACAGCTCCGTTTTTTTATCGAAATCAACTCTGATCAAGTCGCCTTCTGCTAATTTGGTATTGATGATTTCCTCCGCTAACTCATCCTCGATATACTTCTGTATAGCGCGTTTTAAAGGCCGTGCACCAAAATGAGGATCCCATCCTTTTTCCAATAAAAAGTCTTTTGCTTTTTCAGTTACCGTTACTTTATAGCCCATTTGACCAACGCGTGAGTACAAGCCTTTTAATTCAATATCGATTATTTTATGAATATCTTCGCGTTCGAGGTTTTCAAAAATAATAACATCATCAATTCGATTTAAAAACTCAGGTGCAAAAGCCCGTTTTAAAGCATTTTCGATAACGCCAGCGGTACTTGCTGATTTTCCTTTTAGTCGGGAAGAAGTATTGAAACCAACTCCACTACCAAATTCTTTCAATTGGCGAGATCCGATATTGGAAGTCATAATAACAATGGTGTTTTTAAAGTCAACTTTTCGACCAAAGCTATCCGTCAACTGACCATCGTCGAGTACTTGCAATAACAAATGGAAAATATCCGGATGTGCTTTTTCTATTTCATCCAAAAGGATAATAGAATAAGGCTTTCTTCTCACTTTTTCCGTCAATTGACCACCTTCTTCGTATCCAACATAACCCGGAGGCGCTCCAACCAATCTGGAAACGGCAAATTTTTCCATATATTCGCTCATATCAATTCGAATCAAAGTATCAGCCGAATCGAACATGTTTTGAGCCAGCATTTTAGCTAAATACGTTTTTCCAACACCGGTTGGTCCCAAGAAAATGAAAGTTCCGATAGGTTTATTGGGGTCTTTTAATCCGGCACGATTTCGGCGAATGGCTTTAACTACTTTCTTAATGGCTGTATCCTGACCAATTACACTAGCGGCTAAGTCATCTTCCATGCTCATAAGCTTATCGCTCTCATTTTGAGCAATACGTTGCACAGGAACTCCCGTCATCATGGCTACCACTTGTGCTACTTCCTCTTCGCCAACAGTTTCACGATTAATCTTTGTATTTTCTTCCCACTCGCGTTTTGCTTTAGCCAATTCTACATTGAGTTTTCGTTCGCTATCGCGAAGTTCGGCTGCCAATTCAAACTTTTGTTTGCCAATAGCCTCTTTTTTCTTTGTTTTAACAAGCTCAATATTGGCTTCTATATCGATGATATTTTGAGGCACATTCATATGTGTTATATGTACACGCGCGCCAGCTTCATCCAAGGCATCAATTGCTTTATCAGGCAAATAGCGGTCGCTCATATACCGATTGGTTAATTGCACACAAGCTTTTAAAGCTTCATCGGTATATTTTACCAAATGGTGATCTTCGTATCGTTCTTTGATATTTTCTAAGATTCTGACTGTTTCGTCAGGACTGGTAGCTTCTACGATAATCTTTTGAAAACGACGCTCTAGTGCGCCATCTTTTTCAATATTCTGACGGTATTCGTCTAGGGTAGTAGCACCAATACATTGTATTTCTCCACGTGCAAGAGCCGGTTTAAACATATTTGAGGCATCCAACGATCCGGAAGCATTTCCGGCACCTACTATGGTATGAATTTCATCAATAAATAAAATGATTTCAGGATGTTTTTCCAATTCATTTAATATGGCTTTCATCCTTTCTTCAAACTGTCCACGGTATTTTGTTCCGGCAACTATGGACGCTAAATCGAGTGTAAAAATACGTTTTCCAAACAGCGCACGCGATACGTTTTTCTTTACAATACGCGATGCCAAGCCTTCGGCAATTGCCGATTTACCCACACCGGGTTCGCCAATTAATATCGGGTTATTCTTTTTCCGTCGACTTAAAATCTGAGCGATCCTTTCTAATTCTTTTTCTCGGCCTACAATGGGATCTAATAAATTTTCTTCTGCTTGTCGTGTTAAATCGCGACCGAAATTATCGAGAACAGGGGTAGTCGATTTCATTTCGCCCGGTTTCTTCGACGATTTTGGTATTTCCTTCCCAAATTCGGGCTTATCCATGGGCTCATCCTCAATTTCATTGGTAAACAAGTCCGGTGATTTCTCGCCAATCTGAGTAGAATTATAGAATTGCCCCAATTCCTCAGCGGCTCTTTTATAGTTCAATCCGTTGCTTTCTAATAAACGGGTCACAATATTTTCTTCGTTCTTTAATATGGCCAGTAATAAATGCTCGGTTCCAACTAACTCGCTTTTAAAAAGTTTAGCTTCCAAATAAGTAAGCTTTATGGTTTTCTCCGCTTGGCGAACAAAAGGGATTCCTTCTTGAGGAGGGATATGTTTATTTTCGTTTTTAATCGATTTCTCGATATGTTTTTTAATCTTTACTAAATCCATGCCCATTTCGGCCATAAGATGAAAGGCTATACCTTTTCCTTCTCTTAGTATTCCGAGAAATAAATGTTCAACCCCAATAGATTCATTTCCAAGCTTAATGGCTTCTTCTCTACTAAAAGAAAGGACATCGCGAACGCGTTGTGAGAACTTAGCTTCCATACTCTATTTTTATAATTATATATTATCAAATCAAAACTAACTACAAAAATAGAAGTTATTCCTTTGCAGTCTACATTTTTTCAACATTTACTTGTTAAAATAATGCTATTTTGAGCTACTAAAACCCGTCATTTTAGAATAAAAATCACTATCTTCGCATCCTATTTTCCCCTACGAATTCGAGGGGAAAATTTACCTTCTAATGGTTTATTAAAAAGCATTTAAAGGGAATTATTTAATTTTAAAAATAAGATGAACGAAGGAGAAAGAATAGTAAAGGTAAATATTACCAATCAAATGAAATCGGCCTATATCGATTACGCCATGTCAGTAATCGTTTCGCGTGCTTTACCAGATGTTCGCGACGGGCTAAAACCAGTACACAGACGCGTTCTTTATGGTATGTTAGATTTGGGCGTACTATCAAATAAAAGTTATAAAAAATCAGCAAGAATAGTCGGGGACGTCCTCGGTAAGTACCATCCCCACGGCGATTCCTCCGTTTATGATGCTATGGTTCGTATGGCTCAGGAATGGTCTTTGCGCTATCCTTTGGTCGATGGACAAGGAAACTTTGGTAGTATTGATGGCGATAGTCCTGCTGCCATGCGGTATACCGAAGCCCGATTGCGTAAGATTTCAGAAGAATCCTTGGTAGATATCGAAAAAAATACGGTTGATTTCCAAAATAACTTTGATGATAGTTTAAAGGAGCCCACCGTTTTACCTACACGAATTCCTAATTTGCTGGTTAATGGCGCATCAGGAATTGCCGTGGGTATGGCCACAAATATGGCTCCTCACAATTTAAGCGAAGTGATCGATGGTATTCAAGCTTATATTCAAAATAAAGATATAAGTGTCACTGAATTAAGACAATACATTAAAGCTCCTGACTTTCCAACGGGAGGAATTATTTATGGCTATGATGGCGTAATAGATGCTTTTGAAACCGGTAGAGGAAAAGTGGTAATGCGTGGTGAGACAATTTTGGAAGAAATTAGACCGGGTAGAGAAGCTATCATCGCAACAAGTATCCCTTACCAAGTTAACAAAGCGGAAATGATTAAAAAAATTGCCGATTTAGTTAATGAGAAAAAGATTGTAGGGATTTCGGATATTCGAGACGAAAGCGACAGAAATGGAATGCGTATTGTTTTTGAATTGAAGAAAGATGCCAACACGAATGTGGTACTCAATAAATTATACCAATATTCGCAACTTCAAACCTCTTTTAGTATCAATAATATCGCTTTGGTTCACGGTCGTCCTATGATGCTGAACCTAAAGGATATGATTCATTATTTTGTAGAACATCGCCACGAAGTGGTTGTTCGCAGAACTCAATTTGAATTGGATCAAGCGGAAAAAAGAGCTCATATCTTAGAAGGATTAATCATTGCATCCGATAATATTGATGAAGTAATTAAGATTATCAGAGCATCTGCCAGTACTGAAGAAGCACGAGCAAAATTAATCGAGCGTTTTGGACTTAGCGATATCCAAGCCCGTGCCATTGTGGATATGCGTTTGCGTCATTTAACTGGTCTGGAACAAGATAAACTACGTGCAGAATACGATGATTTGATTAAACTTATCGAGCATCTGAAAGCGATCTTGGCCGACGTTAATCTTCGTATGGAAATTATTACCGAAGAACTTCGTGAGATAAAAGAAAAATATGGCGATGAACGTAAAAGCAAAATTGAATATTCAGCCAGTGATTTCCGTATTGAAGATACGATTCCTGATGAAGAAGTTGTGATTACTATTTCACATGCGGGCTATATAAAACGCACAGTATTAACAGAATACAGAGTTCAGAATAGGGGAGGTCGTGGTGCAAAAGGAAGTGTTGCGCGAAATGAAGATTTCTTAGAACATCTTTTTGTGGCTAGTATGCACGATTATATGTTACTCTTTACCGAACAAGGCCGCGTTTTCTGGCTTCGTGTTTATGAAATTCCTGAAGGAAGCAGAACCACCAAAGGTCGGGCTATACAAAATATCATCAATATACCTCTAGATGATAAAGTAAAAGCCTATCTAAATGTGAAAGACCTTAAGAATGAAGAGTATGTGAAAAATAACTTTATCATTCTAGCAACAAAACAAGGAACAATAAAGAAGACTTCTTTAGAAGCCTACAGTAGACCTCGCGTAAATGGTATTAATGCCATCACTATAAAAGATAACGATACTTTACTGGAAGCTCGCTTAACAAATGGCGAAAATGAAGTTGTTATTGCAAGTAAATCGGGTAGGGCGATTCGTTTTAACGAAAAACTTGTCCGTCCAATGGGTAGAAATGCATCCGGTGTTCGTGGTATTAAATTAAAAGACGATAACGATGAAGTTATCGGTATGATTTGTTTAAGTAGTTCAGAGTACGATATTTTGGTAGTATCTGAAAATGGTTATGGAAAACGCTCTAAATTAGAAGATTACCGCGAAACAAATAGGGGAGGTAAAGGCGTTAAAACACTTAATATTACGGAAAAAACCGGAAATGTAATTGCCATTAAAAATGTAACCGATTTTGATGATTTAATGATTATTAACAAATCAGGTATTTTAATTCGAATTGCAGTGGGCGGTGAAAATAATGCAATCCGTGTTATGGGTCGTAATACACAGGGTGTCAGACTTATAAAAATTTCTGAAGGTGATTCTATTGCCTCCGTTGCTAAAGTAGAACAGTTTGATAACGGTGGGGACGAAGATGATCAAAGCGATGACGATGGCACAGTAATTGAAGATAATGAACTAAATAATGATTCGGAAACGGATACAGATAATTCAGAAACAGATAATAACATAATTGAGTAATAAGAAAATAAGTGAGAATATTAAATTTACACAACATGAAAAAAATTACATTAATAATGGTGCTAATGTTTTCAATTTCATTGATAACAAATGCACAAAATGGTAAGAGAAATTCTGCTAAGGTAAATCTTGATGCAGGAAAAATAGAAAAAGCAAAGGAATTAATTGATTTAGCTGTAGCTCATGAAAAAACAATAAACGATGCTAAAACATGGTTAATTTATGGCGAAGTCTATACTCAAATTGGTTCTTCAACCGATGCTGCTATTGCAGCTTTAGATTCAGATGCTTTAGCAAAAGCAATGGAAGGTTATAAAAAAGCAGCAAGCTTAGACGAGAAAAATACTTTGTATCTCGAAATGTCAACCAATGTTTTGAAATTAGCTAATAGCTTATATACTAAAGGAATAGCTGCTTTTGAGGCAGAAGAATTTCCTCAAGCTATTGACTGGTTCGACAAAGCTAGTGAAGCGAATGCAACCATTGACGTAGTCGATACAATGACGATTTATGCTACGGCATTATCGGCATCCAATGGCGGAGTTGATGATGTTGCTAAAGCAAAATATACCCAATTGATAGAAATGGATTATAACAATCCTGCAATCTATAGTGAGTTGGCTAATATTTATAAAAAAGAAGACAATTTTGATAAAGCCGAAGAAGTTTTAGGTGCCGGTCGTGAAAAATATCCTGATAACAATGGTATTTTAATTGCTGAGATCAATATTTTACTAGGACAGGGGAGATTTGATGAAGTCATTGCTAAACTTAAAAAATCAATTGAACTTGAACCTGAAAATGCCAGTCTTTATTTAGCTTTAGGCGATTCTTACAAAGAAGTAAAGAATAATGAAGAAGCAATTAAATACTACAAACAAGCATTAGAAATCAATCCGGATTACTTTTTAGCTTTGTATAACTTAGGCGTTGTTTATTATTCACGAGCTTTTGATTTAAATATGGAAGCCAACGATTTGCCTTTTGATGCCACAGCTAAATACAAAGCGGTTATGGCCGAAGCAAATGAGTATTTCTTAAAAGGTTTACCTTATTTTGAAAGAGCCTACGCTGTTGACTCTGAAGATCCAGACGTTATTAAAGCGTTGCGTCAGATTTATACTTCAACTCAACAGTTGGATAAATTGAAAGAATTGAATAATAAGTAAAAGTAGAAAGGGATAGGAGTAAATTACTATCCCTTATTCTTTAATATTTCTATTTATCATAATATTAATTATAGGTCATAAATGAATGTAATTGAAATAATGCCCACTTGCGGTTAATATAATTTCTAATCCCGTTGTATATACTATTTATAACCAGAAATAAAAGAGCGATTTCACAGAGTTTCGCAAAGAAAACACAAAGGTTCACAGAGAATTATTGTTCCTTGTTCACAACAAATCGAAAATTCATAATTTATTCTTAAGTAGATTTCGATAATCGTTTTCCGTATTTATATTTGAAAAAGATTTTATATTCACCGTATTCGATATTAAAGTGTAATATTCGGT
>JBFHQD010000155.1:0-7574 GCA_041592395.1 Bacteroidales bacterium | reverse complement strand
GAGTAACTAAGCTGACAGGGCTTATTAATACCAAAAGAATATAGGCTACTGAAGGTACAGAAAAAAACCGCAATGCATTTTTAGAAAAATAATTTGGAAACAGGGAGCGGTAATATAACAAAAACATAATAAAGGCCAAGGCATAATCAATTATAATCAGCTGAATATGTGTTCTATAACTTATCTCAGGAAAATAACTAATAAATAAAGAATCTCCCACAAATAAACTCCTGAAAGCCAGCAAGAGGCTGAAAACACCAAAGAAAAGTATCGTTTTTTTATCATGATTAATTAAAACAAGCAACAAGTGATATAAACCCAGCAAAAGAAGACCGCCGAATATCATATACTGAATCATAAAATCGATGCTTCTTGTTAGCGTCATTGCTTTGTAAGTTCCGAACTTAAATGCTTTATTGAAGCCTCCATCCTTATAATCAAAATTGGAAACCTGTAAAACAATCTCCACGGTATCATTCTGCGAATAGAAAGTTGCAAAAGTGGGATTATATCCGGGAATAGAACTATCTTTTGTTTTACCTACAGTTCCTCCACTAGCTATTACTTTCCCATTGACCCACAGTTGATAAGCTGAAAATACCTCTCCTGTTTGAATAACATAGTACTCGCCTTTTGCAACATTCGTAATTTTTAAACGATAGCTTGCAATACCCTGACTTCCATATGTCTGTCCATTAACATTATAGTGGCTCCAAACATCAGGCACTTGTTGATAACTAAAAGATTGATGGTTATTACTTAGAAAATCATCGGGATTTAACAACTGCCCCCAGTAAAACTCCCAATAACCCGTCAAAAGTATATTGCGCCCTTCGTTTACGTGCATTGACTCTATATCAAGAATACCCCGATTAGCCTTTGTGTTTTCATTACGACAAGCCGACAGAAAAAAAACGGCAATAATCATTATTAATACTAACAAAAATTGATTTGAGAAACGTTTCTTAAACTGCTTAAAAATATGTTGTATAAATAGTCTTAACATCAATAGAAAATTTATAGATCATCTCTTAGATATCATAAAAAAATACAAATTCAACACAGCGATATTAATAGGATTATTATCAATATTTTATAATTTTATTTAAAGGTAGTTTTTATTTTGCTCGCTTTATAGGCTTTTTTCTTTAACTTTTCATTCTTTCAAAAATAAAGTTAATTTATGGGATTAACAAGAAATCGTTATATTGAATAAAGCATTAGATAAAACAAAAAAAAATCCCTAGATTTCTCCAGGGATTTTACTAATCAAATTATCGTATTAATTATTATAAAGCTTCGATTTTTTTAAAGAGTACGGCAGGTGTACCGGAAATTTCACAATTTTCAGGCGTACTACTTGCATAAGTGTTGCCACAAACCGGACAAACATAATATAAGCCACTCACCGATTTACTTACTGTATTGTTTTTCAACGCCGCAATAGCGTTTTCGTACAATACTTTGTGTTTTTTCTCTGTTTTAAGTGCATAAGTTAAACTTATAGTAGCCGATTGATTGCCTGCCGCAACAGAATTATCAATGAATTCGGGATACATCGTCGTAATTTCGTAGGTTTCACCGGCTAAAGCATCTTTTAAATTTTCCATCGTTGATTTTACCGTAAACTCCGGTGTAACAGTTGGTATTGTTTGATTTCCGGCCTGTAATACAACTTTGTGATTGTTTGCGTGAATGCTTTCTGATGTTGAAGTTGCTTTAAACATTAAGGCAATTTCGTGGTAGCCTTCTTCTTCGGCTTTTTTACTGTAGGCCGCATATTTAGCACTGGCCGTGGTTTCACCTTTAAATGCTTCTTTCATATTTTCATAGGTCAAAGCATTGGCTTTTGATTCAGCGGCATTCATTGCTGAGGCAAGCGGATAAATTTTTACAGCTTCATTTAATGATATTTCTTCTTGTGTAGGATCGTTTTTTGCTTGAACATTGCTGGTAAACGACATAAATAGGACAACAGAAAAAGTTGCTATTGAAACCTTAAAGAGTGATGTTTTTTTCATTTTGAATAGTTTTTAGGATTAAATTCAAGGCAAAGATGCATCGGGTTGCCTTTAGTTTTCCTTTAGCAATTCTTAAGATTTGCTTAATAAATCTTCACTATTAAAATGGAGGGTAAAAATACTACAGGTTCCAAGATCGCTTTTAACGGTCAGCGCTATATTTTGTAAATCGCAAAGTTTTTTTACGATCGATAATCCAAGACCATGTCCTCTAATGATAGAATTTCGCGCTTCATCAACACGATAAAAACGGTCGAAAATAGTATTTAGTTGTTCTTTTGGAATACCAACGCCATCGTCTTGAATAGCCAAGGTTTGCTTTTTTTCGTCCCAAGTAACACTTACATGGCCTCTGTCTTTTCCGTATTTGATGGCATTACTAATCAAATTATCCAATATAATCTCCAGATAAACCTTATCCGCATAAACATGGGTTTCTTTGGGGATAATTAATTGCAAGTTTATCTTTTTGTCCGAGGCTTGTTGTTCCCAATTGATATACCTCGACGAAATTAAGCCGGTAAGCTGTACCGATTCATTGCGCGTTGTTACGCTTGATGTGTCGAGGCGAGCGAGTTGCAGCAATTGTTCGAGGAGCGCATCCAAATTATCTACTTGTTTTATGATCAGACGGATCTTATCTTCATAGGTTTTGGTATCGCGTTCCTTTCGAATTAAGACCTCAAGCGTACCTCGTATGGCCGACAATGGCGTTCTTATTTCGTGCGAAGCATCGCTCGTAAACTGCTTTTGCTGAATCATACTTCGTTCAATACGCGACAGCAAATCGTTTACCGTTTGTGTTAGCATATACAATTCGTCGGTATTTACAGGCAAAGCCAGACGCGTATGGATATTCGAATCGTTTATACTAGAAGCCGAATGTATAAGTGCATGAACGGGTTTAATAGCTCTTGAGGCCGCATACGATGAAGTTATAAATTGAATAAGTAACACTAAAGGAAAAGTAATTAGCATTACCCAAATAAGGTTATTTAAAATGGCATAGGATTCTTTAAGCGAAATAGCAATAACTAACTGACCGATGAGATCGCCGCTCTGATTAAGTATGGGAAATTGTCCGACACGTATTTTTTGATTGCTAATTTCATCTTCCGAAAATACTTCCTCTTTACTCAAAAAGTTAAATGCTAAACTATCGTTAAGTAAATTAGCGGTTCTGAATAGAATTTTCCCTTTTATGTCGCCAATTTGCAAAAAAGTAGGATTCACCTCAATCTGATTGTGCTCTGCTTCTTCCCATTCCGGCATTTTTTTTATGATTATAGAATCGCGATGCCAATCCAGATTACTAAAAACCTCTTCTTTTTCAAGTAAAATATCACTGTCGAGATGACGATAAGCGGTTGTGCTAACGACTAAATAAATTACACTGAAAACGAGAGCTGTCGTAAAAGCAACGGCTAAAGTATTAAAGAGCGCAATCCTATTTTTAAATTTTAAATTCATTCGTTCGATTCAATTTTGTATCCAATACCACGTAGTGTAATAATAATAGAAGGTTCTCCGGGATTATCCAATTTTTTACGCAACGCATTGATATACACATCAATTACCGAATTGTCGTAATCAAAATGAATATCCCATACATTTTCGATAATACGCGTTCGCCTGCACGCTTTGCCCTTATTGCGTAGTAAATATTCGAGCAATGCAAACTCCTTTTGTGTAAGATCGATGGCTTTTCCTCCTTTAATGACACTGTGTTTTTCGACATTGAGTTGTATATCTCCTGCCGAAAATACCGTGGGCTTACGGTTTTCTTTTCGCATCAGAACACGTATTCGGGCAAGGAGTTCCTCAAAAGAAAAAGGCTTTCGAATATAATCATTCGCGCCTGCTTCCAAACCAAAAATAACATCATCGACGGTATCTTTGGCGGTTAAAAAAATGATTGGAACAGCGGTATTTTCTTTGCGAATATTTCTGCATATCTCAATGCCGCTAATTCCGGGAACCATCCAATCGAGGAGAATTACATCGTATTCGTCGATATAACTAAAAGCCAGTTCTAAACCTTTTCTTCCGTTATCAGCCACATCAACTGCAAAACCTTCTTCTTCTAAACCATCGCGGATAAAATTTGCAATGGATAATTCGTCTTCTACAATGAGTATGCGCATAATTCTATCTTTTTCAATTGAATGCACAAATATATTGAATGTATTTGATCTTTGTTCTGAATCCAAACTGTATTTTGACAGCGCTTAAACTGAACTCAAACCCTAATTTTCAGAGCTATCCAAACACTTGTTTTATTTTTTGCAAAGATGCAATAGCCAAACTTAACCCTAGATTAGTCTATTCTTAAAATTAGCTTAAAAAAATCATCTAGATCGCTAGATTATATTAGCTTCGGATTATACAAGTCCGAATAAATTCAATCTTAGAAATGCAGAAAACCGATGTATTTGGTAGATTAATCGTTCTCTCCTACCCGATTGCAGGCAGTTTAAACTTTATCCTAACTGCGTGTAAAAGCATCAAACAAAACAAGCGTTAAAAGCACAGGATTATATTCTACCCACTTCGTTTTCATCAGGCAAAATGGGATGAATAAATGGGTTTATTGCACCCTTATTTCTTGGGATTAAAAAGTAAATAATTTCTGTATATTTGAAACTCATTTTAATTAAACGAGCGTATAATGATTCAGAAGAAAATAATAAATCCATTTCAGAAATTTGTTAATATCGAAAGCTTTAGTGGCTTATTATTATTGATGGCTACCGTGCTCGCACTTGTTTGGGCCAACTCGCCGTTTAAGGATAGTTATCAAGCGTTATGGCAATACAAAATAGGCTTCACATCTGAAAATTTTGAGTTAAATAAACCCTTAATTTTATGGATCAACGATGGCTTAATGGCCATTTTCTTCTTTCTCATCGGATTGGAAATTAAAAGAGAATTTCTGATTGGAGAATTAAACTCGATTAAAAAAATTGCATTCCCCACTTTTGGCGCTTTTGGAGGTATGTTGGTTCCCGTATTGTTTTATTTATTCTTAAATAAAAACCCGGAGGTTGCCGGTGCCTGGGGCGTCCCTATGGCCACCGATATCGCTTTTTCGCTTGCCGTATTAAAACTTTTGGGGAATAGAGTTCCTCTAAGCCTTAAATTATTTCTGACCACTTTTGCTATTGTTGATGATCTTGGTGCTGTAATCGTAATCGCCATTTTCTACAGCAGCAATATCAATACCGAATTGTTGCTAATTGCCCTCCTGTTATTGGCCATACTATACCTCTTTTCGTACAAAGGTTTTTTCTCGAATTCTATCCACTTTGGTTTTGGCGTTATCATTTGGGTTTTGTTTCTGAAATCAGGAATTCATCCTACAATAGCGGGTATTTTATTGGCTTTCTCGGTTCCGGTTCGACAAAAAATTGATACCCCAACTTTTATCGATAACTTGGTTAAAATCACCAACAATATCAAGCAAAGTAGCGTCTCCGACAAGCCTATTTTATGCAAAGAACAAATCGAACAGATTGATGATTTAGAAGACTGGACCTACAAATACCAGTCGCCGCTTCAGCATCTAGAACATAAGTTGCACAACTGGGTAGCCTATGTTATAATTCCCATTTTTGCTTTAGCCAATGCCGGTGTTATGCTCAATAGTGATGTAGCTTTAGACTCTGCCCTTATTCTTACGATAAGCCTCTCGTTGGTTTTGGGGAATAGTTTGGGCATTTCCACAATAATTCTACTTTCCAAAAAAATTAAACTTATCGAAATTCCGAAAGAAATTACCAACCGACATATTATTGGCGTTTCGTTTTTAGCCGGAATAGGATTTACAATGGCTATTTTTATTGCAAGTCTGGCTTTTTCTAATCAGCCTGCCTATATCGACTCAGCAAAAATAGGAATCCTAATCGGGTCGCTAATTTCCGCTATTATTGGTTATGGTATTCTACGAATTAACAGCACAGAAATTGTTGAAGATAATGAATAATTAAAGGCTTTATTGTTCCCATTTCTAAAAGAATACTTTTAGTAGAATACACCAATAAAAATAGAATCCGCTTTGATTTTAAGTTCTTAGCACCGAAAATAATATTCGTGAATTTGCGGCCTAATTTTTCGCCACTTCCAAAAGAAGGCCTTTAGCAAAAGGAACGAATAAAACTGAATCCGTTTTGATTTGAAGCGCTTAGCACCGAAAATAATATTCGTGAATTAGTGGCCTAATTTTTTGCCACTTCCAATAGAATGCCTTTAGCAAAAGGACCAAATAAAACTAAATCCGTTTTGATCTGAAGCGCTTAGCATCGAAAATAATATTCGTGAATTAGTGGCCTATTTTTTCGCCGCTTCCAAAAGATAACCTTTAGCAAAAGGAACCTATAAAAACAAAATAAAACCGAAGCTCCAATTTAAAAACCATCCCACCTAAAAAGGAAATCCAATACTGAAATAATGATAAATTTCTTCGCTGTTTGTATTTTGCGACACCGTAAATTTTACCGGTCCTATCACAGAATTATAGGCAATACTACCCACCCATCCCGAGATGGTTTCTCCGTTTAATTGCACCGATTCTTCGGTATAGGTTTCAGCATGATTCATAAAAAAAGCAGCCTCAGCAGTTCCACTTAAATACCAATTATTTGCTATTTTTAATTGAATACCCATACCAAGCTTAGCGAAATTATCCGTGGCCACTTGATAAGGCTCTACACCGGCTTGATTGTAAGTGTTCTGACGCGAATTAAATCCACTGCCACCAAGAAAAAACTTATCGGCATAAAAAGGAACTTCAGTCATAAGACCTAAATTCATTTCGGGGATTAAGGAGATACGTTTACTTAATCGAAGATAATGTTTGTAGTTAACTATTACGATTTCGTTTTCATTCGAAATAGGTGCAAACAAACCTTCTGATTCGGTAAAAGAAGATTTCGGATTTAATACCCGCCGATAAACAATATCAAACTTGGCTCCTTTTGTGGGAAAAATAGGATGATTTAGCGTATTTAAATGATAGCCTCCTTCGAGCGAAAAATTTGTAGCCACCACTTTATTTACGCCATACATGTTTTCCAAACCATCAAGTAAATAAAAGAAATTGCTTACATAAGTGCCTTTAAATTCGAGTTTTGAATTTTGAGTGATCGAATGTCCAACACTTGCAAAAAGTTGCAGCTTATTATTCTTAAATTTTCCAAGTGATACGATAACGCTGCTCGAAAACTCATAAAAATTCGGGATAATAATGCTGTGGGCATCGGCTCCCAATGTAAAAAAGAGTTGTTTGTTTACGCCTCCATAGATATGATAAGCCAACTGTCCACGAGGATATTTGGATATATCAGCCGTAAAATCCAAATTAGACGAATTCACCAATAAATGTTTGTAAGAAAAATTAACAATCAATCCTGCATCGAAAAAATTATCATAATAAGCCGTTGTATTTGCCTGAATCCGGTCTTTTTCTATAACTTCGAAAACAAGCGTATAACCGTCATCTTCTTTATTTAAAACATAGCCTATTTTTTCAAAAATTAATGTGCTGTAAAGCGATTT
>JBFHQD010000154.1:0-7610 GCA_041592395.1 Bacteroidales bacterium | reverse complement strand
CAATACAAACCGTATATTTATTGGTTTTTTTCAATAATTATCCTGGCCATTGTGCTAAGCCTTTTTTCGGTTTTTAATGTACGTAAAACCGTAAAAGTGATGGAGCAAAAGTTGAACGACAGTCCATATTCAACACAAAATTGGAGCGATCCGGAACTTGCCACGCTAACAAAAGAGAAAATATGGCTCGAAAATCAACTTGCCCTTGCAAAAGACGATTCGATGAGCTTTGGTATAAATTTAAGAGACAGTCTGCTCCAAGTTCAGTTTAAAGGCGTTCCGCTTATTCAAGCCAAAATAAATTTCATACGTCCGGCAAATTACCTTTCAAATGCAAATGCTCATTTTTATACAACGCTATTTGCTCAGCCCTTTCTGCTTGTTGATGAAAAGGCAAATTTTGCGAAAAAACCGATTAAAAGAATGAAAGTTATAGCGGGAGCAGAAGCTGTTGCACTTACAAAAGACGAAGTAAAAGAAAAACTATTTTATTGGGAATTTGTAACGGATAATAATTTGAGAATTGTGCTTTACGGTAATAATTCTACACAAGATTCTATTGCAGAAGCACCCTCTTTCACAAGAGAAAGGATAAAATTCGAACTCAAAAAAAAGAGTGATAATCCTGAAAATCAGAACTATCACCCTACTCTATTTCTATGGATAAACGATAGAGAAGCCAAAGCCATTTATCGATCGCTACCAAAAAAACCTAAGATTATTTTCCTAGATTAAGGCGCTTATTCTCCTTTTTTCATGCGTTTCCGATCGTTTTCGTTTAGAAAAATCTTACGAATGCGCAAACTCATTGGTGTTACTTCCAAATATTCGTCAGCACGAATATATTCCATCGCTTCTTCCAAAGAGAAACGGATTGGCGGTGTTAGCAAAACTTTATCATCGGCGCCTGACGAACGCATATTGGACAATTTTTTGGTTTTAGTCACATTCACAACTAAGTCATCTTGACGAATATGCTCACCAATAACCATTCCTTCATAAACCGGCTCATTCGATAGAATAAAGAACGAACCTCTATCTTGTAATTTATCAATCGAAAAAGGAATAGCAGTACCTGTTTCCATCGCAATTAAAGCTCCATTTCTATTGCTAATAAAAGCGCCTTTCAAGGGTTGATATTCGTGAAAACGATGAGCGATAACGGCCTCGCCTTGGGTTGCGGTAAGCATATTATTACGTAAACCTATAATACCACGCGAAGGAATTTCGAATTCCATATGCGTACGACCCATTTTGCTTTCAATATTTTTTATTTCCCCTTTGCGCATAGTAACCATCTCAATCACTTTTCCCGAAAGTTCTTCTGGGGTATGAACAGTAAGAAGTTCCACAGGCTCATGCTTAACACCATTGATTTCTTTTATAATCACCTGAGGTTGACCCAATTGAAATTCATAGCCTTCGCGACGCATCGTTTCAACCAATATGGATAAATGAAGAATTCCACGACCAAACACATTGTAAGAATCCGGCGAATCAGTTTCTTCAACGCGTAAGGCAAGGTTTTTTTCAATCTCTTTATACAAACGCTCACGGAGATGTCTGGAGGTGACATACTTCCCTTCTTTTCCGAAAAATGGAGAGTTATTTATCGTAAACAACATACTCATAGTAGGTTCGTCAATTGCCACAGCAGGAAGTCCTTCGGGATTTTCAAAATCGGCTATCGTATCGCCAATATCAAAATTTTCAATACCAAGAAGAGCAACAATTTCGCCTGCTTGAACAAGGTCTTTTTTCTTCTCTTTTCCTAATCCCTCAAAAACATAAAGCTCTTTGATCTTCGATTTTAAAATTTTACCATCTCTTTTTACTAAAGAAACATTAGAACCCCATTGTAAGGTTCCTCTTATCAATTTTCCTACCGCAATCCGACCCACATAACTTGAATAATCGAGTGATGAAATACGCATTTGCGTAGAGCCCTCCTCAAATTTGGCAAGGGGAATATGCTTTAATATCACGTCCAATAAATAAGAAACATCCGTTGTTGGTTTGGTATAATCCTCTCCCATCCAGCCCTCTTTTGAGGAGCCAAAAACAACAGGAAAATCCAATTGATCTTCAGAAGCACCGAGACTAAACATCAAATCAAATACTTTTTCGACGGTATCATCGGGATCGCAATTGGGTTTATCTACTTTATTAACAACGACGATAGGTTTTAAATTCAATTTGACGGCTTTTTCCAACACAAATCGGGTTTGTGGCATTGGACCTTCAAAAGCATCAACAACCAATAAAACACCATCAGCCATATTTAAAACGCGCTCAACTTCACCACCAAAATCGGAGTGACCGGGAGTATCAATAATGTTAATTTTTGTGTCTTTATAGCGTACGGATACATTTTTTGATAAAATTGTAATTCCTCTTTCGCGCTCTAAATCGTTGCTATCAAGAATTAAGTCTGCAACTTCTTCATTTTGTCTAAAGAGTTGAACCTGATGTAAAATGCGATCGACTAAAGTTGTTTTTCCGTGGTCGACGTGAGCAATAATTGCAATATTTCTAATTTCGAACATTTTCAAATTTTTGGACTGCAAAAGTACACTATTTTATGATATCAATCGGAAGTAATTTTACTTCATCTAATAAATTAATTTCCAGCCTTTTTATCACATAAAATCAATGAAAAGAAAAAAGTTTTCAAGTGCAAACGTTTGAAAATGTAATGAGCCAAAAAAAGTACTGTATAACTTGCTATTTGTTCGTAATTTTGGGGGCATAATTTAACTATGAATCATATTTAAACAAACATGTCTGAGAATAATGCTTTAAAGCGTTTGCACAATGCCTATAACGAACTTTATTTAGGAGAATCTGCAGCTCTCCTCGATGCTTTCATCGATCAATTGGAAAAATTAAAATCTAAACTTGACAATAAAGACACAAGCTCAGATTGGTACAAAGATGTAACGGTTTATTCGCTTTACGTCGATCTTTTTAATAAGGATTTTAGCGGACTAACCGAAAAAATGGATTACCTAAAAGACTTGGGCGTTAGCTGCCTATGGCTTTTGCCCATTTTAGATTCTCCGATGAAAGATGCCGGTTTTGATATCAAAGATTACAAACGCATTCGGAAAGATTTATTCCGTCTGCCTGATACGGCATCACCTGCTGAAGAAAAAGTTTTGTTTAAGCGATTCTTGGATGAAGCACACAATAAAGGATTGCGCGTAATATTTGACATTGCTTTGAACCATTCGTCGATTGATCATCCATGGTTTCAAGAATCAAGAAAAGGCAAAGACAATCCTTACCGCGATTATTATATATGGAACAAGGATACCGAAAAATACAAGGAAGCTCGTCTCCTATTTAAAGGAATGTGTCCAAGCAATTGGGAAAAAGACGGTGACAGCTATTTTTTCCATCGTTTTTTTGAATTTCAACCGGATTTGAATTACAAAAATCCGAAGGTTTTACTTGCCATGTCGGAGAATTTACTCTTTTGGTTAGAGCAAGGTGTTGATGGATTTAGAGCAGATGCTATACCTTATATTTGGAAAGAAGATGGAACTTCGTGCGAAAATCTTCCGAAAACCCATACCGTTGTTAAATTTTTTAGAGCCGTTCTTGATTATGTAAAACCGGGAACTTTAATGCTGGCAGAAGCTTGTCAAAAACCTTTTGATGTTGTAGAATACATCAAAACCGGCGACGAATGTCATGCCGCTTATCATTTCCCTGTTATGCCTCAAATGTTTAAAGCCATCGCAAAAGAAAGCGCCGAGCCTGTTTTAAATGTTCTGAGTCCGAAAGTTACACCTTTTATTCCTGACGATGCGCAATGGTTTACCTTTTTACGTTGTCACGATGAGTTAAGTCTGGAGCTGGTTTATGTAAATGAAGAAGACCGCGCTTATATCCACAAAAATTATTGTCATCAACCGGAATGGGATTTTAGACTGGGAGAAGGAATTTCGGCACGTTTATCCGAACTTTTTAAATTTGATATTGAAAAAATAAGCCTTGCTTATTCGCTTATGCTGAGTTTACCCGGAACTCCGGTTATCTATTATGGCGACGAATTTGGTAAAGCCAACGACGATGACTACTACCACGAAATGATTAAGATGACCGGAAAAAATGATACCCGTTTTTTCGTACGTGGCAAAATAGATTGGCAAGAAGTAGAAACCCAATTAGCCGATGAAAGCTCTTTCAATGCTCAGGTATTTAAGCGATTGAAAAATCTGATTAACACGCGCAAAAAAT
Organism: Bacteroidales bacterium; assembly: GCA_041592395.1. Lineage (GTDB taxonomy): Bacteria > Bacteroidota > Bacteroidia > Bacteroidales > UBA12170 > UBA12170. Next base: position 3,365 of record JBFHQD010000154.1, on the reverse strand, counting down.
TCGCCGCTTTTGGAAGAGGAAGTATCGAATGGATAAACCACAGCAACGATAGTATTTTGGCTTTTAAAAGAAAATTCCAGAATGAAGAATTGTTGATCTTACATAATTTGGGAAAAGAAGAAGCTTCGATTGACTTTGAAAAAGCAGCCTCGGAAGATCTTCTTGGACGAAAAATCCAATCAAAAAATAATAAATTAATAATACCTAAAGGCAGCTATTATTGGATAAATTGTGCTGTTTAAAATAGATTTAAGCTAAACAACCCTACAATGTCAGAAATAAATTTTAAGGCCGTCATTTTCGATTTAGATGGTGTGATAACCAAAACGGCTTTGGTGCATGCAGCCGCATGGAAAAAAATGTTCGATGATTATTTATTATCGCGCGAAGAGCGTTTCAACGAAAAGTTTAAAGCTTTTACACACGCCAACGATTATTTACCTTATGTTGATGGAAAACCTCGATACAAAGGCGTTTCAGACTTTTTAGCTTCGCGAAACATCACTTTGCCTTACGGCGATCCTAACGATTCTCCTGATTTAGAAACGGTTTGCGGTTTAGGCAATAAGAAAAATGACGCTTTTAATGAAGTGTTGGATAAAGAAGGTGTAGAAGTTTACCAAAGCACTGTCGATTTTATGCGCTTTTTAAAAGAGAACAAAATTGGCGTTGGAGTTGCATCTTCAAGTAAAAATTGTCGAAAAGTGTTAGAAAAAGCGGGTCTAATGTCGCTCGTCGAAACTGTTGTTGATGGAACAGATTCTGTACGATTAAATCTAAAAGGAAAACCCGAAGCGGATATATTCACTACAGCTGCCGATAATTTAGGCGTTTCTTATCACGAAAGTATCGTATTTGAAGATGCAGTATCGGGTGTTCAGGCGGGAAAAGGCGGGAATTTCGGTTTGGTGCTGGGACTAGCGAGAGAAGAAAATGCACAAGAATTAAAAGCCGCCGGTGCCGATATTGTAGTTCAAGATTTTGATGAGCTTAAAGTAGAAGGACTTCTTGAATGGTTTAAAAATGGGATTGAAAAAGAAGCGTGGTCGATTGCCTATCACGATTATGATATAAGCAAAGAAAAAAGTCGCGAATCACTCTTAACCGTCGGGAACGGTTATTTTGGAACACGTGGCGCCATGGAAGAAATTAGCGCTGATGAAAAGCATTATCCCGGAACCTATATTGCGGGGCTTTACAATCGATTAAAATCGCCTGTTGGCGACCGACTCATTGAAAATGAGGATTTTGTAAATACACCAAACTGGACAAGCATACGTTTTAAAATTAATAATGGCGATTGGTGGGATTATAAAACAGCTCAATTTTCGCAATACACAAAAAAACTTTGCTTAAAAACCGGTGTTTTCTCCAAAGAATTTGTTGCTGATTTAGAGGACGGCAAACAAATTAAGATTACATCGTCGCGATTTGCCAGCATGGATAATCCACATTTGGCTGTTTTAAAATACACGCTCACACCGCTTAATTTTAGTGGTAAAATTACTTTTCAAAGCGGAATTGATGGCGCTATCGAAAACCGAGGAGTAAATCGTTACAATTCTTTAAATCAAAAACACCTTCAGGCTATAAGTCAAAGTGTTAAAGATAATTTTGTTCAGGTTATTACACAAACCGTTCAATCTAAAATTGAGATTGCAGTAAGTCAGAAACTTTCACTTGCAATAAACGGAGAGTCGACTTCAACAAATTCAACATCAGTGCTTAACGATGGACAAGCTTTTGCTGAATTTAGTGTGTTGGCAAAAGAAAACGAATGTATTTCGCACGAAAAAACGACCAGTATCTATACTTCAAAAGACGCTGGCATAGTCAATTGTAAAGAATCATCAGAAAATGATCTGGCCAATACGGAAGCCTATGATAAATTGCTTACAGCTCATAAAAAAGCTTGGGAAAAACTTTGGAATACTTACGATATTCAAATTGATGGCGATCGTTTAAGTCAGAAACTTATTCGTTTGCATACCTATCATATGCTTGCGTCAGCATCGCCACATAATGCCACTATAGATGCTAGTGTAACAGCACGCGGATTGCATGGCGAAGCTTATCGTGGTCATATTTTTTGGGACGAGCTCTTTATTCTGCCTTTTTATACTTTACGTACACCCGAAATTTCGAAAAGCTTGCTAATGTATAGATACCGGAGATTAGCTGAAGCCAAGAAATACGCTAAAGAATACGGTTACAAAGGCGCTATGTTTCCTTGGCAAAGCGGAAGCGATGGAAGAGAAGAAACGCAAATTGTGCATTTAAATCCGCTAACAGGAGAATGGGGCGATGATTACAGCTCACTTCAACGTCACGTTTCTTTGGCTATTGCTTACGATATTTGGGAGTATTATAATAGCACCAACGACCAAGCTTTTATGGAAGAAGCCGGTACGGAAATATTCTTGGAAATTTGTCGGTTTTGGGTTTCAAAAGCCACGAAAGATAAAACCACCGGTCGCTATAGCATTGATCAGGTTATGGGACCGGATGAGTTTCACGAACATGCGAAGAACAGTCCAAAAGGAGGATTAAAAGACAATGCCTATACCAATATTATGGTATCTTGGATGTTAGAGAAAAGCAAATCCATCTTATCAGGTATTAGTTGTTCCATTGAGGAAGATCTTTTAAGCAAGCTTGGAATTAAATACGAAGAATTGCTTCTTTGGGAAGATATTTCAAAAAAGCTGAACTTGATAATTTCGGAAGATGGAATTATTGCTCAGTTTGATGGCTATTTCGATCTTAAAGAATTGGATTGGGATGCTTATCGCGAGAAATATACGAATATCTACCGCATGGACCGTATTTTAAAAGCGGAAGGCAAATCAGCCGATGATTATAAATTAGCCAAACAAGCCGATACGCTTATGACTTTTTATAATCTTCCTGAAGATGAAGTAAATGCGATTTTAAAAAGACTAGATTACTCATTACCAGGCGATTATTTAAGCAAAAACCTACATTACTATTTGAATCGAACTTCCCATGGATCTTCTTTGAGTCGTGTTGTACACGGACAACTTGCACAATTAATCCATGATGAAACATTGAGCTGGGAGCTTTATAAAGAAGCCCTTGGCAGCGATTTTGTCGATATTCAAGGGGGAACAACAGGCGAAGGCGTCCATACGGGTGTTATGGCAAGTACGGTAATGTTAGCGATTAGTACTTATGCCGGTATAAATTTACATGGAGAAATGCTAGAAGTTAATCCTCGCCTTCCCAAGCACTGGACTAAAATTGCTTTTAAAATCGTATTTAAAGGCGTCAAATATCAATTTACGATTACATCTGATTCCATTGATATTCAAACGGATAAAAAAGCAATCGTTAAAATTAATGGT
>JBFHQD010000153.1:0-7613 GCA_041592395.1 Bacteroidales bacterium | reverse complement strand
TTTGTACTCATAAGTCAATTGCGGTTGAATACGTTGATACCATTGGCCTGAAGAATAATACAATGGAATATAAACGGTCGATTCCAAGTTCGTTTCGTTATAGCTCACAAGAAAGGAACTGTCCTTTTCCATATCGTACACCGTTCTTTCGCGATTTCCGTATTCCGCACGAAGCTTTAGTGCGGGATACCAGCCCAAATAAGTGGCATCAGCAAAATAAGTCCCTTCTTGGTAGTTGAGATCGTATTCGTATCCCAAATTCAGAAAGAAAGTAGAAAGTTTATTTTGTGAGCTTACAGACAAGCCCGGATTAAAACTGTAATTATCCATCGAAACAGTGAAAGGTCCCCAACTGTGTGGATTTAGTAAATGGGTTAGTTTGTTGTACTTTGTGATTTCGTATTGTGTTTGTGGAATGTCTTCGCTTAGAAGCAAAGTATCTTCTTGCTGATGCAAAATTTCGGCCAAGGGATAATTTGTGTTTTCAATTTCGTTGATCGGTTTCCAAAGTTTTGGATCGAGCTCTGTCGCTGCTATCTGATTGCCATTTGCCGTATATTCGGAATACAACAATTGGGTATTCCAAACCTTTGGCGCCTGCGCTCCAAATGCGGAAGAAGTGACTTGAAAAAGGGATTGATCCGCTAATCGTAAAGCATAAATATTACTTATGCCTGAATAAGCCGCTTGATAGAGGATATAATCGTTCCAATAAATAGGTTTACTGATATCAGTATCGCCAAAAGGCAAAAGATATTTGTATTTGCCCGTTGCCACATCAAACTCCACGATGCTTTTTCCTTTTGTATTTAAGGCTATGGCAATCAGTTTTTTATCGTCGCCTGACCAATTGGGATAACTCAAAAAATCGTTGGTTTTTGTGTTGTAAACGCGCTCTTTTTGTCCACCCGAAAGTTCAATAACGACTAATCGATGTTCTGCATTAATGGTCGATTCGGCGACCACCATTTTTGTTGCGGAATTATTCAATTCCGGTGAAAAATAGCGTTGTTTGGAAGTGATTAAACGTTTTTCTTTTTTCTCGACAGCGTAAGTATAAATTCGGGTGAATGTTTGATAAGTCCATCGCGGATCAAATTCGTATTCGGCCCAACAGAGCAATCCGTTTTTTGTGGAAAGTGTTTCCGGGAAATAATTCCCCAGCGTAATTACTTTTTCTTCGGTTTTTCCGCCATTAGACAGCATAACGATATGGCCTAAATCATCGTAAGGTTTCTTAATAGCAATCACTTTATCATCGGTATAAAAAGAAGGATTTAAGTAATTGATATAGGAATTGGATTCGGTAAAAGCTTGAAAAGGTGTTTTTATTATTTTGCTGTCTTGCTGCTTCCAAATGGAATCCAAATCGGCAAGTGCTTTATGGTAAAATTGTTCTTTGTTTAATCCGGTTTGCTTTTTTATACTGTTTGAGAATGGCGTTACAGAATAAGGTTTTTGGGCTACATTATTGAGTGCGTTTTCCCACAATTCCGGTCCGTATTTAGCTCTTCCATAACCCACCAAATAATAGCCTAAATGATAATGTGTTGGCGTGAAATTTTTATAAGAACCATGGGCAGCTTTGTCGTAAGAATAAGCGCCTTTTTGCAAAAGCTGAGCGCGTAATTCCATTTCGAAAAACGGTTGCCTGCCACGTCCTGTCTTGCTTAAAGCGGTTTCTGTAACAACAGCATCGCCTTCGATAAACCACCAAGGAACATATAAACCATAAATGCCGGCCGTAATTTGCTGTCCGAATAAAGCATACAAAACGCGTGTTATTCCTTGGTGCATCTTATCTATCTGAATCACGTGGCGGTATTCGTGCAAGGCCAATTGTTGAAACCAATCTTGCGCATAGCTGTCTTGTGGTGGCTGTGTAAAAAATTCAATCCGTTTAGGCGCCCAACCGACTTCGGCATTACTTACAACTGTTCTGTTATGTAAAATAACGGCTATTTTTCGTGGATAATTCGCCAAGGTTTTTCCGTCTAAAATCCGGGCATATTCCAAGGTGTTGGCTATATAATTGGCTTGATTTTCAAATCCTTCAGGAAAAATAATCTGAAAATAAGGACTATTGATTTGTTGCCATTTAATGCTTCCCGGACTTTGACCACCGGCATAATATTGCGCATGCACGTTATTCAAGAGCAGACCGATTAATAAGGTCAGGAAAAAAAAGTGCTTTTTATTGATAAAATGAGGGGTCATCCACAGCGTGTCTTAAAAATACGAAAGTATGAAAAATTGCAAGAGACAAATCATTTAGGGCGTATTCCATCCAAATTAAATGTATTATCTTTACTTTTTTATTAAGAAAGCGCTTATTTAATGCATTTTTTATCTGAGTATTCGAAAAGGCTATTTATCATAATTATTAACGAAATGATTTCTTTTCTATGATTAAATTATCCGTAGTTATCATAACAATGAATGAAGAGCGAAATATTGGTCGCTGTTTGGCGTCTGTAAAAAGCATTGCCGATGAAATTGTTGTGGTCGATTCGGGCTCAAGCGATAACACGCAAAAAATAGCTGAAAAGGAAGGCGCTCGATTTTATTTTCATCCTTTTGAAGGTCATATCGAACAAAAAAATTACGCTTTATCAAAAGCAAATTTCCCCTATGTTTTGTCTTTAGATGCCGATGAGGCACTTTCGGAGGAATTGAGCAAGTCCATTTTAGAAGTCAAACAAAATTGGCAATTCGATGGCTATACCATGAATCGATTGACCAATTATTGCGGGACTTGGATAAAGCACAGCGGTTGGTATCCCGATACAAAACTTCGACTTATTCAACGTGAAAAAGGAAAATGGGGAGGCACGAATCCACACGATAAATTGGAACTTTTTACAAAGGCAAAAACAGCTCACTTAAAAGGCGATATCTTGCATTATTCCTATTATTCGGTTCAGGAGCATCGCGAACGCAGCTTAAAATATGCCGAAATTGCCGCTCAAGCACTCTACAATAAGGGAAAGAGAGGCGTTTTTATTAAACGTTATTTAAGTGCGGGGGTTAAATTTGTAAAAGCTTATTTTTTATCGCTTGGGTTTTTGGATGGTGCCTATGGATGGAAAATTTGTACCATAGAATCTAAAGCCTCATATCTAAAATACAAGAAATTATACGCTTTGTCAAAGATCGATACATCAAACAAAGCACTTGATTAAGAAAAGTAACTTTGGCTTTGAAAAAAAATACGCATTTTTGCTAAAAAATAAATAGAATGATGCTTGCATATATCGATTGGAACGTTGCCCCACAAATTTTTCATATAGGAAGCTGGGAAGTTAGATGGTATGGACTCTTGTTCGCTTCTTCTTTCTTTTTTGGCTATATTTTGATGGCGAGATTTTTCAAAATGGCCAAAATGTCGGAAAATGCACTCGATCGTTTGGCCACTTATATGCTTATCGGAACTGTAGTTGGCGCGCGCTTGGGTCATATCTTTTTTTATGAGCCCGAATATTATTTTGCCCATCCATTAAAAATGCTCTATATCTGGGAAGGTGGTTTGGCTAGTCATGGTGCGGCTATTGGTATTTTGACGGCGCTTGGTATTTTTGCTTATCGCGAAAAGCTGAATTATTTTTGGGTAACCGATCGCATTGCTATTGTTGTGGCTTTGGCCGGTTTTTTTATTCGCATGGGCAATTTGATGAACTCCGAAATATTTGGTCACGTAACCACCATGCCCTGGGGATTTAAGTTTTACCGCGCGTTTGCCCCCGGAACAGAAGTGCTTCCGCATCATCCTACACAGATTTACGAGGGCCTTTCTTACTTACTCCTTTTTGCCTATTTAATTTGGTATTTCTATAAAAAACAAGGAAAACCTGCTTTGGCTTACCTAACAGGCATATGGATGATTGTTACCTGGGGAGCACGTTTCTTCATCGAATTTATAAAAGAGAATCAAGTCGATTTTGAAGCAAACATGACTTTGAATATGGGTCAATGGCTGAGTATTCCGCTTATTTTATTGGGTGTTTACTTGGTTTATTACAGCAAGAAACAGCACGCGAAATAAAATTGCTTTAGATTTTTTTAAATGTAAGTCATAGTATGACTTCAAGTCATCCTATGACTTACGTATTTTTTAAATAATACAATGCATGCATAGGAAACTAAAGATATTTTTTATCTTTGAGCATCCAAATAAAATAAATCTAGATTATGATATTACTTAACCCCAAAAACCGCAAACGTTTTTATCCGGATCAACGTTCCGAAGAAATAATGGCCAAGACCGTGGCTTTCTTCGAAAACAAAGGAAAAGCAAGCATTAAAAAAGACGACCAGGAGCGTACCTGGTATCAAGAATTTATCGACTTTATCGCTAAAGAAGAAATTTTTGCCGACTTATTGACTCCCGCTAAATACGGTGGAGAGAATTCGCGCTGGGATATGTGGCGAATTCAAGAATTTAACGAAATCCTTGGCTTTTATGGCTTGCCTTATTGGTATGCGTGGCAAGTCACTATTTTAGGACTTGGTCCTATTTGGATGTCGGACAATGAAAAAGCAAAAGAAAGAGCAGCTAAGCTCTTACGAGGGGGTTCTATTTTTGCTTTTGGACTTTCGGAAAGAACCCATGGAGCCGATGTTTATTCAACCGAAATGCGTCTAACCAAACAAGCCGATGGCACTTATCTGGCCAATGGATCGAAATACTATATTGGCAATGCAAACAGAGCCGATATGGTTTCTACTTTTGGCAAACTCGATAACGATGAATATGTGTTTTTCGCTGCCAATTATCAACATTCGAAATACGATTTAGTTAAGAATACGGTAAATAGCCAAAATTATGTGGGAGAATACGCTTTACGCGATTATCCCATCACTGAAGATGATATTTTGGCCAAAGGCGCTCAAGCTTGGGATAATGCCTTGAATACAGTTAATGTTGGAAAATACAATTTAGGTTGGGCTTCTATTGGGATGAGTACGCACGCGTTTTACGAAGCCATTAATCACGCGTCTAAACGTAGTCTTTACGGTATATTTGTTACGGATTTTGCGCATGTAAAACGCTTGTTTACGGATGCTTACAGTCGCTTGGTAGCTATGAAACTCTATGCTACACGTACAGCTGATTATATGCGTTCTGCTTCGCTTCAAGATCGTCGGTATATGCTTTACGATCCAATTATGAAGATGAAAGTGACCACGCAAGGCGAAGAAGTGGTTAACTTAATGTGGGATGTTATTGCAGCTAAAGGCTTTGAAAAAGACACCTTCTTCGAAATGGTTACGCGCGATATTCGTGCACTTCCAAAACTAGAAGGAACTGTTCATGTAAATATTGCGTTGATTATCAAATTCTTACAAAACTTCCTTTTTGTTCCAAAAGAATATCCGGAAGTGCCACAACGCAGCGATGCCGCGGATGATACCTTCTTGTTTAATCAAGGACCAACACGCGGTTTGGGAAAAATTCAATTCCACGATTATAACAAAGCTTTCGATTTATTCGATTTACCCAATATTGCCATTTTCCGTAAGCAGGTGAATTTGTTTAAGGAAACTTTAATGCGAGCTCCGGCCACCGAAGAGCAAACCAAAAATGTAGATGTTATGCTTACCATTGGCGAGATGTTTACTTTGGTTCCTTATGCTCAGCTTATTTTGGAAAATGCAAAAATTATGAAGATTGATGAGGTGTTAATCGATCAGATTTTTGATTTTATTGTGCGTGATTTCAGTAAATATGCGTTGGAACTTTATAATCGACCAAGCAGCACCGAAAAGCAAATGGAATACTGCTTGAGGATGATACAAAAACCGGCTGTGGATGCAGCACGTACAAAAACGATTTGGGAAGATTATGTATATGCCAATGTGGATGCTTACGAAATGAATCCATAAGATAGTGAGGGTTTCACTAAAGTGAAGCCCTCACTAGTAGTCTAAAAAAAGCCCTTGAAAATTATTTCCAAGGGCTTTTTTTTGTTCTTTCTAAAGTAAAAATGGATTACTCTAATTCAGATTTTAACCCTTTTCGTAAGGTATTGTAAAATAAAATGTTGTCCCTTTATTTAACTCAGAATCAAACCAGATATTGCCGCCAAAAAAGCGGACGAGCTTCTTGCTTATAGCAAGCCCAACACCAATTCCTTCGTGTTGGCGCGTATGAGAATCATCCACTTGACGGAATTCATCAAAAACAATATCCTTCTTATCTTCAGGAATTCCAATTCCGGTATCTTTTACATAGAACTTAAGCATTGGTTTTTTGTCTTCAATAATTTGTTCATAACCAAAGTCAACCGAGCCGGTTTTGGTGTATTTTAAAGCATTTTTTAAAATATTGATTAATATTTGCCTTAGTTTTCCTTCATCAGAATAAATCCAAAAAGGAATCTGTTCATCGATAAGATTTAGATTGATCTCGAGATGTTGCTTCGCTAAATTGGCTTTTTCAATATAAACAATTTCATAAATCGTTTTTAAACTTTCTTTAAGTTCAATGCGTTTAATGTTTAATCTTACTTTTTCGTTTTCAACAAAGCTTAATTCAAACATGTTATTAATTAAATCGAGCAAATGGTGTCCGCTATCAAAAATCTTTTTGCAAAAGAATATAACATCTTGTGTTTCAGTATATTCGTCTACTAAACTCGAAAACCCAATAATAGCATTAAGAGGTGTTCTTAATTCGTGCGACATAGTAGCTAAGAATGCCGATTTTAATCGGTCGGACTCCGTAGCTTTTTCTAGTGCGTTTAGTAATCTTTTTTCTTTTTGTAATCGCTCAATAGGCGTGCTTATATGGTACGAAATTATTTCCAGCAAATCAGCATCCTGCTGATTGTAAGCGTTTTCGTTTTCGTAGTTTTGAACGGCAAGAACGCCAATAATTTTATTCGCAATCATTAAAGGAACACCTAACCACACCGCGGCCGGTTTGCCTTTCAATTCTATATCGCTTTTTTTCTCTAGCTCTTTTTGGACTTTAGAGGTGGCCAATAAAGATTTTTGATTTCGAATTACCCAACTTGTGAGTGTTTTTCCTGCAGGAAAACTTTTAATGTTGCTTTCGACTCCTCGAATAAATGGAAGTTCAATATGTTCTTTTTCTTCATTGTAAAAGGCAACAAAGAAATTGGTACAATCAATTACCCTATTCATTTCTTTTTGGATAAAGACAAATAATTCATCCAAATTTTCACATTGATTTGCCGCTTTGCTAATGTTTAGGATAATGTTTTGTGTTTTTTCGGCTTTTTTTCTTGCGCTAATATCTCTTTGCATTGCCAAAAAACCGATAATCTTACCCTCGTCATTTAAAATGGGATCGGCGGAAGCTTCAATATCGATAAGTTTCCCGTTTTTGCATTTATTAATATACTCAACATAAATACTTTGCTTTTCTAAAAGCGTATTAAAAAGAGCCTTATGTTCTTCTTTTGATAGAGTACCACTATCCAGGATGTTAGGGCTTCGTTTTCCAATAACCTCTTCTTTTGTAAAGCCATAAAGATGTGTAAATTCCGGATTAACATAGGTAAAAACCTTATTGATATCTGTCATAAAAACGACATCCTTAGTATGTTCTATGGCATTGTTTAAAGTATTCACCCTTTCGAGTGCTTGTT
>JBFHQD010000152.1:0-7632 GCA_041592395.1 Bacteroidales bacterium | reverse complement strand
GTCTAGTAATATAGACCATAGATAGATATATTTAATTGCTTTTCAAAGGTACAAAAAGCTTTTATATGATTCGATTAAGAATCAGGAAGTATTCCGCAAAAAAAATAGTTGAGCGATCGCCTTTCTTACTTTTGTGCTTGGCGAAGGAACTTTAATATCGAGAATATCTCAAAAACAGTAAAAATCAGATAATAAGCAAAAAAAGTAAGGATAAATCCGATAGCATCGGCTCTGTTTAGGAGTACATAAATTAAAATTACACTTAGAAACAGAAGCAGTTTAACCGTTGTGGTAAGTAAAAAAGCATTGATGAATTTTCCGTGGTTACCATCTGTTTTTTTAAGCAAAAAGCGATGTACGATTAATGAAATCGAGAGAAAAAACAAAAGGATAAAGGGCCAAGAACTACTTATAAAAGCTACGGGAATAAAAAAGCTTAAGCCGTAGGTAAGAGCAGCTGCTATTAACGAAACATAAATTATTTGTTTGCTAAAATTTCGAAATGATTTGTCCATAGTGATGTTTATTTTTTTAAAAAATCTTTAATCGCAATATAAATGGCCATAGCCACTGCGCCTAGAGATAACAACAAGGTGAATATAGGAAATTGCCAACGTATGAACTTATCTAATTGAAAACCACCAAACATGCCTAAGCCAATAATCAGTCCCATTTGTATAGCAAGACTCGAATATTTTACGTACGCATTAAGATTTTTTTTGGTCTTGTTTGTTTTCATTGGATGATTTTGAGTCTGCCGAACTCATTTCGCAATTGCCATTAAAATTAGCTCCGGACTCAATGGAAAGTTTGTTTGTTTTGATATTCCCGTTCATATTTACTGACGATTTTAACAAAAGCAAATTTTCAACAACTGCATTTCCTTTTATTGTTCCTGAAAAATCAGCATTTTGACAATAAATATCACCTTCAATCACTCCATTTTGTCCAACTACAACTTTGCCTGTAGATCGTATACTACCCACTAATTTACCAACAATTCTAAAATCTCCTTCAGTAGAAATATCCCCTTTTAAGACTGTGCCAATACTTATGGTTGTAATTGTGTTCGTATCAAATTCTACGCTTTTTGCCATTTTTTTATCTTTAAAAGTACCAAACATTAGTTTATATATTTTTTATTGAAAAACAGTTCATATTTTTCAACGTCTTTGTCGCTAAAGAAAAGAGGATAATTATCAGCCGAAATTACAAAAGTTTTGGATTCATTTTTAAGTATGGCCGGAAAAACATAATTATCAGCAATAAATACATTGTAATAATCCATGGCTTCTGTCTGATTTTTAAATTCTCCAATACGGATTATTTGTCTTTGATTATCGAATGCTAAACTTGTAAGTTGAATATTTGGTGCTTGTTTTTTGTTGAAATCTTGTATCCTTACTTGTATCGCATTGCTGTTTATCTTTTCCGTATTGAGAATGATGAGCATGAAATGTTTATCGTTTGTTTTTACATGATACATAGCCAAAGCCTCGTTTAATAACGCATTTGGAGCACTCGCTGTTTCTTTAGCACTCGCTGTAAAACTATCAAGTGCTTTTCCACGCTGCGATAAAACGTTTTTAGCCTGAGCTGCAATTGGAGCATCGGGATAGCTTTTAATCAACTTTTCTAAATTCGTATACAGCGAATCTAAAACGCTGGTTTGCGCCAATGAAAGCGCTTTTAAATACATGAAATTTGCTTTTAAGGCATGGTCTTCTGTTTTGTCTAAAGCTTGATTTGCATAGTGTAAGGCAAGCAAATATTGCCCTTTTTCAAAGGCCTGATAGGTTCGTTTATACTGATCGTTAAAGTAGTTTTGTCTTTTTTCTATTTCACGGGCGTAATCCGGATTTTGAACAAGCAAAGCATAATCTGTTTCTGGGAAATTAACAATAATCAAGTTTTTGTATTTGTTCTTTTCTTCCGCTTGCGTTTGTTCATCATACATTTGGTATAATTGAAAATAAACTTGCAGTTGATAAGGGTGCTCATCAATGCGATTGGCGAATTCTTCAAAAACGGCTAAGGCATTTTTATTATCCTTTAAATCTTCTTTATATATAAAAGCGGCTTGATAAAGCGCATCGGCAATTTTATTTTCCGCATTTTTAATTTGCTCGGCTGTTCTCGGAATGTCTTTTAAATAATAATTTCGAGATTTTGGATTTGTTGCCGAACCCTCGTCCAAATTTTCGTCCGCGTTTTCCTCGTCCATATTCTCATTTTGCAGTCCAAAATCATGCGTATTTTGTGCCTCTTTGTTACTCAAACGCCAATTATCGGCCAGCTTTCTGTTTCCCCATTTGGCAATAAATTCGGTATAACCCATACTTCGGGCTTGAGCATTATAGAAATACCATTTCCCACTTCCCATTGCGGTTGTTTCGGAGGTATTTCTGCTCTGGTTGCCCATAGTTATGCTCTGTTGTTTAGCAAATTCCTCATCGCGCTGTTGTTCTTCTGATGCTATAACTACTTGAATGAGGCTGTCCGCTATCGCATACAAATGTGTATTCGAAAGTCGGCCCAACGCCAAAAGACTATCTTGCTCTTGAACGAGGCCTAACTGTTGCGACAAATGCTTAAAAATGCTTGCTTCCTTTGTGATACGGTTGTAGTTCTCGTATTTAGGAGGTAAAGCCTGAAGTGCGGTATCGTAATATAAATTAGATAGAGAAAAGCGCTTATTTTCAAATAATAAATCGGCTGCTTTTAACGAGGCAATAGCTTGTTGCGTTTTGTTTTGGGTGCTTTGTTTTACGGCTTTCCGTAAATTCGAAATGGCTTGCAAAGTGTCATTATCTTTGAGGTCGATTTCTGCTAAAGCATAATAAATTTGGTCCAGATAGTTTTTGTTTTTGCTGTCTTTTAGCATTTTGCTTAGACTTTTGCGCAAGTCTTCACCCCCCTTGGCGTTGTGCGTGTACAAGTAGGCCAAATTTATCTTGGCATTAAAGGCCATTTGGTAATTGGTATTTAGTTTAATCACTTTCTGATAATATTCGGAAGCAATCGCGGGTTGATTTTCTTTTTGATACAATTGCGCCAACACATAGGAAATGCGTGCTATCATTTTCCTGCTTATGGGCAAGTCTAAAGCTTTTTCTAAATAGGGTTTTGCTTTTTGATCTTGATTGCTTTTCAAAAACAGATCAGCATAAACTAAATCAAGGTTTTTGCGAACATAAGGTGTTTGCTCATCATCGAACAACAAGCTTATTTCATCGAGTAGAGTTTCTGCTTTCTGAAAACTACCGGATTCGATAAAGGTTTTGGCCAACCACAATTGGGCTTCGCTTTTAATGCTATTGTAATAATAGCGACTGAGAACAAAATTAAAACTCTGGCGAGCGCTCGTATATTCTTGTTTATAGAAGTTCGCTTTTCCAATGAGCATATAACTATCGTCTATCCAGTTGCAATGTTCTCGGTTTTTAAACCACATGCTGTGTCTTAATGCGGTTACCGATCCTTTTTCAATAGCGCGATCCATATCCGCAATTAGGGAACCCATTTGAGCTTTGTCGCCATAATTAAAGACAAGCAGATTTTTAGCATAATCGTCTATGACTATTGCTTCAAGTTTAACGAGACCGTCTTTTAAACTTTCGTTTCCATTCCACCAACCATTATAATGCGAAGTAAGATTATGATATGCGCGTCGTGTAAATGTATTTTTCTTTGTTGAGCACGAGGCAAAAAGGAGCATGATAAATAGAGCCAAACTCCATGGTTTAAATGAAAAGGAAACGAGGATACCGATTATTTTAGAATCTTTCAAAAGCACAATCTCTAAACTGTATTCTTGCAAAAATATTTTAATTTTTCTGAAATAATTTGAATTATATGGTAAAATGACAGAAAGTTTTGATTTGATGCTATTTTATTCTCTTTTCAAAAGAGATATTAAGGGTTTGAAAATGAGAAATCCATATATTTGCCGAATCGCAGATGAAAAAGCAAAAAGAAAAAAAAAGGTTAAAAAAATTACGGTATAAATACCGATTGGTGTTGATTAACGAAGATAATTTTGAACAAAAAATTAGTTTTCGTTTGTCGCAATTGAATGTGATTGGTGTGCTTAGTGTTTTTTCTTTGTTCTGGATGGCCGTAATGATCTATTTGTTAGCCTTTACTTCTTTGCGCGAGTATATTCCGGGCTATACAGATCCAAATTTGGCTTCTCAAATATATAAAATGGAATTAAGCCTCGATTCCTTAGCCTATAAAAATTCACTTCAAAATCAATATATGATGAATCTGCAAAAGATTCTTCGTGGCGAAGATTTCGATGATGATATGAGTGTCGATTCATCTGAAGTTTACGATTATAGCGATATTGAAAATAAGATTTCGGCCGAAGACTCGTTGTTACGTTCCGAAGTTGAAAATCAGAATGCCTACAACCTTTATTTTTACGATGCACAAGCGTCGGATTACGACAGAAATGTTGGAAACAGCAGTGCAATGGTCTTTTTTAAACCAATACAAGGCATAATTACCAATCACTACAACAGTGCAGCCAAGCATTATGGTATTGATTTAGTTTCGGAGCGCAATGATGCTGTAAAAGCGGTTTACGATGGGATAGTAATTTTTGCTGATTGGACTATAAATACGGGCTATGTGATTGCCATTCAGCACCCCGGTAATTTTATCTCTGTTTACAAACACAATTCTGCGCTATTAAAACAGCAAGGCGATATTGTTAAATCGGGCGATCCAATAGCCATTATCGGGGATTCGGGAGAACAAAGCTCAGGGCCTCATTTGCATTTTGAATTGTGGGCAAATGGTTCTTCGGTGAATCCTATGGATTATATCAACTTTTAAAAAATAGATTGGCCGCTCAGCGTTGTAAAAAGCTCCAAAGCTTTCATGCCCCGTGCAGAATTCCCCTTTTTGTTTAATTTCGGACTCCAAACAGCAATGGAATATTCGTGAGGATGAAAAGCTATAATTCCGCCTCCGACACCACTTTTTCCGGGTAATCCGACTCTAAAAGCAAAATCGCCCGACTCGTCATAAAAACCACACGAAAGCATAATCGCATTGATGCGCTTTACCTGACTTTTACTCAAAGTTATACCTGCAAAATCAAAAGGTTCGACTAAGGAAGCATAAGGCGAAAAAGCATACGCCAACTGTTTACAATTCATACTTAAGGAACACTGGTTATAATAAAAATCAAGTACGTCATCGCAATGATTCTTGATATTTCCATGGGCTTTTAACATATGAATCAAAGCTGCATTATGATATCCGGATGCTTTTTCAGATTGGGCTATTTTTGGATCAAAACCTATGCTTTTGTCTTGGGCAATGGCCTGAACAAATTGAAGCAACTCTTCTTTTGGATCTTTTAGATGAGAAAGCAAAATATCAGCGATAACCAATGCTCCTGCATTGATAAACGGATTTCGCGGAATCCCGTTTTCATATTCCAACTGAACAATCGAATTAAAAGGCGTGCCCGAAGGCTCTACGCCAACACGTTGCCAGATATTTTCTTTTAAAAGCGAAAAAGCCATCGATAAAGTAAATACTTTGGAAATACTCTGAATGGAAAAAGATTCTATGCTATCGCCCAATTCAAAATTCGACTGCTCTTTTGTATGAAGATAAATTCCAAATTTAGACGGGTTTATTGTTGATAATTCCGGAATATAATCGGCCACTTTTCCTTCGTCTGCAAAAGCTTTACTTTCGGTATAAACCTGTTGAAGTATTGCGCTGTAATCCATTTCCTTCGTTTTAGCTGCTTAATTTCTGAACTTGTCCGTTTTCTAAGCGGTATTTTTCTTTGCTTTCAGGACAAATGGCAATGCCTTTTTCGTCAAAATTTAAACGATGTCCAAATTCACTCATCCATCCAATATGTCGGGCAGGATTGCCAACAACGAGCGCATAGGCCGGAACGGTTTTCGTAACTACAGCACCGGCGCCTATAAAGGCAAATTCGCCAATATCATGGCCGCAGACTATAGTCGAATTTGCACCGATTGAAGCCCCTCGTTTTACTAATGTCTTTGCGTATTCGCCTCTTCTAACCACATTGCTCCGGGGATTGGTAATATTGGTAAAAACCATACTCGGACCGAGAAAAACATCGTCTTCGCAAATGACTCCTGTATAGATAGAAACATTGTTTTGGACTTTTACGTTTTTCCCAAGAATTACTTCGGGCGAAACCACTACATTTTGGCCAATATTGCAATAATCGCCAAGCACACAGTTCGACATAATATGACTAAAATGCCATATCTTAACACCTTTGCCAATAGTACATCCTTCGTCGATGACTGCGGTTTCGTGAGCAAAATAATTCTTTTCCATAATCTTTAATATTGCTGTTTTAAAAAAACGATCAGATCAATTTTAAACTGCTCGCAATTTACCTATTTTTAAGCGAATGAGAATTAAAAAAACGAATTCTCCCATAGAATATTTACTTACTTTTGAAATCGATTCAATGCTTTTGGAATATGAATACAGAAGAAATACGAGATTATTGTTTGGCGAAAAAGGGGGTAACAGAAGGTTTTCCTTTTGATGAGGTAACGCTTGTTTTTAAGGTAATGAATAAAATGTTTGCCATTGTTAGTTTAGATGGCGAGCTTAGAATCAGCTTAAAATGCGATCCGGAAAGAGCCGTTGAGCTTAGAGAAAAATACCCTGCGATAATTCCGGGTTATCACTTAAATAAACGACTTTGGAATACCATTCAAGTGGATGGCTCAATATCCGATGAACTTCTGGAGGAATTAATCAATCATTCTTACGATTTGATTGTAAATTCGCTTCCGAAAAAAGTGAAAGAAGAGCTGGTAAACCTTTGATTATAAGCGTGTAATATGGGACAAGAAATAGAACGTAAATTCTTAGTTAAAGGTGATTTTAAATCGAAAGCAAAAAAACAGATTCGAATTAAACAAAGCTATATTTCTTTAGTTCCTGAGCGAACAGTAAGGATTAGGATTACCAACGATAAAGGCTTTATTACCATTAAAGGTGCTGCCAACGATTCGGGAGTTTCGCGCTACGAATGGGAAAAGGAGATTTCAGTAAAAGAAGCCGAAGAATTATTTAAACTTTGCGAAACCGGTGTCATTGATAAAACAAGGTTCTTAGTCGATGTCGGAAATCACACTTACGAAGTGGATGAGTTTTATGGCGATAATCAAGGATTGCTTGTTGCAGAAATAGAACTGGGTGCTGAAGAGGATGATTTTATCAAACCGGATTGGCTTGGTGAGGAAGTGACAGGAAATATCAACTATTATAATGCTTCGTTAATGAAAAATCCTTTTAAAGATTGGAAGGGCAATCAATAAAAAATAATCTCATTTGAATCGACGATTTCCGATTCGTTTATTCTAAACAATATGCGGCTTAATTATGGCCGGGGTTAGACCAAATTAAAAGCAAATGTGATTTAACATGGATTTTAAAATCAATTGTTTGTAGATTAACAAATTTCTTATATTAGCAGAAAACTGAATAGTTGTCTAGACACTAGTATTGCATGAAAATATTAAGATTATCAAACTATAAAACAGTTACCATTCTAACCATTATTTCACTCTTGATCTTTTTTATTGTGAATGTTGTTTTTATAGTGAC
>JBFHQD010000151.1:0-7645 GCA_041592395.1 Bacteroidales bacterium | reverse complement strand
CATCGACAATCACAAATTTCAAGTCGGAATTAATTCTACACTGTATGCGATAGATAAAGGCGTATACAATCCTTTAACAGGCGTTAGCTTTATTAATTATACCGATTTAGGCAAAGAAAAAGGATTGGAAAACGCTTTGTTTATAAGCGACGAATGGAAAATAAACGACAAGCTTACCGCTTCGGGTGGTTTGCGCTTTAATCTCTTTACTTATTTAGGCGAACAAGATGTAAATGTCTACAAAGAAGGATTACCCTATACCGAAGATAATATTCTTGAAGTCGTGCATTATTCCAATTGGGAACCTATAAAAACCTATGGCGGACTCGATTACCGGATAGGAATGATCTATTTAATTGACGATAACGTCTCGGTTAAAGCAGCCTATAACCGTTTGCATCAGTATATTTACATGCTAAGCAATACGATTGCGGTATCGCCAAATTACAAGTGGAAATTGAGTGATTACAATACCGAACCTATAGTCGGCGATCAATTTACTTTGGGATTTTATAGCAATATTTGGAACAATCGCTATGAATTTTCGATCGAGACTTATTATAAAATCACCCAAAATGTGGTGGAGATAAAAGATGGAGCCAATTTGTTTTTTAATAAAAACACAGAACAAGCCACACTGCAAGGAGATTTAGATGCTTATGGTATAGAGTTGATGCTAAAGAAAAATGAAGGTGCTTTAACGGGATGGATAAATTACACGTACTCCAACTCAAAAGTATTGGTTGACAGTCCTTTTGCCGAAAATAGAATTAATTATGGAGAGCCCTACCCTTCCAATTACGATAAACCGCATGCTTTTAATTTAGTAGCCAATTACGATCTGTCGAGGCGTTATGCCATTTCAGGAAATGTGGTTTATTCAACCGGTCGTCCGATTACTTATCCCACATCTATTTATTATTTGAATGATATTCCAACTTTGAGTTATTCCAGTCGAAACGCTTATCGAATTCCGGATTATTTACGATTGGATTTATCACTCAATGTGGAAGGGAACCTTCTTAAAAGAAAATTGGGACACGGCACCTGGGCATTTTCAGTATACAATGTTTTGGGTAGAAAAAATGCTTTTTCTGTCTATTACGAAGAAACGAATGGGAACATAAAAGCCTATAAGCTTTCCATATTTGGAGCTCCCATTTTTTCTGTTAGTTACAACTTTAAATTAGGTAATTATGCAAGCGAATAGATATAAAATTTTTCATTGGGCCGTTGTATTTGCTTTCTTTGTATTTACCACTTCTTGCGTCGAAGAATATTGGCCTGAATTGAATGCAAACAGCGATCAGCTTTTGGTTGTCGACGGGAAAATCACAAACTTCCCCGGCCCGTATACTGTAAAGCTTTCCAGCTCAGGCTCGATTAACGATCCGGAATATATCCCTGTTTCCGGCGCAAAAATTAGAATTATCGACAACCAAGGAAATCAGGAATTTCTAAGCGAAAAAAATGCCGGAATTTACGAAACTAGCCCTTCAGGTATGCAGGGTATTATCGGTCGGTCTTATAAAATAAGAATCGAACTCAATAACGGTAAAATTTACGAATCTGATTTTCAAGAACTGCTAAATCCGGTTGAAGTGGACGAGATTTCCTATGCAGAAACATGGAAATTAGCCGAAAATGAATTGGAATTTGATCAGGAAGGATTTCAGTTTTATGTTAGCAGTAAACGTGCCGACAATCCCCAAACCTATTTTTATTGGGAAGTGGAAGAAACGTATGAATATCATTCTGACTATGAAATTGTTTTAGTGTACGACGGATTAGTTCACGATACGGATTTTCATAATCCTTATGGTTTTGACAGAACAATTAATCCCGATACTTTATTCTTTTGCTGGACAACTCAAAATATACCCGAGCGCTTCAGTTATAGCACAGAATACCTGAGTATCCCGAGCGTTAATAAACTGCCTTTGCATTTCGTTCCTTTTGCCGACGAAAGATTAAAAGTGAAATACAGCATTCAAGTTAAACAGTTTACCCTATCAGAAGAGGCTTTTACTTTTATTGATCAGTTAGATAAACAAAACAGCAGTAGCGAAGCTTTATTTACAACTCAACCTTTTCAGATTAGAGGAAATTTACGTAATCTAGATGATGATACGGAGCCTGTGCTTGGCTATTTTATGGTGGCTTCTGGAACAAAAAGCGAACACCTGCTTTGCAAAGCACCCGAAAGAATACGTTATGACAGAACTAAATGTTCAGCAGACACAACTACTTACGCCATAACAAATAATATGAGGATTGCATCAGCAGAATCGCTTCCATTGTATTATACCTATGTTTATTTCGAAAACCCTGACCAAACATTAGCTGAAGCTATCGAAGCTTTGGCATGGGTGAGACAAGATTGTTTGGATTGTACACGTAAAGGCGGAAGTCCTATTAAACCTGAATATTGGGATTGGTAGAAAAAAAATTAGACATGCAAAAAAGAGCTTTATTATTATTTTTAGTTGGGTTTCATTTTTTATTAAATGGCCAAACCACCATGGATTCGGATAAATTAAACCATCCTCTACCTTTCGAACATATTCAATTTTTTACAGATAGAGATCTGTATTTAAGTGGCGAACCTATTTGGTTTAGAGCCGATATACATTTGGATAACCAAGCACTTAGTGTTAGTGAAATAATTTATGTTGAACTTTTCAATGCCGAACAAAAATCGATTGTTCAGAAAAAATACAGAATCAATCGAGGCGAAGCACAAGGAGTTTTAGAAATTCCGTCGGAATTTTTATCAGACACTTATTATATCAGAGCCTATACCAATTATTCGAAAAACTTTCCGGTTGACAGCTATTTTTTAAGCGCTGTTCAAATTATCAATCCTTATATTGGTCTTCCAAAGCTTGAGAAAGACACGCTTAGTAAAAATAGCATGGCGAATAGCGCTGATCTGATTTCCATTGTCGCAAAACGTACAAATAATGGTCAACAAATTGTTTCTATTGAACAAGCAAATGTTTTGCCATCATACAAAAACTATAGGCTGGAATTAGCTAATAATCAACTTCAAATTCTTTCCCAATCCGATTTTCAATTCAATGGTTCACAAACCCAAATCGTTTTACCCAATTCAAAAATTGCCTACGATGGATTGTATTATTTGATCTTGAAAGATGAAAGCGGAGATATTGTATCCATAAGCGCATATTGCAATGATGGAATCGAAACAAAAACCTCCGATTTTTCTGATGAAAAAACACAATTTAAAAAGCGTCAAGAAGTTACTATTCCATTTAGTAAATTGAATAACACAGATTATGCAAGCCTTGGTATTAAAGTAGTACAAAAAGGAACCGTTCTTTCTCAAATGGAAAAATTGCAGTGCTATTTAGATGAACCCAAACTGCTTTTTTCCTTTTTAAAAACGCAATTCAATGCTCAGGAACTTACAAAAACGGAACAAGAAATATTCTTGCAAATATTAAACGATAAACTCAAAAACGAAGACTTTCAATCGCTATACGCTACCCCAAAACCCACGAAACTTATATGGATTCCTGAAGTTAGAGATATTGGATTAAGCGGAATTGTGGTAAATAAACGCACGCAAACACCGATTGAAAATGTGCCGATTTACTTGTCTGTTTTTAAGAAAAATCCCCAAATTCATATTTATGAAACGCGCCAAGACGGAAGCTTCTTTTTTTCTTTGAATAATTTCGAAAATGAGCAGGATGTTTTTCTTTGTCCGCTATTCGAAAACGCCGATGAACTCGAACTAAAGGTAAACAAAGATTTTTATCCCGTTTTTCCAAAATTAAAAGCATTACCCTTGAGTATAGATTCAACGGATACCGACTTAATTGAGCAAATGATGATAGCAGCTCAAACGGCAAAAGCTTACGATTTAATACCGATGGATCAAGACAAAAGCATTGGTCATTTGCCCTATTCTTTTGAAAATCCACAAATATCAACAGTACTCGACGATTATATTGAAACATCAACTTTAGAAATCGTGCTTAAGGAATTGGTTCCCAGCGTACGGGTTAAAAAACGGAAAGATATTTACAGTCTGGCCATTTTTGATTCTGAAAGAGAATTGTTCTACAACGATCCTTTAATTTTAGTTGATGAAGTGCCTGTTTTTAATGTAAATGAATTATTGAAGATTTCACCCAAGGATATCGAAAAGATTGAGGTTCATAAATCTCCATTTATATTAGGCGACCACACGATTAATGGCATTGTTATGATTCGAACTTTTACGGATGATTTCGGAGGCATGATTATGCCAAAGTCGTCTACTTTCTTCGAATATCAAACACTCAGTCCAAGCTTCAAATTCAAAAGCATTACGTATGAGAATGAGACCGCCTTAAAGTCACGTAAAGGCGATTTTAGAACCTTATTGTTTTGGAATCCGTTTCTATCAAAAAAGAAAACAAATCCAATCTCGTTTTATACTTCAGATCAAAGCGGAGACTATGAAGTTTATATCTTTGGCAAAATGAATAATGGTCAACCGATTAATTTTAAAGCCTTTGACTTTAAGGTAAGCGATTAAGATTTGGACACCGTTTTTTTTTGAAACAACCAAAACGATAATTACCCGACTAATTGATTATTTTTGCATAAAATTTAAATTATGCAAGCATTTTCATTGATTGAAATTATCGGATATCTAGGCTCATTCTTTATCGCTTTCGCGATGACTTTCAGTTCTATCATTCGCTTACGTTGGTTCAGTTTAATTGGCACTATTTTATTTACAACCTATGGTTTTGCTATTGGCGCTTATCCTGTAGGCATTGTTAATGCCTTTATTATGATTACAAATATTGTTTTCTTAACAAAGCAATATACTAAGAAAGAACT
This sequence comes from Bacteroidales bacterium, assembly GCA_041592395.1. Taxonomy (GTDB): domain Bacteria; phylum Bacteroidota; class Bacteroidia; order Bacteroidales; family UBA12170; genus UBA12170. The sequence continues at coordinate 2,785 of JBFHQD010000151.1, read as the reverse complement.
GTTTAGAACATTATCAATCCGAAACGACAATAATTATTTGCTCGATTTTATTCAATTCCACAAAGAAGATATCGCCAAATTCTTTCCTAAATTTGAACATAAGGTTTCCGACGATAAATTGAGCTTTTTAGTCTTGCGCAATATGCAAGTTGCCGGTGTTTTTATAGGAAGAATGATTGATAAAAACACGCTTTGTGTTGAACTCGATTATGTAACACCCGAATATCGCGATTATAAATTAGGACAATATATTTATAACCCCAAACAGTCTATTTTCCTCGAAAGAAGCATAAACACATTGATTAGTGGAAGCTATAGTTTAAAAAACGATGCCTATCTAAAAAAATTAGGCTTTGAAGAAAAAATGCAAGAAGGAAATAAGATTTATTCTAAACAATTGAAATAAAATCTACGCCGCTTTTTTTCGAAACACTAAATGCAAAAACACATCCATGGAATTGCTTATTAAAAATGCGAAACTTGTCTTGGCAGAAGAAATTCTGGAAGCCGATTTATTAATCGCTAAAGGCAAAATTGCCAAGATCGGATCCCAAATAAGCGCTACAAACATTCCGATTTTAGACGCGGGCGGACGCTTTGTTTTGCCTGCTGGTATTGATCCTCATGTACATTTGGCTCTCCCTACTCCATACGGTCCATCCTGCGACGATTTTGAATCGGGAAGTCATGCAGCATTGGCTGGTGGTACCACTACCTTTATCGATTTTATTACACCCAACAAAGGGCAAAACCTTATAGAGGCTTATCATCAGCGCCTTGCCGAAGTAAAAAATTGCGCCTGCGATTATGCTTTTCATATGAGTATTATCGAATGGAGAAAAGGAATTCCGAAAGAAATGGAGGCATGCGTAAAAGATTGTGGTATAACCTCATTTAAAACGTACTTGGCTTACCAAGCTACAGTTGGAATTCATTTCGAAGAATTAGAAAAAGTTATGCAAGTGGCTAAATCGCTGAATGCAATGGTGACTATCCACGCTGAAATGGGCGATGCCATCGATCAATTGCGGGCCGAGGCTCTAAAAAACAAACAAAAAGATGTCGTTTACCACGCCAACACAAGACCGGATTACACAGAATACCAAGCTGTTGAAAAAGTTATTGAATTGGTTAAAAAAACAAATTGCCCGACTTATATAGTCCATGTTTCAACAGCCAAATCTTTAAGTAAAATTGCGCAAGCACAAAAAGAAAATCTCCCCATTTTTGCGGAAACGTGTCCCCAATACTTCACATTCAATGATTCCGTTTATGATAAACCTGAAGCAGAAAGTCTGGGTTTTGTCCTAAGTCCGCCTATCCGAAGCGAAGAAAATCGCTTGGGCATTGAAAAACAGATCGCGGCAGGAACAGTGAGCACACTGGGAACGGATCACTGTCCTTTTACTTTAGCACAAAAACAAAAAGGAAAAAATTTTACCGAAATCCCAAATGGCACAGGAGGAATACAACATCGCCTGTCTATTTTTTACAGTCGATTTGTCCATTCAAAGCAACTTTCAATCCAGAGTATGGTCAAGTTAACGGCAGCTCATCCCTCCCATCTTTTTCGCCTACCAAATAAAGGCAAAATCGCTCTTGGATTTGACGCCGATTTGGTAGTGTGGCAAGAAAAAGCCCAAAAAGTCAAAGAGCAAACGCTCTATTCCAAAGGTGATATTCCTATCTATGCCAATGAAATTATACAAGGCAAAGCCGATACTGTAATAAAAGGCGGAGAAATCGTCTATCAAAACGGAAAACTAAATTCAGATTTACTTTCCGGTCGCTATATCTTTCGAAAATAAAATCCATGGAAATAAAATCAAACTATTCTCTAAAAAACCACAATACTTTTGGCGTTGATGTCAAATGTAAAACTTTTGTAAAATTAGCTAACCAAAAAGAAGCCGGCGATTTTGTTCAAAATAAACTTGATAAATCAGATCCTTATCTAGTTATTGGAGAAGGTAGCAACCTCCTGTTTCTCAACGATTTTAAAGGCACTATTATCCAAATGCAAAACAAGGGATTTGAAGTGCTCGACGAAACACATAAAAATGTGTGGATAAAAGTGGCAGCGGGCGAAATTTGGGATGATTTTGTGGCTTGGTGCGTCGAAAAAAAATATGCCGGTGCCGAAAACCTTTCCTTAATTCCGGGAACAGTTGGAGCAGCTCCAATTCAAAATATTGGAGCCTATGGAGTAGAGCTTTCCGAAATCTTTAACGGACTGGAAGCCATAGAGATAGAAACCGGTGAACTCCGTCGATTTTACCTCAGAGAACTTCAATTTGGCTATCGCGATAGCATTTTTAAACAAGAATTAAAAAACAAATACATCATTACAGCTGTTATTTTAAAACTGAATAAATTTCCTTTTTTCAAAATCGATTATGGAAATATCAAAACAGAATTGGAAGCGATGAGCTATGAGAATTTAAATATTGCGATTATTCGTCAAGCGATTATAAATATCCGAAATCGTAAATTACCTGATCCTAAAATATTGGGAAATGCCGGCAGTTTTTTTAAAAATCCAATCGTAAATAAAAAGAAGCATGATGAACTGCTAAAGCTTTTCCCTGAATTAGTGGCTTACAATTTAAAAAACGGAAACTTTAAGCTTGCGGCCGCTTGGCTTATCGATCAAGCCGGATTTAAAGGGTTTAAAAAAGGAAATGTAGCTGTTCATAAAAATCAAGCACTGATCATTACAAATTTAGGAAAAGCCGGTGGAAGCGAAATATTGGAGTTCTCAGAGAAAATTCAATTGAAAATTGCT
>JBFHQD010000150.1:0-7878 GCA_041592395.1 Bacteroidales bacterium | reverse complement strand
GCATTGTGTTCTTCCGGCCAATCTTTCGCTCCCATACTTTTAAGTGCATTGCCAACGGTTTTTCGGCGTTGATTAAAGGCCGTCTTGACAACGTTTTTAAATAGCGATTCGTCGCATTCCAGTTTGATCACCTTGTTTCTAACTAAGCGAATAACCCCCGATTTCACTTTTGGTGGCGGATCAAAAACAGCTTCGTTTACCGTAAACAAATACTCGATATCATAAAAAGCCTGAAGCAATACACTCAAAATCCCATATTTCTTACTGCCCGGTTTAGAGGCAATTCGCTCAGCAACTTCCTTTTGAAACATCCCTACAATTTCAGTTACCTGTTGCCGATAGTCGTAAGCCTTGAAAAGAATTTGATTTGAAATATTATAAGGGAAATTACCAACAATCGAAAAATGAACCGGAAACAAGGTTTCAAGATCAAAACGAAGAAAATCTGCCTCTATCACATGCGTATCCATATTCTCAAAATGATTGAGCAAATAATTTACGGATTCCGTATCGATCTCAATAATCTTGAAATTAGGGATCTTTTTTTCTAGAATAAATTGTGTTAGAATACCTGTTCCGGCACCTATTTCAATCAGGTTTTGCGTCGACGGATTTAAAGCATCCACTATCGATTTCGCTATCGATTTATCGGTTAAAAAATGTTGTCCGAGATGCTTTTTTGGTTTTACGTAATCCGTCATTTTTCGTTTTTACTTGATGAGCTCAAACCGCGTGTAGGCTTGCAAGGCTTTGGGGATTTTTATTCCTTCTTCCGTTTGATTATTTTCGAGTAAAGCGGCCAGAATACGAGGCAAGGCAAGTGCAGATCCATTTAGCGTATGTGCCAATTGATTTTTCCCGTTTTCGTCTTTAAAACGAAGTTTCATTCTGTTGGATTGGAAGTTTTCGAAATTAGAAACAGAGCTTACTTCCAACCAACGCTTTTGAGCCGTTGAATACACTTCAAAATCGTAAGTTAGTGCCGAGGCAAAGCTTACATCGCCACCACAAAGTCGCAAGACGCGGTAAGGAAGTTCAAGTTTTTCGAGCAAAGAAGCTACGTGCGCTCGCATTTCTTCTAGAGTGGCGTAAGACTTATCCGGATGTTGCACCTGAACTATCTCCACTTTTTCGAATTGATGTAAGCGATTTAATCCGCGTACATCTTTACCGTAAGAACCGGCCTCACGACGAAAGCAAGAGGAGAAGGCCACGTTTTTCTTGGGCAATTCATCAGCCTTTAAAATAACGTTGCGATAAATATTTGTTACCGGAACTTCTGCAGTTGGAATTAGATAGAGATTATCAACACCAACATGGTACATTTGTCCTTCTTTATCAGGCAATTGTCCTGTTCCGTAGGCGGAATCTTCATTCACCATCAAAGGAGGAAGCACTTCGTTGTATCCGGCATCAATGGCTTCGTCGAGGAAGAAATTAATTAAAGCGCGTTGCAGTTTTGCGCCTTTTCCTTTATAAACAGGAAAGCCTGCGCCGGTTAATTTATTTCCCAATTCAAAATCGATCAAATCGTATTTTGTGGTTAAATCCCAGTGAGGAACCGCATTTTCGGGTAATTCAGGAATAAGACCTTTATTTTCGATGATCTCATTGTCGTTTTCGCCCTTGCCCGGTTTTACGCTTTGATGAGGTAAATTAGGTAAAAGTAATTGTTGGTCGAGCAGGTTTTTTTCAATGTCACTAAGTAAATCGCCAAGCGTTTTCGATTGCTCTTTAAGTGCACTTGTTTTTTCTTTCAGAACATTCGCATCTTGAGCTTTACCTTGCTTAAAAAGCATGCCAATTTCTTTGGCTAGCGTATTGCTTTCCGAAAGAATATCATCGAGTTGTTTTTGAGTTTCGCGACGTTGGTCATCAAGTTTTAGGATTTCATCAACCAAAACAGAAGCGTCGAAATTTTTAATTTTTAAACGATCTACAACTTCTTGTGGATTTTCTTTGATAAATTGAATAGTGAGCATGATAATATTTTTTGCAAAAATAAACCGATTCTTTAGAATGGGGAAGAAAAGGCGTGATTATTATAGGATAAATATTTTATCTGTCTTCTTTGTGTTCGAGGTCTTTGAGGTTTTGTTTTTTAACCACTTCCAATGGAATGCTTAAGCTCCAAATCATCAAATCTCAAAAAAAACAAATATATTTTGTGTGCTTTAGTTACCCCAAGTGCAAGCACAAAAAAACTCCCACCAAATTGGCAGGAGTTATATTCTTTTTAAAGAGAAGCAAAACTTATTTTGCTGTTTCTTCTTCAGTAGTTAGCGGTGTTACCGAAACATAAGAACGTTGATTCTTCTTTTTTCTGAATTCAACAATTCCGTCAGACAAAGCAAACAAAGTATGGTCTTTACCCATTCCAACATTTTCGTCAGGGTTATGAACCGTTCCTCTTTGGCGAACTATAATGTTGCCGGCTTTTGCAAACTGACCTCCATATATTTTAACGCCCAGACGTTTACTTTCTGATTCTCTACCGTTTTTCGAACTACCTGCACCTTTTTTATGAGCCATTTTTAAAAATTTTTAGTTTTTTAATAATTAACCGTCTAATTAAAGAGCGATGTTTTCAATCAAGATTTGCGAGAAATCTTGACGGTGTCCTCTGGACTTTTTATAACCTTTTCTACGTTTTTTCTTAAAAACGAGAACTTTATCACCGCGCACATGCTCGATGACTTTGCCGGAAACTTTTGCGCCTTCTACGGTCGGGGTTCCAACATTAACAGTTCCTTCGTTGTCAACCAATAACACCTTGTTAAACTCTAGAGAAGCGCCTTCTTCACTTTCCAAACGGTGTACAAAAATCTTTTGATCTTTTTCAACTTTAAACTGTTGCCCTTGAATTTCTACAATTGCATACATTTTTTTATATTCTTAGTTCAACTTTTTGGGACTGCAAAAGTACGAATAAAAATGAAACGCACAAGTGTTTCAATAAAATACAGTCTCTTTTTATTTTTTATTCACCAAGTATACGCCACTTAAAATCAATCCTATCCATAATAACAAAATGAGGTCGAAGTGTTCGTGATCAAAAAAGCCCCAAAGTAGAGCAACAATAGGAATAAAATAAGTGACACTAGAGGCAAAAACAGGATTGGCTATTTTTATCATTTTATTAAATAAAATTAGAGCTAAAGCGGTACCTACCAGCGCCAAGGCTCCAACATAAAACAATCCCTCCCAAAGTCGCGGCTCTGTTTGTGCCAAGCTTGTAAAATCGGTAAATCCAAAAAGCACAATAGCAGCGGGTAATCCTATGGTAAAAAACTGAAAAACAGTGATGGTTAGTGGTGGAATATGTTTTAAATAGGTTTTGATTAAATTGATTTGCGTTCCATAAAAAAAGGTAGCTAAAATAATCATTAGGCCATATTGAATATTAAAAGAAAAAGTATGATTCCCACTTACATTCAATAGTCCATAAGTGCCAATCATGGAAATAATAACACCGGCAAAACTCCACCAACGAACTTTTAATTTAAAAAACGAAATGCCCACTAATAAAGTAAAAAGTGGAGTTAAAGAGTTTAAAACACCTGCTGTACTGCTGTTTAATCCGGTTTGCGCCATGGCAAAAAGATAAGCCGGAAGTAAACTTCCAATAGTGCCACTAATGCTTAGAATAACCCAGTCTTTTGCTGAGAGGAATTTAAAGCGTTTGTAAACAAAGGGGCTTAATGCCAAAAAAGAAATAATAATGCGTATCGATCCAACTTGCACGGGATCAAACACTTCTAAGCCTTTTTTAATGAGTATAAAAGAGGTTCCCCATATAAACACAAGTGAGATATAGAGAATCCATTTTAGGTTTGAGGTTTGCATTGGTTTTTTTTTAGATGCGCAAAAGTAAGCGATTTTATAATGCCGACTAAGCATAAAAAGAATCTGGCCTGATTTTGGGAGTGTCGATAACATACTATAACTTTGTCATCAATTAATGCATGTCGATATGAAACTTAAAATAGGATTTCTTTTTTTGTTGATGATTTTCCTTTTTTCCGCTTGTTCGATAGAGCGGAAATTAGCTTTGGAATTTTTGCGGCATGCCGAAAATAAAGGGGTCGTTTTGGTTGTGCCTCCCTATTCCTTAGAGATGTACAATAATAATGAGTATAATTTTGATTCTGTTTCGCTTCCCGATAATTTTCCGTTAAACGAATTTTTATTTCAGCAAACGCGACTTTTAAAACAGGTTTCCGATTCGGTTTTTCTTGAGAATTATCTAAATAGTTTTATCGATCAATTAAACAAAAGAGGATTTCCGGTTTATTTGCCCGGTGATTTGGATGCGTTTAGAAATGCCCCGGGACCGCATTATGTATTTAAATTAGCGCAGTTAGAACTTGCTGAATCGTATTATCCTTATCTCGTTGAAGAAAAAATAGGGAAAGAAGAATTTCGTAAAGCTTTTGAGTTGAATATGGTAACACTTCAAAATTGGTTCGAGTTTGAAGCCGTTGATACAACTTGGCAAAAAGTGTTTTATGCCGAGAATTCTATAACCGACGAATTTAATGGCGAATTTATTACAGACAATGCTAGCGGGAAATTGGTTTATTATTATGCGATGGACTCATTAGCCGTTAAAGATGTTTATCAGATGGCTGATGATGTGGGTTATCTTTATGCGGGTTATTTGGCCGATTATTTAATGAATTCATTTATTGAGCAGCATTACCCTAAAGAGATGCAAGCCAGTCAGTTTTTTCACTACGATATCAGTTCAAAAATGCTCTTCCCTTTTGAAGGTGGTTTTGAAGAAGTTTCTAAACCCCAATAAAAAAGACCGATTCGATTAAAAAAATCAAACCGGTCTTTCTCAAAAACAGTTGTGAATTTTACTCGCGATTCAAATTGATGGCTTCAACTGATTTTATCTCAGGTAAAGCTTTCTTGATAGCTTCTTCAACACCATTTTTAAGTGTCATTGTGCTGTAAGGACAAGAACCGCAGGCGCCTAATAGCTCTACATTAACGGTATTGTCATCATCGATATTGATAAAGCGAATATCGCCACCATCATTTTGCAAATAAGGTCTTATCTGTTCTATAATTCCTTCTACTTTGCCTTGTAATTCTGCATTATTTGCCATAAAATTCAATTTTAATATTGTTAATTTGTTGAACAATTTGCGTTAGGATCAATTTGAACTATTCTTGTCGCTGCTTGTTCCGCATTTCGTCTGTCAACATTACTAATAATCTTCTTAGCAATTTCGTTAAAAGTTTTTGCTGTTGCCGTGCTATCGTCTAAAGCGATTGGAACACCGCTATCGCCGGTTTCTGCAATGGCTTCTACTATGGGGATATTTCCTAATAATTCACAGCCAACTTCGTTAGCAACAATTTGTCCTCCCCCTTGACCAAAGATATGGTATTTTTTATCCGGGCAATCTTCGGGTGAGAAATAAGACATATTTTCAATAACACCCAATAGAGGGACTTTAATCGAATCGTTTTTGAACATATCGGCTGCTTTACGCACATCGGCAAGGGCCACGTTTTGAGGTGTAGTTACAATAACGGCTCCTGTTACCGGCACACTTTGTACCAAAGTTAAATGAATATCGCCCGTTCCCGGAGGAAGATCCAAAACCATAAAATCGAGTTCGCCCCAATCCGCATCGTTAAACAACTGATTTAAGGCATTTGAAGCCATAGATCCACGCCACATCAAGGCTTTGTTTTCTTCTATAAAGAATCCGATAGAAAGCATTTTGATGCCGTATTTTTCGATCGGAAGAATTTTTGTTTTTCCATTTTCTTCTTTAGCTCCAGGACGTTCGCCGTTTAAGCCAAACATCACAGGCATAGAAGGACCATAAATATCAGCATCTAACAAACCAACTTTTGCTCCTGTTTTTGCTAGGGCAATGGCTAAATTCGATGCAACCGTAGATTTTCCAACACCCCCTTTACCGGAAGCAACAGCTAATATGTTTTTTACTTTGCCTAATGGACCGCGACCGGCTTCTTGCTCGCTCATTGTATCAATAAATATTTCAATACTATCGCCTAAATCAGCCTTAAGAGTGCGTTCTGCAGCATCTTTTACAATATGTGCATTTTTATCGTTGGCTTGTGGATAAACTAAGGCCAGACTAACTTTGTTTCCTTCAATAGTCAAACGGTCAACCATATCTAGATCAACTACATTTGAGCCTTTTGGGAAATACAGAACCTTTTTTAAAGATTCCATTATTTGTTCTTTCGTGATACTCATTTTATATGTTTTTTGAGAATGCAAAGATAGCAATATTTTTTTGGATAAAAGCGCTTCGGCTAATTTAGAAAACAAAGCAAAAAAACTTTGTTATATACAGATAAACAGGCGAATACAATTTTAATGCAGTCTAAATAAACGCGGATAAATTCAAAAAAATAACCATTTATAGGGATCGTAAATAAAACGCTCCTATTTATTCTATTTGAAAATTTGTATCTTAGTTTTATAAAAGGCTAAAATCTTTTTAAATGAATAGCATATCTATCGATACATCGAAATAATTTTAAAACGCCAATTTATTCCCAATGTCCCAGAAATCACAAAGTCAATTGCTTTATGAAATAGCCATTACCTTATTGCCCGGTGTTGGCGATGTAAATGCAAAAAAGCTAATCGCATATTGCGGTGGTGTTGAAGCCGTATTTAAACAAAAGAAAAGTCAGTTGTTAAAAATCGATGGTATTGGAACAAAATTGGCAGATGCCATTGTCAATCAGCATGTGTTTAAAAAAGCGGAAGCCGAACTTGCATTTATCGATAAGAATAAAATAGAAACATTGTTTTTTACGGATAAGCATTTTCCCAACCGCTTGAAACACGCCATGGATGCCCCTGTTATGCTCTATTTTAAAGGAAATGGAAATTTAAATCAACAAAAGATACTTGCTATTGTGGGCACGCGTAAAGTAACGGCCCAAGGAAAATCGATCTGTGATCAAATTATTTCTGAATTTGCAGAGGAGAATCTGATGATTGTAAGTGGACTCGCTTATGGTGTGGATACACAAGCCCACAAATCAAGTTTGGATTATGGGCTAAATACGGTAGGCGTGTTGGCACATGGACTAGACCGTATTTATCCGTCAACCAATCGCGAATTAGCAAAACGAATGATGGATCAAGGCGGTTTGCTCAGCGATTTTGTAAGCGGTACAAATCCTGATCCTCAAAATTTTCCGAAACGAAACCGAATCATTGCCGGATTGGCCGATGCTACGCTCGTTATTGAATCGGATACAAAAGGAGGTTCCTTAATAACAGCCGATATTGCGAACAGTTATAATCGCGATGTTTTTGCAGTTCCCGGTCGCCCTACCGATCAATATTCGCGAGGAACCAATTTTCTGATTCGAACCCATAGAGCAGCTTTGGTAGAATCGGCCAATGATATTCGTTATTTGATGGGCTGGGATCAGGTAAAAAAGAATACGCAAATCCAACAAAAATTGTTTGTTGAGCTTCAGCCTGAAGAAGAAATATTAGTCAATATTATTCGCGAAGAAAAAGAAGCAACGATCGATAACATTGCATTAAAAGCAAATATGCCTATGAGCAAAGTGTCGGCTACCCTATTGAATCTCGAATTTGAAGGATTGGTACGATGTTTACCCGGAAAAGTATTTAAACTGATTTAAGAAAGGGATAAAATTTAATCCGAATATCACTTATTCGGGAATACCTTTGCCACAAATGCACGAATAAAAAATAAACATCTCTTATTCGTGCATTCGCGGCGATTCGAAATTATTAAAATCAAAGAAAACAAGAATCCCAATTCGACCTTTTTTGTAAGTTATGTGCTAATTAGGACAGGCGGATTTGTTTTTGAAATAAAAATAATGGCCACT
>JBFHQD010000149.1:0-7892 GCA_041592395.1 Bacteroidales bacterium | reverse complement strand
CTTCCTTTGACGTTTATGCGTCCTGTTGCGGATATTAGAATAGGCATAATGACCATTCGCGAAAAATGGGAACATCATTTAAAAACAAAAACGTCTACACTTACCGAAGCGTATTTGAGCGAAAAATATCCTATTGTTAAAGGCGAAGAAAATATTTTAATCAACGGGTCAGTAAGTCCATCCCCCGAGCTGGTCGAGAAAATCCTCACTCTTAAGCCCAAAGAAATTCTGGTTGGAGAAGATTATATCATTGCTATGCGCTTATCGGATAGTGAATTTGATATGTTGGATGAGATAGATGCAACCAAAGAAATCAACACGGATATTAATCATTTCAAACTGAATTATCCTTGGGAGATCTTTCAATTCAATGGGGAATCAATCATAATGGACTTCGTAAGACTAACTAAAAATAGAACTTCCGAAACAATTAGTCCTACAAATAATATCCTGGGTCACGAAAATATATTTATTGAAAAAGGCGCTAAAGTTGAATTTGCCACTTTAAATGCCACCGGAGGTCCAATTTATATTGGTAAGAATGCGGAGATAATGGAAAATTCGGTTATTCGCGGCCCATTTGCATTATGCGATAATTCAACCGTTAAAATCGGCGCTAAAATATATGGTCCTACAAGCATTGGTCCTTGGTCAAAAGTAGGAGGTGAGATTAGTAATTCGGTAATTTTTGGGTACAGCAATAAAGCACACGATGGATTCCTTGGCAACTCTGTAATTGCTGAATGGTGTAATTTAGGTTCTGATACGAATACGTCAAACCTCAAGAATACCTATGAAACAGTGAGAATTTGGAGCTATGCGCAAAATTCATTTATCGATACCGGACTTACTTTTTGTGGCTTGATTATGGGTGATCATTCCAAATGCGGGATAAATACCATGTTTAATACAGGTTCTGTAGTCGGAATTAATTCAAATATTTTCGGATCAGGCTATCAACGTAATTTTATTTCCAGTTTTAAATGGGGCGGCCCCTCAGGTTTTAGTCGCTACGACCTGGCAAAAGCTATAAAAGTGGCCAGAATTGTATATGATAGAAGAGGATTAGAATTCGATACGGTAAATGAAAATCTTTTCCGAAATGTTTTCGACATGACTGCCGGAACGAGCAATTATTAATCCTTTTCGTAAAGAAACTTAAATCAAAATGCCCGCCAAGGGCATTTTTGGTATATGTTTTGAAAGTAATAGAAAGCAAGTCACTTGAAAATCTTTTTCTTACTTCTAGTAGCTTGACTGTCTGATGATTTCGAATCTATCAAATTATTCAGATCAATAAATAGAATTTTGTTTAAATAAAATGCTGACAAATTGTCAATAGAATATGAGTTTTAAAATGTCTAATTTACTTGATTTTACCGATATCATAAGCAACGAAAGTGAGTTTATTCCTCTTTTAACCGAAGATGATGAAGAACAAATGAATACGGAACTGGTACCCGATTCGTTGCCGGTATTGCCTTTACGAAATACGGTTTTATTTCCCGGTGTAGTTGTTCCGATTACAGTAGGAAGGGATAAATCGATTCAGTTGATCAAAGATTCTTATGCCAACGGGAATAAAACAATTGCTGTAGTTGCTCAAAAAGATGTAAAGATAGAAGAACCCGAATTTGATGATTTACATAAAATAGGAACTCAAGCTTATATCTTAAAGTTGCTTACCATGCCTGATGGGAGTACTACTGCTATAATTCAAGGCAAAAGAAGGATTAAGCTCGAGGAAATGACCAGTAGCGAACCTTATTTTAGATCAACGATTAAACCCATCCTTGAGGATAAAAGTCAGGTAAACAGCGAAAATTTTAAAGCCTTATTGGAATCTGTAAAAGATTTGTCTGCGCAAATCATTAAATTGTCGCCAAATCTGCCTTCTGAAGCTGCTTTTGCACTTAAAAATATTGAGAGTCAAAGCTTTTTGGTCAATTTTATTGCCTCCAATTTAAATATCGAGGTTGAAGAAAAACAAAAATTGCTCAATATCGATTCTTTGCAAGTGAGAACGCAAAATATCTTGGCCATTTTAACCAAGGAATTGCAAATGCTTGAATTGAAGAATCAGATTCAAAGCAAAGTAAAAACCGATTTAGATAAACAACAACGCGATTATATTTTAAATCAACAATTAAAAACGATTCAAGAAGAGTTGGGTGATATTCCGAGCGATACGGAGATTGCCGATTTAGAAGAAAAAGCAAAAACGAAAAAATGGTCGGAAGATGTTGCTGATACTTTCTCCAAAGAGTTGAAAAAACTCAAAAGAATGAATCATCAGGCGGCCGAATTTTCTATACAGCTGAATTATCTAGAGACATTGATTGAGTTGCCTTGGAACGAATATACCAAAGATAAGAATGATTTAAAATTTGCCGAAAAGGTGCTCAATCAGGATCATTACGGTATGGAAAAAATCAAGGAGCGCATCCTTGAATATTTGGCTGTAATTCAACTAAAAGGCGACTTAAAATCACCTATTTTATGTTTGGTAGGCCCTCCGGGTGTTGGAAAAACCTCCTTGGGAAAATCGATAGCGCGTTCGCTCAATAGAAAATACATCCGTATGTCATTGGGCGGTTTACGCGATGAATCGGAGTTACGTGGTCATCGCAAAACCTATATTGGTGCTCTGCCCGGCAGAATTATTCAAAATCTTAAAAAAGCAGGATCGGCTAACCCCGTATTTGTTTTAGATGAAATAGATAAAGTGAGTGGGAACAATTACAGTGGTGATCCTCAGGCTGCGCTGCTCGAAATTTTAGATCCCGAGCAAAATGTAAATTTCCACGATAACTACCTGGAAGTTGATTTTGATTTATCCAAGATTATGTTCGTGGCCACTGCTAATTCACTGTCGACCATTCATCCTGCTTTGCGCGATCGCATGGAAATTATCGATTTAAGCGGCTATCTTTTGGAAGAAAAAATAGAAATTGCAAGAAAACATTTGGTTCCAAAGCAGCTGAAAGAGCATGGCGTTAAAAAAACACAAATCGCTTTCACAAAAAAGATACTCGAAAAAATTATCGACGATTATACACGCGAATCCGGCGTAAGATCACTTGAAAAGGTGATTGCAAAAATAATCCGTAATCGCGTTAGGAATATTGTAATGGATACCGATTACAATAAATCGGTCAGCAATGAAGATTTAGTCGAAATACTAGGTCGTGCACGTTTTAGACGCGATCGGGATTTAAACAACGACGTTGCCGGTGTAGTTACGGGCTTGGCCTGGACACAAGTTGGCGGTGAAATTTTATTTATCGAATCAAGCTTGAGCAAAGGAAAAGGGCAGTTAAGTTTAACCGGAAACTTGGGCGATGTAATGAAAGAATCAGCTACGATTGCTTTTGAATATTTAAAAGCACATGCCGATCGTTTTCATATAGATACGGCTCTTTTTCAGCAGTTTAATCCGCATATACATATCCCCGAAGGAGCGACACCAAAAGACGGTCCTTCTGCCGGAGTTACGATGATAACGGCCTTGGTTTCTTTATTTACGCAACGAAAAGTAAAACCCAATATAGCCATGACCGGCGAAATTACGCTTCGTGGAAAAGTACTTCCCGTTGGAGGTGTTAAAGAAAAAATATTGGCTGCTAAACGTGCAAAAGTTAAAGAAATACTGCTTTCTGAAGCCAATAGAAACGATATTGAAGAGATCGATCAAAAATATGTAGAAGGCTTGAAATTTAGCTATTTCGAAAATATGTTTGATCTCATCGAATATGCGCTCTTGAAAGAAAAAGTTAAAAATCCCGTCGATTTAAGCATAGAAAAAGATAGCGAATGAAGAACCTGAAAAAATATTATACCATTCAAGCGGATCCGCAAGATGTGTATACGGCTTTAACAAATCCTTTTACAATCGAACTTTGGACCGGCGAAAAAGCGCTTATGAGCGAAGAAGAAGGCTTTGAGTTTGATCTTTGGGATGGTGATATTGTCGGTAAAAATCTGAAGATGGATTCCGGAAAACAAATTGTTCAACAATGGTATTTTGGTGATCAGGATGAAGAGAATCCATCGATTGTAACCATCAAGCTATGGGAGAAAAAAGGAAATACCTCGGTAGAACTGATTCAAACGAATATTCCGGACGAAGCCTTTGAAAATATTGTAGATGGATGGGATAACGCCTATTTTGGAGCTATCGCCAAACTCTTTGAAGTTTAAATTGCCGCGATCATTTTTAAACCTTCTTCTAGATTAGAAGTGGGGAGTAGACAGCTTTTATTTTTGCAAACATAAATTTTAGTGTCGTTAAAAACTTGCCTGTTTTCCATTAAAGGAAGATAGGCATTTGTTTTACTGCCCAAATAATAGGCTAGGGGATGATAATTATTTTGAAGTTGTTGCGTAAAACGAATGTACTTTTCGCCCATAATCACCACTTCAATACTCGAATGAACAAAGCGATAAATCAATCGTGCCCAATTGGCATAATACTCACGGCCTTTTAAAATTAAAGGCTGAACTTGCATCAGCATTTGTTTCGATCTCTCCAAATAAGTTGATTCACTCAAGAGTATTCCTAAACTATAAAGATTATGAGCCATAACGCTATTCGAAGAAGGAATTACCTGATCGCTAATCTCCATTTTTCGAGCTATTAATTTTTGCGCTTGAATAGAGGTATAATAATAAAGCTTCGTTTTTTTATCATAGAAATGCTTTTCAACAAATCCATTGAGAAGAATTGCTATATCTAAATATTTTTGCACAAAGGTAATTTGATACAAGGCTATAAAGGCTTCTATACTAAAAGCATAATCGTCTAAAAAGCCTTCAATTTTGGTCTGGCTATCTTTAAAAATCCGCTTTAGTTCTCCCTTTTGATCAATTAAGTTTTGGATGAATTGAGCCGTGGCAATTGCTTTCTCCAAATAAGCCGGTTTCCCTAAAGCTTTATATGCATCGATATAAGCCATTAACATCAAGGCATTCCAGGCTGTAATGCTTTTATCATCCAAATTGGGATACGCTCGTTTTGTTCTGATCGAAAATAGTTTTTTCTTTAAATTGCCAATGGATGAATTCAATTCGGTTTCTGTAAGATTGAACGCATTTAATAGTTTGCTATTATCTTGAATGGGATACAAAATATTATTCCCGTGTTCCCAATTTCCTTCTTTTGACATTTGATAATAGGCGAAAAATAAAGGAGCATCTTTTCCAAGATCAGATTCAACTTCGCTTTGATTCCAAACGTAAAATTTACCTTCAATTCCTTCGCTATCGGCATCTTGTGCAGAATAGAATCCACCAAATTCATTGGTCATTTCACGATCGATATAAGCCAAACTTTCTTCTATAACTTCTTTATAGCGTGGATTTTTTTCCATCATATAGGCTTTGGAATACACTGAAATCAACTGGGCATTGTCGTAAAGCATTTTTTCGAAATGGGGCACTTTCCATTGCGCATCAACCGAATAACGGGCAAATCCACCACCAATCTGATCATATAAACCACCGTTGGCCATAGCAGATAAAGTCAGTTTTAAGAAATCCGTAATATTCGCATCTTGCGTAAAATAGGCAGTCTCAATAAGAAAATTCAAAGCACTTGGCATTGGAAACTTGGGAGCTCCTTTAAAACCTCCAGATTCAATATCAAATCGCTTTGCGAAATTCTCAACGGTAAGCTGGAGTGTTTCTTCCCAATCATTTTCTTTGGATGTGTTCTCGAGCAAAGAAGAAGTTTGAAGTCCTTCGGTTAGTTTTTTCGCGAATTCAAGGAATTTTTCGGGAGTCTCTTTATAGCCTTTCGAGAGAGCTAATAGCAGGTTTTCCCATTGTTGAGGATGAAAATAAGTGCCGCCGTAAACAGGACGCTCATCGGGAAGCGCAAAGCAATTTAATGGCCAACCGCCTTGTCCAGTCATCATTTGAACGGCTTCCATATAAATCTGATCAATATCGCTTCGTTCTTCTCTGTCCACTTTGATACAAACAAAATGCGCATTCATAATCTGTGCAATATGCTCATTTTCAAAAGATTCTTTTTCCATAACATGGCACCAATGACAAGCCGAATAACCGATGCTAATAAGCAGGAGTTTTTGCTCTTGTTTTGCTTTATCCAGTGCTTCGGCACCCCAAGGATACCAATGCACCGGATTGTGCGCATGTTGCAAAAGGTAGGGACTTGTTTCGTGGATTAATCGATTAGGCATAAAGCTTATTTTTCCACAAAACTACTTTATTTGACATTACGAAAAACAAGTTCGCCTCGTTCAACATCAATTAAGATTTCGTTTTCCTTTTCGATTTGTCCCGATAAAATCATTTTAGAAAGCGTATTTAAGATTTGATGTTGAATCATTCGCTTTAATGGTCGAGCGCCAAATTGAGCATCGAAACCATGGGTTGCTATATGATCTGTAACATCAGCAGTGTATTTTAAGCTCACATGATTTTTAGCTAAAGTTGCGGAGAGGTTTTGCAGTTGAATGTCGATTATTTGTTTTACTTCATCCAATATCAACGGATTAAACATAATGATTTCATCAATACGATTTAAAAATTCAGGGCGCATGCTTTTTTTGAGCAAATCCAAAACCTGCTTTTGCAATCGACTTAAAACTTGCTCTCTATTTTCTGTATTCAATTCGGCAAGCTGCTCCTGAATTAGATGTGATCCGGTATTCGAGGTCATAATAATAATCGTATTTTTAAAATCGACTATGCGGCCTTTGTTATCGGTCAATCGACCATCGTCTAATACTTGGAGCAAAATATTGAAAACATCCGGATGTGCCTTTTCAATTTCGTCGAGTAGCACAACAGCATATGGTTTTCTTCGGATAGCTTCTGTTAGCTGTCCGCTTTCATCGTAGCCCACATAGCCCGGAGGAGCGCCAATCAATCGAGAAACAGCATGCCTTTCTTGATATTCTGACATATCAATTCGAACCATATTGTTTTCATCATCGAAAAGAAACTCGGCCAAGGCTTTAGCCAATTCTGTTTTACCCACACCGGTAGTCCCTAAGAAAATAAAAGATCCTATGGGGCGGTTGCTATCTTGCAAACCGGCTCTGCTTCTGCGAATAGCATTGGCTACAGCTTCAATACCGGCATCCTGACCAATCACTCTTTCGTGCAATTTTTCTTCCAGATGAAGCAACTTTTCTCTTTCGGTTTGAAGCATTTTACTTACCGGAATACCTGTAGACCGAGCCACAATTTCTGCAATTTCTTCATAGCCCACTTCTTCGTTAATCAATGCGGAATCTTTTTGCATCGCTTTCAAGTTCTGTTGAAAAGTCTCCAGATCTTTTTGTGCCTGTGGTATTTTTCCGTAACGAATTTCAGCCACCTTTCCTAAATCACCCATGCGTTCCGCTTGTTCGGCATCAAAGCGCAACGTTTTTATGGATTGCTTTTTATTTTGAATAGCATCTACCTCTTTTTTCTCTGCTTCCCATTGGGCTCTAACTTCATTTCTTTTTTCATTAAGATTAGCTAATTCTTCTTCAAGATTTTGCAGTTTTAATTTATCTTTTTCCCTTTTAATGGCTTCGCGTTCAATTTCCAATTGTCTAATCTTGCGCTCTAACAGCTCAAGTTCTTCGGGTAATGAATTGATATCTAAACGCAAGCGAGCAGCGGCTTCATCAATCAAATCAATCGCTTTGTCGGGTAAAAAACGATCGGTAATATACCGTTGCGACAGTTCCACAGCTCCCAAAATGGCTTCGTCTTTTATCCTCACTTGATGGTGAGTTTCGTATCGTTCTTTCAAACCACGCAAAATAGAAATAGCATCTAAGGTATCGGGTTCATTTACCATCACTTTTTGAAAACGGCGCTCTAAAGCTTTATCTTCTTCAAAGAATTTTTGATATTCGCCCAGTGTAGTT
>JBFHQD010000148.1:0-7900 GCA_041592395.1 Bacteroidales bacterium | reverse complement strand
GAAGTTCCCACACTTAAAATCTAAGCCTTGCAGGAATGTGAGGCTTTTTTTATGAAACATTATTTTTATATATTATTTTCTCAAAAGCGGAATAAATATTATATCGGCAGCACACATGATTTGGACGAACGATTAAGAAAAAACACTTAGCGCAAATCTTTAAATTCCGATTGCGCCGACCATTTTGGGAAACGGCTTTCATTACTAAGTAAATAGCCTACTTCGAATAGTAATTTGGCATCATCGGCTACACCATTTAAATCCCACCAATCTTCGTATTCATCAGTAACTTTATGGTAATTGTTAGCTAACCAATCCGCTTCTTTTTCCAAAGCCCATTCCTTGCCATGTTCACGACTGTCGCAATTTCCTCTGGCGAAAAGTGCCGGCACGCCCGCTTTGGCAAAGGCAAAATGATCGGCACGAAAATACATCCCCGTATGCGGATTTGGATCGGGAAATAAATAGCGATCGTATTTTTGAGCGGCATCCGCGACATAATTATCGAGTTCTGACTGTCCATAGCCGGTAATCATCACATCTTTCATTCGCCCATAAGGAAGCATCAAATCATTATTGATATTGGCTACGGTTTTATCTAAATCGAAAACAGGATGCTGAACATAAAAACTCGCTCCCAAAAGTCCTGACTCTTCAGCTGTTGTTGCCAGAAATAGCACGGAGCGTTCCGGCTTTTCTTCTAAATGTTGAAAGGCCTCGGCAATTTCCAACATCCAAGCTAAAGACGTTCCATTATCAACAGCTCCATTGTATATACTATCGCCATCTACTTTTCGACCAATTCCAAAATGATCCCAATGCGCAGAATAAACGACCACCTCTTCCGGACGTGTTGTTCCGCGAAGTACACCCAATACATTATGCGATTTATCTATTCTCCAGCTGTTTCTCATTTCCATGCTTAAGCTCAAATGCAATGGAATAGCTTTGAAACCGGTTTGCGCAGCAGATTTCCAAAGTTCGGTTGACAATCCGGCTTGATTAAAAAGTGCTTTGGCCGCATCTTGCGAAAACCAACCTTGAATAGCACAACGATCGGCATAATTATTTTCATCGGCTAAAAACAAACGGGGTGCTTCATTACCATTCGAAACCACTCCCCAACCATAACCTGCAGGTTTTGTATCGTGAATGATAAAGCAAGCTGCCGCTCCTTGTCGCGCTGCTTCTTCATATTTGTATGTCCAACGACCATAGTAGGTCATACTGTTGCCTTTAAAAAAAGTCTCGTTTTCCGTTCCAAAACCCGGATCATTAACTAAAACTACAACGGTTTTTCCTTTAACATCCAATCCTTCATAATCGTTCCAATTGTATTCGGGCGCAACAATGCCATAGCCAACAAAAACGATATCGGACTTATCAAGTTGAATTTCTTTTTGAGCACGCATAGAAAAGGCAGCAAATTCAGTGAGTAAATCAAAAGTGAAAGTCTTTCCCTTACCGTCAATTTTCATTTTCTGATCCGGCGTATTTAAAATTTCCATTAAAGGGACTTCTTGAAAATAACTGCCGTTTAAGGCAGGCTCTAAGCCTATACGTTTGTATTCAGAGGCTAGATAATTAATCGTAATAGTTTCGCCTTCGGTACAAGGTTTTCTTCCCATAAACTCATCAGAACCAAGCAATTTGCTCTGCTTTACCAAATCATCGACTGAAATAGTAGCCAAAGCTTGATCCAAATCAGAAAGTTTATTATTGCAAGAAGAAAAAACAATTAAAAGGCCAAATAAAGAAAATAGTACACATGTTTTCATAAGCTGTTGCGGTGTTTGTTTATGCTATTTACAAAAGTAGTGAAGATTTTGTAAGTAACTAGGAATTACTCATCCCCATTATCATACCTCCAATATAGGGGATCATCCAAATAATCCAGACGAAAAGACTGTAGCGATGGAATTTTTTTCGAGCTTCAATATTATTCTTTCTTATTACACGGGAAGCCCAAATGGCGTGAATCAACATCAACCACAATGCAATTTGTCCGGTTAAAGTATGCGGTTCGAGGATATTAAAATCGCTATTGCCAATAAAATGCATAGCAAAAGTACCAGAGACATCAAACGTAAATCCAATCCAAAAAGAGTAGACATGCCACACTTTTAAGTAGCGAGACCAGCGCTCGGACCAAACGCCTAAGGAATAAAAAATCAGCGTCGATGTAATCAGCAATGTTGAAATAAATACCATAGTCCTTTCTTTGCTTAAAAGTTATTTTCGTTTTTATACTGATGATGATGCCTATTTTCTAAAGCGACTTGCATTAAACCGCAATAAAATTCCAACACGAAACTACTAATCTTTCCAACTTTCCTGTATCGCTTTTCTTGCTTTTAGAATATATTTGGCTTCATCCAAAGGACTGATGCCTTTGTATGACCGGATTAGGCCTTGCTCGTCTTCGCATTCCTGATAAGCATAAAAACGGGTTTTTATCTTGGCTTTACCTCCTGAACGCGAACTTAATTTAACAGGAAAATCCATGGATGTTGCCAGCGGATATTTCCCCTCCAATCGGAATTTGCCATTTTCAATACTTGGACTTTCGAATGTTCCGTGCATTTGAATAATATCACTGGTAATTGTGCCCAATAAATCTTCAGGAGCCGTAATTTGAAACCACAAGTAGGGCTCTAAAAATTTGGTGTCCGTATTAAGCAATCCGTTCATAATGGCCATAGGCGTGGCAATAGCAAAATCCCCGGGTCGGGAATGCACTTCGTGATCTTCGCCATCGATAAGTGTTATTTTCAGATCGGTTACTTCCCATCCTTTTATCCCTTGCTTTAGCGCTCCTGAAAGGCTTCTTTCAATTTCGTTTTGATATTTCTTCTTGATTTTATTCACTCCCACTTTCGATTCGTAAACCCAACCGCTACCTGTTTCGCCGGGCTCAATTTTAAACTTCACGATCGCCCAACAAGGTTTTGGCATCCAATAGCGAGCAAAACCTTCGCCACTTGCCTTTGGACTTTCTTTATAGATGACTGAAGGATTATCAAATTTGGCTTTAATTCCAAATCGACTCTCTAAAATACCTTCCAAAACTTCCATTTGTATCCATCCCATTATTCGAAGATGCAATTCTTTTTCTTCGTGTAGGTTTTCAAACTGAAGCAAAGGATCTTCATCCGTGAGAACTTGCAAGGCTTCTGCTAAAGCAGCATACTCGTTTTGATTTTCCGGACGAATTTGAACACTCAACAATGGACTGTTTAATTGAATCGTTTTAGGAACAAGATCGGCTTTGCCCAGCACATCGCCAACACCAACCTTATTGAGACCGCAAACGGCCGCTACATCGCCCGCAACAATTAAATAATCATCTTCCAAATTTCCGGCTTTATATCGCTTAATTAAACTGACTTTTTCTTCCGTATTCTGTGTAGCATTGTATACCACATCGCGTGGCGCTAATTGCCCGCCATACAATCGAATTCCTGTGACTTTTCCTAATTTTTTATCGTGATCGACCCTGAAAACCAGCGCCGAAAAAGGATCTTCTTCCTTTCCTTTTGCCAAAGGAGAAAAGCGCACGAGTGTATTAAGCAATTCATTTACACCTATTTCATTTTTTGCCGCTCCCATTAAAACCGGAAAAAGTTGAAAACGAGAAATAGCCTCTTTTAAACTGTTTTCCAATTCCAATAATGAAATGGTTTGGCCTTCCAAATATTTCTCCAGAATAGTATCGTTGACATTGGAAATTCCTTCTGTAATTTCCTCATACATTTGCGAATCATTCCAGGAATCGACAAGCCTAAGGCTATCGCTATTCCCTTCATTTTCACTTTTCTGAAGCACTACGATATCCGAGGTTAATTCCCGTTTAATTTCTACCAAAACGCTATCCGTATCGGCTCCCAAACGATCTATTTTATTGATAAAGAAAAAGGTTGGAATTTTATGTTCTTTAAGCGCTAGCCAAATATTTTCGGTATGGGCTTGAACGCCTTCTACTGCCGAAATTACCAAAATAACCGCATCCAAAATGCTTAAAGAGCGCTCTACTTCGGCCGAAAAATCAATATGCCCGGGTGTGTCAATTATATTTATTTGAACATCTTTCCAATGAAATGAAGAGGATGCTGAACGAACAGAGATTCCCCGTTCTTTTTCGATAGGAAGAAAATCGGTTTGCACATTGCCTTTATCAACATTGCCGGGCTTTTTAATAGCACCACTCAAGTACAATAAACTTTCCGTTAATGTCGTTTTGCCGGCATCAACATGCGCCAAAACACCTAAATTGATAATCTTTCTATGCATAAGTAAACAAAGGTTGATTTTTTTTTGAAGAATTAACCTCTCCGACTTATCTCTTCCAATAGGTTATTTTGTAAGATTTCAATCTTTTTACCATTCATAGCGATAATTTTCTCTTGCTTAAGCTCAGACAGGATTCTTACAACACTTTCTGTTGAAATGCAAGCAAAATTGGCGATATCCTTTCTGCTGATATATGAAAATACATTTTCGTCTTTAAAATTATCACCACAAAGGTAAGTGAGGGTATCAGCCAGTCGCCCATGCATCTGTTTATGACCCAAACTTCTTACTTTATTAAATAATTTCTTCTCTTTTAGGCAGTACCCTTTTATTATTTCTAAAGCAAACTTGCCATTACTTAAAACCAATTGATTGAAGCTTTCTTTGTCGATAAAACAGACGGTAGAATCCTTAATGGCTTGTGCAGAATAATTGAAAACATCATCGCCACATACGCCAGATAAGCCAATAAACTCATGAGGTTTAGATATTCTCACATTAATATCTTTATTACCTGGACATTCCAAATATATTTTTACTAGACCTTTTACTACATATAAAACACTGGAATAAATTGCTCCTTGTTTGCAAATATTCTCCCCTTTCCGATAATTAACTTGCGTTTTTTTCTGGTTAATAAACTCCAATTCTGAAGGAATAAGTTTTTTAAAACAAATCGATCCGTTAGTGCATTCTAAACAACTAATAGATTCTGAATAGTCAACCATAATATACTATTTATATTATTATGAAACACCCTTATATGGCTTACATGTCAATACAAAGTTAGCATTTATATCAATAGAATACTTGTATTATATCAAGGATATCTTTAAGCCAATCCCCCCTATTTTTCTTCCGTATCATTTCTAGTCGATCTACCTTTGTTTAAAGGTTTATAGCAAATTCTAAATGAATTACTTAAACTGAATTTTGTAATAATTTTTTTAAAAATAACAAAATGACTAAAACAGACGTACTCATTATTGGTGGAAGTGCAGCAGGCCTTGCTGTTGCACTAGCGGGAAAATCTCATTACCCAAACAAAGATTTTATACTGATTCGAAAAGAAAAAGATGTCATGGTTCCTTGCGGGATACCTTATATATTTGGATCATTAGAAAATAGCAATCAAAATATTTTACCCGCTGATGCTTCTTATGATAAATTAGGAATTAATCATCTGGTTGGAGAAATCATCTCCATCAACAGAACAGAAAAGAAGTGTGTACTCAGTGATAAATCAGAAATACAATACGATAAATTGGTGCTTGCTACGGGTTCAACACCCTATTATCCGGATTGGTTACCAGGCGTACAGCTTGAAAACGTTTTTACAATTCCTAAAGACAAAATCTATCTGGATCAAATTCTCGAAAAAATAAAATCACTCAAGCATATAGTTATTATAGGTGGCGGATTTATTGGCGTAGAATTATCTGATGAACTGAATAAAATGGACAAAAACGTCACTTTGGTTGAAATACTTCCTCACATTTTAAGTATCGCTTTTGATGAAGAACTTGATAAAATTGCAGAAGAAATACTCATAAAACGTGGTGTAAATATTAACACAGGTATTGGCGTTCAAAAAATAGCAGATAATGCGGGGAAAGTAACAGGAGTGGTTTTAAAAAACAATGATTTTTTAAAAGCTGATGCCGTTATTCTTTCAATGGGATATAAACCCAATTCAACACTCGCAAAAAACGCCGGATTAGCCGTTAATAATTCCGGTTTTATCAGCGTTGATGAATATATGAGAACCAATGATGCTGATATCATTGCTGTTGGCGACTGTGCCGAAAAGACAAACTTCATTACACGAAAGAAAACGGGAATCATGCTTGCTTCAACCGCTTGTGCCGAAGGAAGAATTGCAGGGATGAACCTTTTTAAACTTTCCGCGGTGAAAACATTTAGCGGTACAATTGCAATATTCTCGACTACTATTAATGGCTATAGTTTTGGAGCTGCGGGTTTAACGGAAGCCCAAGCCAAAAATGAAGGATTTGATGTTGTTACCGGCACTTTTGAAGGAATGGACAGACATCCGGGAAAATTGCCAAATATGCACAAACAAATTGTGAAACTAATTGTTGCTCGCGAATCGGGCGTGATAATAGGTGGAGAAGTGATGGGAGGATCAAGTATAGGCGAGCTTACAAACCTTATTGGGTTTATTATTCAAAGCCGGACTAATATCTACACTCTACAAACTATTCAAATTGGAACCCATCCTTTGTTAACAGCCTCACCAGCAGCATACCCGCTAATAAACGCCGCAAACATTATTGCTCAAAAAATGAGATCAGAACCCCTTTAATTTATATAGATATGAAAAACGAGGAACTATTATTAAATATTGGATCAAAAGCAATGATTCTATTACTCAGTTGTATCACAATCGGCTTTTTTGGAATATTGATCGGATCGGTAATTGGATTATTTAAAGTCCTTGCTAACGGAATGTTTTAATTTAAAGTCCTTTTGTTGAATAAACTGGATTTACGCTACAGATGAAATTTTCATAATCTTATCTGATAAAAATACTTTGGAATAGAGATAAGGGTATTGCTTAATGCATGCCCTTTTTTATTTGTAAATCACATTCCCAAGCCGACTTATTCATGCACTGGTTGATTGAAAACCCATTAAGAAGCCGGAACTAGGAGACTGAAAACGCTGCCTTTACCCGGCTCGCTTTTCACTTTAATTTCACCGTCATTTTTAGCAATAAACTCTTTACAAACAAGCAAACCCAAACCTGTTCCTTTTTCATTTTCTGTTCCAAGCGTAGATTGGCCGAGGTCGACTTTAAATAAATTATTCAGTTTATCTTTATTCATTCCAACGCCATTGTCTTTGATATTTATTTCCAAAAAACTATCTTTTTGAACTGCACTAAAAACTATTTTACCCCCATTAGCCGTATATTTTGTGGCATTACTAAAAATATTCCCAAAGACGGTTTTCATGGTGTTCCTATCAGCTAATATTGAAACCTCTTCTGATATATTGTTTTCAACTGTGATTTGTTTATTAATTGCCCTTAGCAAATTAGGTTTTATACTTTCATTAACTAAAGCTCTAATCTTTAGTGTTTCTTTATTGATTAGAATTTTACCCCTTTGTACTCTGGCCCAATCCAATAGATTTTCCAACAGATTAAATGCACTCTCTGAAGACGAATGAAACAAGTTAATAATGTGCCGTCTTTCTTTATCGGTCAATTTTTCATAATCCGTGACTAAAATATCCGATAATCCCAAAATAGAGTTGAAAGGACTTTTTAAATCGTGCGCAATAATGGAGAATAGTTTGTCTTTTGTTGAGATCAGTTCTTCCAACTGCTTGTTTTTTTCAGCAATTATGCTTTCGTTTTTTTTACTTTCGGTAATATCCACAAAAAGAGCCATCATACAAATGGGCTTTCCTTCAGGCGATTTTACGATAGCGGCGGAAATCATATTATTGAATTTTGTTCCATCAATTCGCACAGATTCGCCCTCCCCAATATAGGATTTCCCTTGTTTTATTGTTTCCAAAACGCGTTGCGCATGCTCTTTTGATGATGCAAAATCGGATACCGATTTCCCAATGACCTCCT
>JBFHQD010000147.1:0-7934 GCA_041592395.1 Bacteroidales bacterium | reverse complement strand
AGCGGGTTCTAAATATGGGACAGTTATACTGTGGAGTGTTTTAATAGGCGGACTTATCAAATATAGCTTAAACGAAGGCATTGCACGCTTTCAATTGGCAAGTGGTGAAACCATAGTCGAAGCGATTAAAACGCGCTTTCATCGTATCTTTGGTTGGTATTTCCTTGTTTATTTGCTGATCTGGTCTTTTGTGGTAGGAGCTGCTATGTCGGGAGCAACAGGTTTAGCTGCCCATGCCATATTTCCGCAACTTTCGGTGGCTTGGTGGGGGGTTATTCATGCCCTTATTGCTTTGATTTTTGTTTTTTGGGGAAATTATATTTGGCTCGAAAGGGGAATGAAATTTTTTATTGCACTGATGTTTATCGTTGTTATTTCCACAGCCTTTCTTATAACGCCCGATTGGAGCACAATTTTAGCCGGTTTATTAAAGCCATCTATTCCCGAAGCTTCCGGAACTTTTTTATTGGGTGTTATTGGTGGTGTAGGCGGGAGTGTTACTTTGCTTTCTTATAGTTATTGGATTAAGGAAAAAGGATGGGTAAATGCTAATAATTTTGGGTTGGTCAAGATCGATTTGGCCATCGCTTACAGCTTAACCGTCCTGTTTGGAATCGCCATCATTATTATTTCGGCTGAATTAAAACCGAATATAGTTCAGGGCAATTCTATGGTTTTGGCTTTGGCCGAAAAAGTGGGCGAAACAACCGGTTCAACCGGAAAATGGCTCTTTTTGCTTGGTTTTTGGGGCGCTGTGTTTTCATCAATGTTAGGTGTTTGGCAAGGTGTTCCCTATATTTTTAGTGATTTTGTTTCTACTGCGGCAAGTACAAAAAAACAAAATGGTGTTTTCTATCGCTTGTTTCAAGACAAGAAGCAAAGCTATCGCCTGTTTTTATTTTTTCTGGCTTTGTTTCCTCTCTTTTTGTTGTTTACAAATAAACCGGTCTGGATTATTGTTAGCTATGCGGTTATAGGAAGCTTCTTTATGCCTTTTTTGGCATTTACTTTAATTTATCTCAACAATAAAAAAGCTTTGATCGGTATTTTTAAAAACAATCTTATCGTAAATGCGCTCTTAATACTGGCTCTAGTTGTCTTTGGTGTACTGCTCTTTGAAGAAATAAGCCGTTTCTTTCTCTAATTTTTTATTTTTTCGGTAGGGTATTTTGCGTTTCAATCCTCTTATAGTTAAAAGCCTTTATTTGGTCTTTTAAATTGATTTTAGTATAAACTTAAAATAATCATCATGAAAGCAAAAGGAATAAACCAATTACAAATGATAGCCGTTGTTCTTCTGCTATCGTTCACCTCAATCACAAGCAGTTGGGCCATGGAGCTTAACTTTCAAGCCAAAACCAATCAGCAAGAAAGCGACACTTTAAGTTACTGGAGCTTTAAAGGAAAAATTGTTGATGCACAAACCAAGAAACCCCTAATTTATGCCAGTGTTACTGCCGAAGATGAAAACACGGCTACCATTACAAATTTAGATGGTGATTTCTTGATCAAGATTAGTAAAGAGAGTAAGTCAAAAAATTTATTTATTTCATTTTTAGGCTATTACAATCTTTCTTATCCTTTAAATTTACTTAAACCCGAAGGCAATGTTTTAGAACTTCAACCGGCCATTATCACTTTAAACGAAGTTCAAATATTTCCTGATTCACCCGAAGACCTGATTCGCGCTATGCTCCGTCGAATAGGACAGAATTATGCGGTTGTCCCCAATACAATGAAAGGCTTTTATCGTGAATCCATCAAGAAAAGAAATACGTATGTAGGTCTTTCCGAAGCTGTTGTTGATATTTATAAAACATCTTATATGTCGAATTCAGACGATAGAATTCGCATCTTTAAAGGTAGAAAAGGAATAGACGAGCGCAAAATGGACACTTTAATCTTTAAATTACAAGGGGGTCCTGTTACTGCTTTATTGCTCGATGTGATGAAAAATCCGAATATTCTTATCGAAGAGGAAATGTTGAAAGATTATGAATTTACACTCGAAAATATGGTGAAAATTGATAAAAAATTGAACTATGTTATCGGTTTTAAAGAACGTCATAAAATCAAAGATTTCCCCTTGTACGAAGGTAAATTCTATTTAGATATGAAGACCTTGGCCCTGACGGCTGCCGATTTTAGTTTGAATCTTGATAACCCGATTGAAGCCGGAAGATTATTTATAAAGAAAAAACCTTTTGGTGCTGAAGTTACGCCAACCATTGCCAAATACTCTATAAAGTACCGGGAACAAGATGGCAAATGGTATTTCAATTATGCCATTGGCGAGGTTCAGTTCAAGGTAAAATGGAAAAGAAAATTATTCTCGACCTATTACACCCTCAAATCAGAGATTGCCATTACAGATCGTGACGACAAGAATGTGGAACCCATTTCAAATAGAGATCGCTTTAAAAGAAATGAAGTGTTAAACGAAAAAGTAGGCGTTTTTGCCGACGAAAACTTTTGGGGAAAATACAATACCATAGAACCGGACAAATCAATAGAAGTGGCCATTCGGAAGTTGAATAGAGCAATGAAAAGATAATGATTTTGCTTTGCCCCATGGAGGGAAGAGGTTTAAGCTTCTTCCCTCTGATTTATTTTGTAATTTAGATTCTAAATTTTTGATTTTGGAAATACACGACGAAGCACGGTTAAAAGCGATTAAAAAAGGCAATATTCAAGAGTATGAGCTCTTGTTTAGAGAGTTTTATCAGCCTTTGCTTTCTTATGCTGTATCGATATTAAAATCAGAAGCAGAGGCCGAAGAAATTGTTCAAGATATTTTTTTCGTGCTTTGGAAAAATAAAAATACGATTGAAATTCATACCTCTTTTTCGGCTTATTTGTATAAAGCAGTTTATAATAATTGTTTGCAATTTTTAAAAAAGGAAAAAAGAAAATGGAATTATCAGCAAGACCAAAGGAATTGGAATTTTTACGAAAGTCTTAATCCGGGCGAAATTTTGCAGTACAAGGAACTCTACAAGAAGATAAATAGGGTGGTAGAGGAACTCCCCGAGAATTGCAAGACAATTTTTAAGCTCAACCGGTTTCAGGGCTTAAAATATAGCGAAATAGCAAAGAAATTAGAAATAAGCATAAAAACAGTAGAGGCAAATATGACTAAAGCCTTAAAGTATTTAAAAAGACATATTGATGAATATGAGCGAATTAATTGAATACAATATGGATACAAATAAAGAATATTGGGAAAAGATAACGGCTTATTATTCAGGTGATTTAAATGATTCTGACAAGGCTGATATCGAAGCTTGGGCTGAAATGCAAGACGGGAAGGAGTTGCTTATGAATATGGATATTAGAATGAAACAAGCAGAAAAAGCAAGCTTTATGTACAACAGTAAAACAGATTTAGCTTGGGATAAATTAAGTAATAGAATAGAACAAAGCGAAGATTCTAAAAAGGTATTTCGTTTTAGAAAAAGGAATTTAATAGGAATTGCAGCCAGTGTTATTGTTTTATTGGCTGTTGGATTTGGTCTCATTAAATTAGCACAAAATACTTTACAAGTGAATCATATTCAAACGGCTTTTAATCAAGAATCTGTTGAGTTGCCCGATGGAACGCTTGTTTCTTTGAACGGCAATAGTAGCATTGAATATCCAAGTGTATTCAAAGGTAAAACACGCAGTATAAAATTAGCGGGAGAGGCCTTTTTTGATGTTAAACCGGATAAAGAGCATCCTTTTATAATTGAAACGGATCAAGCCCGCATTCAAGTGTTGGGAACTTCTTTTAATGTGAGAACCGATAATCAAAGTGGTGATGTAGAAGTGTTTGTTAACAGTGGAAAAGTACAGTTTCAAGACATTATAAACCCAAAGCAAATGCTGATATTGGAAAAAGGCGATTTTGCCAGTTTGAAGAATCAAAAAATGAAAACACAAGTCAATGCGGATGTTAATTATTTGTCGTGGAAATCGAAAATGCTTGAATTTAATCAAACGCCTTTAAACGAAGTCGTTCATACGCTCAATCGTGCTTATGCTGTCCAAATAGAACTGGAAAGCGATGCGATGAATCAAATGTTATTAACTTCAAAATACAATCAATTGGATGTAAATGCGTTATTAAAAGCGATGTGTTTGACGTTTAATATCAATCAAAAAACGATAGACAACCGAATTATACTTTATTCATCAACACCTTAATCATTTTGCAAAAGCTTTGGCTCATAGGTATACTCTTTCTTTTTATTCAAGTTCGCACAAGCGGACAAGAGCAAGTTTTGTATCAAGTCAAAGACTTTGAATTTGATAATATTTCGATCGATTCAGCCTTATCCATTATTGAGTTCAAAACCGGATTGCATTTTACATTTAGGTCTGATTTATTGAAAAAGAGTGGGCAAGTAAACGCCCATTTCAAAGATTTTCCTTTATGCATTGTTTTAGATAGTTTGTTTGCTAATCCGGGTTTAAATTATCAAATCATTGAAAGTCAATTGGTTGTTTACGAGGAAAAGCAAGAGCTTGCAAGCCCTAAGCAGAATACAGACTCTTTAACAAATAGCAAAGATATAGCATTTGGAGGCAAGATTAAAGATACGCAAAGTGGAGAATTGCTTCCCTTTGCGGCGATTTCGATATTACATACAACTTCAGGTACGATAAGCAACGAAGACGGTGTGTTTTTTCTTCGGATAAGTCCTGAATACAAAAATGATACGCTAATAATTAGTTATCTCGGCTATCGGAGTTTGAGAATTCCGCTCTCCGAAATCTCGTATTATAATATTTATCATCTTGAACCAACAAGCATACCTTTGCAAGAAGTCGTTATTCGAAGTCTTCATCCTGGAAATTTAATACGCATGGCCATAGCTTATAAAAAGGAGAATTATCCAATACAGGCCTTTGTTCAGCGTGCTTTTTACAGGGAATCCATCAAGCGCGATAAAAAAATTATGCTCTATTCCGAAGGGATACTCGAAGTTTTGAAGCGGCCGTATCGTCCTACGCTTTTTCAGGAACGCGTAAAGCTAATCAAACAAAGAAGCTTTAAATCTATCGAACGAGAAGATACTGTAAAAATTAAACTGCATGGCGGTATTCAAAGTAGTTTGGATTTAGATGTGGTTAAAAATAGTTTTTCTTTTATTGATGGAGAAGGCATGCGTGATTACGCGTATACGATGCGCGATATGGTTATGAATGATGATAAACTTACTTATATGATTGAGTTTCATCCAAAAGATCCGAAAGTGCCTTATACTTTTGATGGCTATATTTACCTCGATGTTAAAAGTCTCGCTTTTGTCAAGATAGAGTTTCAGTATACAAAAGCATCTTTACAAAAAATGAGAAATGCATTTATTATACGGCAAAGTCCACGTTTGCTAATTCTACCTCAAGAAGCGCGATATACCGTAACATACAAAGAGGCGGAAGGTAAATATTATATCCACCATATTTGGGGTGAATTAAACCTCAAAGTAAAACTTAAGCGGAAATTTTTATCCTCGAAATATTCGGCCAATTTTGAAATGGTAGCCACTGATATACAAGGCAATGCACCACGACGTTTTTCTGCAAGCGAAAGTATGAATACAAATAAGATTTTTAGTGATCTATCGCCCAATTATGACTTGAAATTCTGGGGAAATGAAAATTTTCTCTTGCCCGAAGACGACCTAATGAAAGCGTTGAAACAATTGACTATAGAATTGTAAGGTTCATCTTACCCTTTTATTATCAATTAATTATCGATTCGAAGAAGAAACTCTTTTGTTTAACGATATTCTTTATTTGACAAGCACTTTTTTAACGACTTGATTATCCTTATCCACTTTTACTCTACAAAAATAAAGTCCACTCGCCAAATTTAAATCTTGGATATCTACCCCAATACGCTGATGACCGGCTGCTTTGCTGATACTTTCCTTTTTTATGATTATTTTGCCAAATAGATCCCATAATTCGAGGTCAATAAGCGATGGTTTTGTTAAATCCATCTCGACAGAAAATTGATTGCTAACAGGATTAGGTACAATTTTTATATTCAATTGTTTTTCGAAAAGGGATAAGTCGTTTGTTCCCACCGAGAGCTTAAAATTATACAATATTAAGTCGTTTAATCCCCAAGTTTCAGCATCGAAATCAATAGGAATATTACCAACTGAATGCACCAAAACATTATCGAGATTCTGACCATCATTGATAATAAAACTGATTTCAGAATTTTGCATCAAATCATCGTCGGCTATTGCAATTTGCAAGTTGTTGTTTGTTAATTGAGAGCTAAATTGAAAGCTTTCTCTTGCTTTCCAATAATCACCATAAGCTCCCATTTCTTTTATCGCAATACTTTTTGGTAAATTATCCAGAAGCAGTTCTTGTCCTGCTATTTTATATTCCCGGTTGGGATGAATAAGGAGCACCGTGGAAGCATTATTCGCATCAATTTTTGATATGATATCGAGCCATAAATCTACTTTTTCCACGTAATTATCTTCGGAGAAAGGATCGTCGTGATAAACATCAGAAATGCTAACGGGTAACTCGTAAATAGCAGATATTGAGCCGCTAAAACTCCGGTTCGTTTTATTTTGATAAGGAAAATTAGTCAAGACTTCATTAGCACTGTAACTCGAATTGTATAGATAACTCAAATTATCCATCACCTCAACCATATATTTATTGTAAACCAAATGCCCCGTTCTATAAATCCTAATCGCTTGATTAAAGTCAGCTTCCAGCACATTTTTCGAAACTTCCATTTCGCCATAAACAGTTCCTCCCGCGGTTATTGTACCATCATTCGAGGGCAGGTAGTTTGCTTTTGTATTTCCCGGGCTTCCCATAGGAAAGATAGCATCATCCCAAAAATCAGGAAAATGACCAACTGAATGAGAACCAATAACATGGCCGTCGTTGATAAGCTTTTGAATTTGAGTTTGTTTGCCAATATAAAAAGCAGACTCTAAAGCGTCTGAAATATACCTTACGGTGATATTGTAAGTCGCTGTAATCCCTCTATTTTTTTCGGATTCTGAAAAAACGTTCATCGTATCCATGCCGCTAGTCCCGTCCACATCATGCGTTATCATTAAAGTAGAAGTAGAATTATTAGGACTGGTATGTTTCCATAGGGCAAAGGGAATATGTTCGATAAAAATGGATCTCATCATTAGCATAATCACATCCATACTGGGTTCAAATCCATTGGAACTGATGCGTTGGGCTTCTATATCTCTGTTTATCAAACTTCTCAATATCACTTCTTTCCAAGTAAAGCCAAAAGTATAAGCATAGCCACTACCATATTGATTTTGAGCAACTGCTACCAAACCATTGTCGAATTTAGCTAGTTCAGTGGCCGTACTTAGAGCATATGAGTTTGTTTTGTACATTGCACCGGCACCTTCGCGACCCAATGAAATTGTCCATTCTTCCGGTTCATTAATCCATCGAAATAAGGAAGTTGAAAGCGTATTGTTCCAGGTAAGCGAATAATTTGAGTTCGATTCTGTACTTCCGGATATACCAAAAAGCGCATTAAGCTCATCATCAATTACTCTTGGTGCTATGAGTATTCCTCCTAAAGACACATAATTACGGAGACTGGTTTTCTCTTCATCAGTCAGCGTTTGTGAATCGAGATAGGAAGAACAAAAAACCATGGCATATTTCATCGCTTCTAAGGGCTGATTCGTAATGGTATAGGGGAGACCGGTAACCTTGAGTATATGTTCGGCTGAAAAAAGCTGACCATCATTGTCTTCGCCGTTTTGGATCGTTAAGTCTAATAAGCCAATTCCTCTGTCTAATGATTGTGCTGAACTATTTCCTAGGGTGAGTAAGAATAGGACTGTATACAATAGCACGTACTTCATACTGCTTTTGTTAATGAATAGAATACGCAAAGGTAGGCCTAATAAAACCGGTATGGTGCATTTATT
>JBFHQD010000146.1:0-8108 GCA_041592395.1 Bacteroidales bacterium | reverse complement strand
CGTGCAAATTCAATAACGGCACATTGCATACCTAAACAAATTCCTAAAAATGGGATTTTATTTTCACGAGCAAATGTAACGGCACTAATCTTTCCTTCTATACCGCGCTCACCAAAACCGGGAGCAACCAAAATTCCATCGACGGCTTTTAATAATTTAGCAGCCCCTTCTTTTTCTATTAGCTCCGAATGAACCAAACGAATATTTACCTTGACTTCGTTGCTCGCTCCGGCATGAACAAAAGATTCGAGTATGGATTTATAGGCGTCTTTAAGCTCCACATATTTTCCAACCAAAGCGATTTCTACTTCCGATTTTGGATTTTTTAATTTTTCCAAGAAATTTTCCCAATCCAAAATATCCAAATCATTTTCAACAGGAACATTTACCAATTTAAGCACTTCAGTATCCAATTTTTCTTGGCGCATCAAAATAGGGACATCGTAAATACTTTCTGCATCGATAGATTCGATGACGCTGCTTGGCGCGACATTACAAAAACGAGCAATTTTTTCACGCAAGTGACTTTGTAAAGGATGTTCAGTTCTGGCAACAATAATATCGGGCTGAACACCTTGCTCGAGCAACATTTTAACCGAATGCTGCGTAGGTTTGGTTTTTAATTCGCCTGCCGCCGATAAATAAGGAACCAAGGTTAAATGGATAACCAATACATCTTTTCCCATTTCCCATTTCATTTGACGCACCGATTCAATATAGGGCAACGACTCAATATCGCCAACGGTACCGCCAATTTCGGTAATCACAAAATCGTATTCTGCTCGCTTTGCAAGTTCTTTAACACTTCTTTTAATCTCATCAGTAATATGAGGAATTACCTGCACGGTAGAGCCCAAATATTCCCCTTTTCGCTCTTTTTCGATCACCGACAAATAAATACGACCCGTAGTAATATTATTGGCTTGCGAAGTAGGTTCATTCGAAAAGCGCTCGTAATGGCCTAAATCTAAATCGGTTTCCGCCCCATCTTCTGTGACGTAGCACTCGCCATGTTCATAGGGATTCAAAGTACCCGGATCGATATTAATATAAGGATCGAATTTTTGAATAGTCACCTTAAAACCGCGCGATTGTAATAATTTTGCTAATGATGCTGAAATAATCCCTTTTCCTAAAGAGGAAGTAACACCTCCGGTAACGAAGATAAATTTAGTATGAGCCATGTTTCTTATTTGTTACAAATAAGTCGGTAAAATTAATGCTTTTTAATGTAAAAACGTTTGAATACTTATAGATTTAACAAAAAATAATCTGCTAAAAAACGCGCACAAACAAGAAGTCATTCAAAAATATATATCTCTTTCTAGAAATAGGAAATTTAAAATGTATCGACTACTTTTGTGGGATAATTAATCAATAAAAAATATCGAAAAATGGTTAATCTAGCTACAAAATATATGGGTTTAGATTTAAAAAACCCGCTTATTATTGGAAGTTCCGGACTTACTAATTCATTAGAAAACATTGAAAAATTTGCAAAACTAGGTGCAGGCGCCATCATTTTAAAATCGCTTTTTGAAGAGCAAATTTTACATGAAGTCAGTCATACTTTAAAGCAAGACAGCTCGGCGAATTTATATCCTGAAGCAGAAGATTATATCCGAAATTACACCAAGCAAAATAGCGTTGGTCAATATTTAGATTTAATAAAAAGCGCTAAAAAAACTGTTGATATTCCAATTATTGCCAGTATCAATTGCAACTCGGCGAGCGAATGGACATCCTTTGCAAAATCGATAGAAGCTGCCGGAGCCGACGGATTGGAACTGAATATTTTTGTTTTGCCTTCGGATATCAACCGTAGCAGCGCTCAAAACGAACAGGTTTATTTTGACATTATAAATAAAGTAAAAGCAGAATCCAACTTGCCTATTTCGGTTAAATTGTCTTACCATTTTTCAAGTTTAGCTAACACTTTAGAGAAATTAAGCTGGACAGGCATTAAATCATTAACACTTTTCAATCGCTTTTTCTCCCCTGATATCGATCTGAATAAATTAACAGTTAAGCCTTCTTTTGTATTTAGTCAAGGTGCCGATTTAGGAATTTCGTTACGTTGGATAGCCTTGCTTTCGAATCGTGTTCGATGCGAACTTTCGGCTTCAACAGGAGTTCATAATGGCGAAGCTGTAATCAAGCAATTGCTAGCAGGAGCACAAACGGTACAAATTGCTTCTGTCTTGTATAAAGAAGGCTTTGAAAGGATTTCAGAAATGCTCGAAACGTTAACAAATTGGATGAATGAAAAAGGATTTGCCGATCTTGAATCTTTTCGCGGTATGCTAAGCGTAAGCAAAGATGATTCAGGCGCTTACGAGCGCGTTCAATTTATGAAACACTTTTCAGATATCGAATAAAATTGTTCTATTCAATTGGATGAAAAAGCTAAAAAATTCAGAATTAAACCGAATCAGTATTCCGGAATACAAAGCAGCAGAAAAAACACCCTTTATCGTTATTTTAGATAATATTCGCAGTTTAAGCAATATAGGTTCTGTTTTTAGAACAAGCGATTGTTTCCGACTGGAAGCTGTATATTTATGCGGACTAACTGCTCAACCGCCTCACAGAGAAATTCAAAAAACAGCGCTTGGTGCCACCGAATCTGTTCCTTGGAAATATTTTAAAGAGACTACAGAGGCTATTCTGGAGCTTCAAAGAGAAGGATACTTGGTTTATGCCGTTGAACAAGCAGAAGGAAGTTTTAAACTGGGCGAATTTAAACCGGATTTCGCAAAAAAATGCGCTTTTATTTTCGGCAATGAAGTAAAAGGCGTTCAACAAAAAGCTATCGACCTGTCAAACGGATGCATAGAAATTCCTCAATACGGCACAAAACATTCGTTTAATATCTCTATTTCGGCAGGAATTTTATTGTGGGATATGCATCAAAAGCTTATAAATTAATATTTTACGTTTTTTTTGCAAGACAACTAATAATTAATTATATTTACACCAAATTATCTTTATGTTTATCACATAAATATTTTTTTAAATACAAAATAGTTTTTACTTTTACATGTTATTATAAAAACAATTCGAATTCAATAAAAAATCAGAATTATGAGAAACTTTCACAAAATTATTTTAACGCTTTTTACGCTTGTATTTGCATTAAGCGTCAGTACTGCATCAGCACAAACTGATGAGCAAGTAACAAATAAATCGGCTACCTTTCAACCTTATTTATATGTGAACGGTAATTTAGGTATCAACACCTTACATGGCGATATTGCTGCGAAAAAAGATTTACTTTTAGATCCTAGTTTTGGCTTTGGACTTAATGTTGGATATCAATTCTCTCCAATATTCGGTACACGCTTAAATATGACAAGTGCAAAAGCTAAATCTTCGTTAGAGCATTTATCTTACGATGGTGGATTTACCGATTTTAGTGGGCAACTTACATTAGATTTTACTAACCTGATAAGCAAAGGAAATAATGATAGATTTAATTTCTATGGTTTTGGAGGTTTAGGTTTTATGATGTACAATGGAAACTCAGTTGTTCCTAAGCCTGGCAATTCATCCACTCCAACCGGTGATTATGATGGAACAGCTATGGTATTTCCTGCAGGTGTAGGATTTAAATATGCCATTACTGAAAACCTTGATGTTACTCTTGAAGGAAGTTTACATTATTCCTCAACAGATAATTTAGAAGGTGCTCGTGCTAATGATTGGAATTTAGAGGAATCTTACTATAAGAAAGATGCTATGCGCTATGCTTCTGTTGGTTTAACTTATAAATTTGTTGGCCCATCAGCTATCGGATTCCTTGGAGGATCAGGTGCAAGCAAAATGATTCGTAACCACGAAACAGTTTCTTATAAAGTAACTCCTGCCGTTTTACAAGAAAAAGGAAACAAAGTACCATACGAAGTTAGTGTAACTTTCCCTGCTAATTATTTCGGACAGTTTGCCGCTGTTAAAGTAGCTCCTGTTTTGAAATATGGTGATCAAGAAATGCCTCTAGCTTCCCACGTATTTATTGGCGAAAAAGTTGCTGCCAAAGGCACCAAAGTACCTTATCAAACCGGTGGAACTTATACTTTTAAAGGCGAATTTGACTTCCTTCCTGAAATGGCAAGCTCAGTAGTTACTGTTACTCCTGTTATTTTCACTCCTAAAGATAATGTTACTGCTGATTTTAAAAACTTAGGTTTAGCTGAGATTAAATTAGCTGATGGTATTATCCATACAGAAGATTTCGCAGGTGGAAACGAAGAAGTATTGCTTGCTGATGCTGGATACAAAGTTGTAAATATTGTTAAGGAATCTGCAAAAATATATTTTCCTAAAAACTTATATACTTACAATAAACGTACGGGTTTAAATAATACAGAAGAAGCTGCTGCCGCTCGCGAAGCTGTTAATAAATTCTTAGCTCTTGGTTGGGAAATCAAAGAAATCAATGTGAATGCTTACGCTTCTCCTGAAGGTGAAGAAACATTCAACGCAAGACTTTCTGAAAATCGCGCAAAAGTTGGTGACAAATATATCCACACTGAATTGCAAGGTTTAATCAAAGCCAAAGATTCGAAAATCAAAATGAAAGATTGCAGTGGTGTTACTTTCAATGTTACCGGAAACGGTCCTGATTGGGATGGATTTATGGTAGCCTTAGAATCTTCAAATATTGCGGCTAAGAGCACGATCTTAAATGTGATCAAATCTGCTGCTCCTTCTAAAAAAGAAGAAGAAATCAGAAACATGATTTTGATGTATCCTGAATTGGAAAAAATACTTTCTCCATTACGTAGAGCCGAAATCGCTGTTTATTCTTCTGAGCCTAAGCGTTCAGCTGAAGAAATTTCTGCACTTGCAGTTACTAATCCTAATGCTTTAACAATTCAAGAATTATTGTACGCTGCTACTTTAACTAATGATAAAGCTGCTCAAGCTAATATCTACAAAACAGCCGCTACTTTATTCCCAAATAGTTTTGAAGCTCAAGCTAATTATGCCTCTTCAGAAATTAATAATGGTAACTTAGGCAATGCCTTAACTTTATTAGAAAAAGCAAATACGCTTGCTCCTAATAATCCTACCGTATTGAATGATATGGGTGTTATTTATGCTAAACAAGGCGATTGGAATAAAGCTAAACAATACTTCACTAATGCTAAAAACTTAGGCGCTAACGAAAATTATAACCTAGGTGTTGTTGCTATCCAATTTGGAGAATACGACAAAGCACTTGAATTATTCGGTTCAAGAAAATGTGATGTAAACGTTGGTCTTGCTCAATTAATGTTAGAAAAATATGAGCCAGCTAAAGCCAATTTAAGTTGTGCTGTTCAAACTTGCAAAACCAACTATTTGTTGGCTGTTGTAGGTGCTAGAACAGGTAACGATGCTGATGTATTCGCACACTTGAAAAAAGCAATAGAAATCAATGCTAAATTAAAAGGTGTTGCATTGAATGACAGAGAATTTATCCGTTATTTCGACAATGCAGAATTCCTTTCAATTGTTAAATAAAAGTCTCAATTCTGATAATTTGGAAGCCATTCGTCCTCTGACGAATGGCTTTTTTATTTCCCATGATCGACAAACGCCATTCGCATAAAAAACAATAAAGCAAGCATCGTAACTGAAAGTATAAATCATCCGTATCAATAATCGCTTTTGAAGAGAGGGCTATATTCTCGTTTGATGGGATCCAAAATAATACTATTGAATAAATTCGCGCAACTTTTCACTACTAAATTGTAGGAAAACAAGTCTCTATTGAAAACGAAATTATTGGTATTCGGATTTATCAAGCCTAAACAGAAACGTGTATTTAAAAGTTTAATCCGTAATCTTAGCGTTCAAAATACTAACGTTTAGTTCAAATCCGATAAGTAAAATTGTAGAATTAAAATAGATCCACAATAAAATCAGCAGCAAAGTTCCGATAGAACCATATAAGGCATTATAAGTAGCCAGATTGTTTGCATAATAATTAAAACCGATATTGGTAAGCATAATAAAAAAGGTAGTCGCACTTGAACCGGCAGAGAAAAACTTAAAGGGACGTTTTTTTGCCGGAGCCCAATAATAAATAATGGAAATCCCAAAATATGTCAATGCCACCAAAACAAACCAACGGAGCGAATCTAATAAAAAATATATAAACCGATCTTGTAAAAAGCCTTCGCCTTTTAAATATTGCAATAAAGCCGATCCCATTACGATAAAAGTGATGGCGATAATTAACATAAAAGCTAAAACTAAGATAAGCACAAAAGCGACCCAACGTTGCGAAAGAATTCCTCGTGTTTCCATAGAATGGTAAGAGGCATTAAAAGCCTCTATCATCGAATTGATGCCATTTGTAGAAAAGAATAAAGCCAAAACAAAACCGATTGAAAGCCAACTTCCATGCGGCCGCAACACAATATCGAGCAGCGTCTCATTCACACTCGACCAAGCCGTTTCAGGGATTATTTCCTTTAATAAACCTAAAAGCGTTTCCTGAAAATTTTCAATCGGAATAAACGGAATTAAGGTAAACAAAAATATTAAAGACGGAAAAATGGCTACAAATAAATTAAAACTAATCGCAGAGGAGCGCGTAGTAATGGCGCCATTGACTATGCCCTTATAAAAGAACGTAAAAACACGTGACATGGGCATTCCGTCAAATCCCGGCAAGGTAACGTTATGCACAAATTTATTGGCTTTATTATAAAGCTCTTCAAACAGGTCACTTTTTATCATTAAACGGCTTTTAAACTTAAATCCAAGCTTTTGATATGATGTGTTAATGCCCCTACAGAAACAAAATCGACGCCTGTTTCGGCATAACTTCTTATTGTATCTAAATTGATTCCGCCCGAAGCCTCCGTTTCGTATCTGCCATTAATTATATCCACCGCTTTCTTCATCGCTTCAACGCTAAAATTATCCAACATAATCCGATTTACGCCTCCTTTGGCAAGAACACGCTCAAGCTCTTCCAAATTTCTAACTTCAATTTCAATGTTTAAATCCAATTTATTTTTCTTGAGGTAAGCTTGACAAGCATCAATCGCTTGCTCAATTCCTCCGGCAAAATCGACATGATTATCCTTTATCATAATCATATCGTATAAACCCATTCGGTGATTCTCGCCGCCACCCATTTTTACGGCCCTCTTCTCGAGTTCACGCAAAAGCGGTGTGGTTTTACGCGTATCTAATAATTTTGTTTTCAGTCCTTTAATCTTCTCAGCATAAACCGATGTTATGCTTGCAATCCCACTCATGCGTTGCATAAAATTCAAAGCCAACCTTTCACCCGTAAGTATGGAAACCGAAGATCCTTCAATTTCAAAGACAATATCCCCTACTTTGACTTTTGATCCATCTTCAATCAATTGGTTAAACTTTAATGTAGGATCCAGCTCGCGAAAAACAAGCTTGGCGATTTCTACTCCGGCTATTATTCCGTTTTCTTTAACCAACAATTGCGCTTTACCATTACTTTTGGCAGGTATTGTGGATAAGGAAGTATGATCACCCTCTCGAATATCTTCTTTTAAGGCTTCTTTTATAATTTCTTCAATCTTCATTAGAGCTCTTCTTCGATCTGAAATTGCACAATTTTTGTATTTCCTTGCTGTTCTTTAAAAAGAGCATACACCCGATAAGATCTGTTTACAGAAACAAAGGAACCAATGGCATAAATGGTTCCGTCGTTAGAAGAACCTTGATGCTTTACTTGAAAAGACTTTGGTTTTTCATTTTCAAAAAAGCTCTTAAGTACACCTTTTGCCTGTGTTTTACTGTATATTCCATCGGTATCGCGTATGGTCAAATCTACCGAATCCGAAAACAAATTGGATAAAGTAGAATAATTACCTGTTGCAATTGCTGATTTCATTTGCTTAACTGCGTCGTCGAGCGATTGCGCAAATAGAGGCATTAAGAAAACACTCATAAACAGAACTGCTACTATTTTTCTTTTCATCTTTTTATTTTTTTATTATCCATGCTTTGGTTTAACAAAAACTTATTTTGTGTGCTAAACGCAAAATTACCATTTTTTCAACACAATTTCGCACTGCGCTTCACGTTTCCCAACCCTAAGCAATTTAATATTCAATATTATATAAACT
>JBFHQD010000145.1:0-8372 GCA_041592395.1 Bacteroidales bacterium | reverse complement strand
GATTATTTCCATCATAAATAGTGATGCCCAGATTTAAACCGTAATTCATGCCATTGGTACTTTGATTATTATAAGTACCGGTAGAATAATCGTTTCTGCTATAAGAATACCCCGTTGAAAAATTCAGATAAGGATAGGCGCGCGATTCGATGAGTTTTTTATCGTAGGCCGAAATGCTTTTATTTTTCGAAGCAATCAATAAGCTGGTGTTTTTTTGGAGTGTTTGTTGAAGAAGTTGCTCATAGAGCAGGGCTGCGTTTACTTGAATGGAAGTATCTTGTGACTGAAAAACGGCGTCTAGATTTTCGGCTGCCATTAAAGTATTTAATTTAATTTGAGCCGCTTTTACGGTTTCGAATTGCCTCGAAAGCGAAGAACTATCCGCGTTTAAATAAACGCGTGATTGCAAAACCTGAAGCTTCGAATTTGAGCCTAAGAGATAGCGCTCTTCGTCTATCCGTAGTCTTTCTCTGGATAATGAAACCGCATATTTTATGTTTTTTAATGTTTGTACTTGCTGAATATAATCATAATAACCGACTACGATATCCGCTATCAGATTTTCCACTTCCATCTGCGTGTTTAAAGCCCCAAGTTGATTGAGTTCATCCAATTTCTTGTAGGTTGTTTGTACACTAAATCCATCAAAAATGGTCAAGTCTAAACCAATTGCGGCATAGGCCGTGGTATTATGCACTCCTGACGTTGTGTTTTGACTTCCATCCGCAAGATTTTGAATCGTATTGTTTAAAGTGCCTCCATATCGGCTACTTAAGTCAACTGTAGGAAGATAGCCGGCATTGCCTTTTGTAAAATTATTCGCCGAAATGCTTTCGTAATTTTTAGCTACTCGTATAGCGAAATTTCTTTCCAAACCCAGTGCTATACAGTCGTTTAGTCCGATAACGCTTTGTGCTTCTACAGTCGTAAAAGAAAGAAGCAGAAGGAAACTTAAGAATCTAATTTTCATTTTCAGACGTTTTTGTTTCGTTTGAGATATAGGTATAAATGGCAGGAACAACATAAAGCGTAAGGAAAGTGGATAATAATACACCCCCAATAACGGTCGTTCCCATAGCCACACGACTTTGAGCGCCTTCGCCAAAACCTAAGGCTAATGGTGCAATTCCTAAAACGGTGGCCATGCTGGTCATTAAAATAGGTCTAAAACGCGCAGCCGCCGAAGATTTAATGGCTTCTAATTTTGATAAACCGGCAAGTTTGCGTTGGTCGGCAAATTCGACGATAAGAATACCATTTTTAGATACCAAGCCAATGAGCATAATAATACCAATCTGACTGAAAATATTCATCGTAATATTGAAATACCACATAAAAACCAAGGCGCCTAAAAGGGCAAGTGGAACCGTCATCATTACAACCAGTGGCGATTTAAAACTTTCGAATTGAGCCGCCAATACAAGGAAAATTAAAATCAAAGCAAGGATAAACGCAAACATTAAACTCGATGAGCTTTCTTGAAAATCTTTTGAATCGCCTGATAGAGCTGTTCTGTATGTATCGTCGAGCACTTCTTTTGCGATTTTATCCATTTCGGCAAGACCTTCACTAATCGTTTTTCCTTTGGTTAAACCGGCAGATACCGTTGCTGCCACAAATCGATTATAACGATAGAGCTGGGGAGGAGCAGTTTCTTCTGATAAAGTGATGAGGTTATCAAATTGAATCATTTCTCCCTCATTGTTTCTAACGTACAAGGATTGAAGATCGAGCGGTTTATTGCGATCACTTCTTGCAAGATCGCCTAAAATCTGATATTGTTTGCCATTCATAAAGAAATAACCAAAGCGCTGACCACTCAAGGCCAACTGAAGTGTTTGTCCGATATTTTGAGTGGAAACACCTAAGGATGTTGCTTTTTCGCGGTTGATATGAATGCGCAATTCGGGTTTAGTGAATTTAAGATTGACGTCTGCTTGTTCGAAGACCGGATTTGCATCCACTTTTTCCATAAAACGAGGGATGATCTCTCTTAATTTATCGATAGAAGTAGCCTGAAGAACGTATTGAATTGGTCTTCCTGAACGTCGTCCTCCAAAAGTAGATTGTTGCGAAACAAAAGATCTTGCTTTTGTTTTCGTGCGCAATGCAGCCGACAATTCATCCGCAATTTCTTGTTGCGATTGTGTTCTTTGGTCAGGATCTCTCAGCATTAAACGAATACTCCCCGATCCTCCACCTCTA
The DNA here is from genome assembly GCA_041592395.1 of Bacteroidales bacterium. Classification (GTDB taxonomy): domain Bacteria; phylum Bacteroidota; class Bacteroidia; order Bacteroidales; family UBA12170; genus UBA12170. The sequence continues at coordinate 6,167 of JBFHQD010000145.1, read as the reverse complement.
ATTATGGTGATTAAACCTTCGCGATCAGGAACTATTTCTTCAACGGTATTTGCAATATCATCGGTATAATCGCGCATAAATTCATACGTAGCCCCCTGAAAAGCAGAGGTATTGATCGATATCTGCGAACGATCTTCGAGCGGAGCCATTTCTGCGGGTATCAATTTCCACAGCAGAAAGATGAGCCCAAATGCAACTACAACAATAACAACGGCAGTTCGTCGATTAAGTAAAAACGAATCCAGACTTCTTTTGTAAGCTGTGTTAAGCTTAAGGAAGAAGGGCTCTGTTTTTCGGAAAAACCAACTGTGTTTCGATGATTTCTTTAGCATTTTCGAAGAGAGCATCGGCGTAAGCGAAAGCGCAAGAAATGAAGAAATAATTACGGTTCCGGCCATTACTATACTAAACTCACGGAAAAGACGACCCGTTAATCCTTCTAAAAAAACAATGGGAAAAAATACGGATACAAGGGTAATGGTTGTGGAAATTACAGCAAAATAGATTTCTTTCGATCCTTTTAAAGCGGCTTCAATGGGTTTCATCCCTTCTTCTACTTTTACGTAAATATTTTCCATGACTACAATGGCATCATCAACTACAATACCAATAGCAAGTACAATAGCCAAAAGCGATAAAACGTTAATGGTGAATCCGGCCAAGTACATAATAAAGAAGGCTCCAATTAAAGAAATGGGGATAACCAGAATCGGAATTAGGGTTGCGCGCCAACTTCTTAAAAAGAAATAAATGATAATAACAACAAGAAAGAAAGCCAAATAGATCGTGTTTTTTACCTCTGTAATGGAGGATCGAATGTATTTTGTATTATCAAATCCGATCTTTACTTTAACATCTTCGGGCAAATCTTTTTTGATGTACTCTAAGCGTTTGTAAACTTCATCTACAATATCAATTTGATTGGAACCGGGTTGGGGAACTATGGCATTGCCAACCATAGGAACACCATCGCGCTTAAGAATTCCACGAAGATCTTCCGGTCCGAGTTCGGCTCGGCCAATATCTTTAAAGCGTACGATTTGATCGCCTGATTGTTTGATGATTAAATCGTTAAATTCTTTAGGCGTTGTCATCAATCCTAAAGTACGGATGGTTAATTCGGTATTGTTTCCTTCTATCGATCCGGAAGGTAATTCTACATTTTCGCGGTTTATCGCATTCCGAACATCCAAAGGTGTAAGCTTATAGCCTGCAAGTTTGATGGGATCGAGCCATAGGCGCATGGCATATCTTTTTTGTCCCCAAATCATAACCGAACTCACACCAGAAATGGTTTGCAGCTGCTCTTTAAAAGTAAGCTCTGCTATTTCTGATATTTCGAGCAAGGATCTTTTATCACTTTCAATGGTAATAAACATGATAGGACTGGCATCCGCATCGGCTTTGGATACGGTGGGAGGATCGCAATCCTTTGGTAATCTTCGCTGTGCTTGAGAAACTTTGTCTCTAACGTCGTTTGCAGCGGTTTCCATATCTACCGACAATTCAAACTCGACGGTAATTCTGCTGCTTCCTTGACTACTAGAGCTTGTTAAGGAGCGTACTCCGGGAATACCATTGATAGATTGTTCCAGTGGCTCGGTAATTTGAGTTTCGATAACATCTGAATTTGCGCCCGGATACGATGTGCTTACCGATACAATGGCCGGATCGACACTTGGAAATTCACGAACACCCAAGAAAGTCAATCCCACAAATCCGAAAATCAAAATGGCAATCGACATTACCGAGGCAAGAACAGGCCTGTTTATACTTACTGATGCAAGACTCATAGCTTCTCTATTTAGTGTTCAATAAAGTATCAAGAACGATGGGCAACTCTTCTCTTAGTTGCAAAATACCGGTTATCAATAAAGTATCGCCAAACTGAAGCCCTTGGGTAATTTGTATCTGCGATTCTGTTCGAAGTCCAATATCTACTTTTACGGAGCTTGCTTTTCCTGATTTGTATAGAAAAACTTTCTCTCCTTCCATTTCGGGGATTAGGGCTTCGCTTGGAATTGCAATGGCATTTTCGACATGCGACATTTGTAAGGTGATGGAAGCATATCGGCCTGATTTAAGCTCTTCGTAAGTATTGGGATATAGCGCGCGCAGCACAATGGTTCTGGTATCGATATTAATTTTAGGATCTACAGCATATACCGCTGCTTTATAATCTTTATTGCTTCCATCAATTTGAAAGGTAACAGGATAACCAATTTTAATTTCTGATGCATACCTTTCCGGAATAGAAAACTCGATTTTCAAAGGGCTTATTTTGATAAGCTTTGCGATTTTTGTTGATGGCGTTGCATAAGCGCCCTCGCTTAAATAGCGCAATCCGATAATGCCATCAAAAGGAGCCCGAAGTTCTGTTTCTGAAATGCGCGCTTTGACTAAATTTATATCGGCTTCCATAGTTTGTAATTCGGTAACAATCTGATCATAGCTCTCCTGACTAATCGCATCTTTATCGAGTAAAGTGCGCTGACGAAATTCTTTTGATTCGCTGAGTTTTTTTTGAGCAACCAGTTTTTGTAATTGCGCTTGCAAAGGTTTGTCGTTAATCTTAGCCAAGAGTTCGCCTTTTTTTACGCGTGTTCCTTCCGTAAATTTAATGCTGATAATCTTGCCGGAAGTTTCGAACGATAAATCCACTTCTTCGTCGGGGCGCAAGGTTCCGGTAGCTCTCACGTATTCGCTTAAAGCTTGTGGCTCAACCAAATATCCGCTAACATTAAGGAATTTATTCGAAGCGGTGTTTTTGATCATCTTGGTATCCGTCTTTGAAAAAGAGTTTGCCAAAAAGGGTTTGATTTTAGGATAGGCAATTACGCCGGCTAAAAATAGCACAATAACAACAGTTAAAATCCTTTTGCTTGTTTTATTCATCAGTAGTCGTTTTTAACACTTTAACTTGGATCAAGTGTAGGGTTGATGGGTTTTGGTTTGTTCATGTTTTGTGTACAATTCTAGCTTATCAACTTGAATTGTACACAAAAATAGCTTTTTTACAATCTCTTTTTCGATTTTTAGAAAATTATATTACGAATCAGACATTAAAAAATAAACTTAAAATACTTGCGTTCTCTGTTTTTAACAATCATAGGCACAGGTATTTATTCTGTATCGTTTTTGACTTCTAGTCTTTAAATAAAAGCTATTTAATGGCATTTGCCAATAAATCGCCAAGGGCTTTGCCGCCTTTATTTTCGACGTAGTTTACAAGAACAGGTGTAAATAAAGCGACTTTGGTTTTGCTAATTCCCAGTTTTTCGAAAATAGCCAACACTTTAGCATTGCCCGAAAGTTTGACAGCCATGGCGCCAAATTTTGATTTTTTAGCGCCCAGTGCAGGAACAGCTGCAAGCAATCCACTCATATTGGGTACAACATCAGCTACTTTATTAAAGTCTTCAACGGATAATTTTTCTTTGGCCAATCCAAATAATGCTCCGGCTCCTCCTGTAGCTTGATTTTCAGTAACATTAGCAGCATTCATAATTTGCTTAATTAGATCGTTGCTGTCTTGTGCTTTTAGACCGCTGCTAAAAACAGCGATTAAGGTTAAAGTGATTAAAACTAATTTTTTCATCATACTCGGGTTAAGAATTAAATTTTTAAAAATGAGAGGTTAAATACAGTGCTATTGTATTGACATATAATTAAAAAGCAAAGTTAATCATCTTTCAATGGGGCATTTGTTAAACATTTTAAAAATAATGATTTCAATAGACCCTTTTGTTTGTGTTCTTGAAGGGCTAGAAACGGCAGTCTAATTATTTTTATTTGTAATCGATTTAAATAGCTTGTAATAATTTATTTATTTTTGAGTTATAATTGAAAAACACTTATGAAAACAAGATTTTTAAACACGTCACTCAAAATTGCCCTTCTCTTCTTATTTTTGACCATACTTTTGCAAGGATGTAAAAAGGAAACAGTTACTCCTGTTAATGAAGAGGCTCCTGAACTTACACAAAAAGTGAATGAGTTTATTAAGGCAAGCATGGAAGATGCTTATTTATGGGAACAATATCTGCCTAATATTGATACAAAATACGAATTTGATTCAAAAGCCTATTTCGATAAATTGCTTTATGAAGAAGATAAATGGTCGTTTATTACCGATGATATTGCGGCTTTAGAAGCTAGTTTTCAAGGGGTAGAAACTTCATTTGGATATTCGTTGGCTTTTTACTGGCGCGATTCAAACCGAACTTCCATAATCGCTTATGTCGAATATGTCTATCCTGATTCTCCTGCTGATAAAGCGGGCATTAAACGTGGTGATATGCTCTACCGATTGGGCGGTGCCGATATTACACTGGATACCTATTTGGATTTGCTCTATGGATCGACTATTTCTGTAACTTTAGGGGTGTCTAATAATAATGTTATTACGGAGGGAAGCACAGTAAACATGACTTCACTTTTATTAAATCTTGATCCGGTTTTAAAAACGAGCATAATAGAAGAAGGAGGACATAAAATTGGCTATTTGTTTTATACACAGTATATTAGTGATTATAACGATCGTTTAGATGTTGCGTTTCAAGATTTTAAAAGTCAAGGAATTACCGATTTAGTTTTGGATATTCGTTACAATCCGGGAGGTTATATGTCGGCAGCTCAACATTTATGCAGTTTAATTGCGCCTCAATCTACTGTCGATGCTGAAGATGTTTTGGTGACCTTGCAATGGAATGCCTTTTATCAAAATTATTGGCAAACCAACAATGTTTATAGTCAAATCCGAATGAATTTCGACCCAACAGTTCCTGTTAATATGGATTTGTCTAAAGTCTATATATTAACCGGCAATGGTTCTGCTTCGGCTTCAGAGTTAACCATTACAGGTTTAGATGCCTATATGGATGTTGTTTTAATTGGGGATACAACTTATGGAAAATACACGGGAAGCATCACGCTTAAACCGGAAGATATCTATACGGATGCAAATTATTATGCCGATTTTGATAATTGGGGATTGCAACCTATTGTATTGCGCTATGCGAATGCCAACGGCGTAACCGATTTTAAAAATGGATTTGCTCCTGATATTAGAGTGTACGACGACGTGCAAAGTGGTATTCCTCTTGGTGATCCAACAGAACCTTTACTTGCCACTGCCTTGCAAGAAATTACAGGCATAGTAAAATCGAGTTCAGTTAAAAAACAAAGCATTTCTTCTGAAGCTAAATTTACCAGAGGATTTTCTCGTTTTGATCAGCAAAAAAGGAATTTGATTTTTGAGCGCCCTAAAATGATTGATAAATAAATTATTTACAACTAATTAATTAACAATTAGATTATTAGTTTGTTTTTTTGTACTTTTACGTGTAGAAATGTATTAACACAAACCGATTGTGGAAATTCGAACCAAATCCAGAGCTTTATTAAAATCATTTAATTTATCCTTTAAAGATAAAAAAATGGAGCAGGATTATTTAACTTACTATAGAAAAAGCACGGTTAATCACCTCCGTATTGCTATGCTGATTGCATTGCCTATATATGGTATTTTTGCCTTGCTCGACCATTTTTTATTTCCTGAATTATCTGCTGTTTTTTTTAAGGTTCGGTTTTATTTTGTATTTCCCTCAGTTATTCTTTTGCTCGCCTATACATATTTAGCTCATCAATTAAAAGAATTGCAGTTACTCACCTCATTAAGTGTTTTAGTGGGTGGCTCTGCCATTATTTACATGCTATATTTGGGTGGTCCTGAGGTTAGTGTGCTTTATTATGCCGGATTAACGCTCGTTTTTTTCTTCAATTACGATTTTCTTAAATTGCGTTTTCAATCGGCAAGTATTGTTGGGGCCTTGCTATTGTTGGGTTATTTTTTTGTTGCTATTGAAATAAAGGTTAGCTCAGAAGTGTTGGTCGCGAGCTTGTTTTTCTTGATTTCAGCAAATATTATGGGCATGGCCTCTGCTTATTTTTATGAGTTGCTTAACCGGCAATTTTATTATTCTCAATTGGTCGTAAATGAAGAACAGCAAAAAACGATAGAGAATAATTTAAAGCTAGAAGCCGAAGTAGATAAAAGAACAGCCAATTTGGCCAAAACAAATTCAGAATTGATTGTGGCAAAAGAAGCTGCGGAAGAATCAGAGCGACTGAAATCCGTTTTTTTAGCGACCATGTCGCACGAATTG
>JBFHQD010000144.1:0-8405 GCA_041592395.1 Bacteroidales bacterium | reverse complement strand
TCTTTTAAATCTTCGAAATGTTTAATACGTAATTCGTTTCTTTTTTGGTTGATTTGCTTTTCGATTTCGAGTGATTTGGCCGGATTTACAGTCCACAAGCTTTTCTCTAAGTTTCGATTCATCTCTTTAAACGATGCTTTAACCAAGGCCCACAACTCTTTTAATAACTGGATTTGTTCTTCCGGAATACGAATTTTTCTTTGGTGATTCAACTCAATAACACGCGATATTTGATAAATAACATCGGCATTACTTTCCAAATTATCAATAATAGCAAGCATAGCCATAATTTTCTTAGAACTGTCGTTGCTAATTTCACCTTCCATCATTTTAGTTAAATACGCGGCAATTTCATCTTCCAAATTATCTGTAATTTCTTCGTATTTCTTTACTCTGGCCAAAAGCTTAACATATCTTTTTTCTTTTTGATCTTCGAAAAGCTGAGGAATAAAACAAAACATTTTCTCTACGCGCTTGCCAAAACCGGCAATTTCTTTCTGTGCCAAAACAGTTGCTATTTCGCTAGTGGATAAAAGGCCTGTATTGATGTATTTTAGACGAAATTCCTCATCTTCTTCCTCTTTTTGCTTCACTAATTTCGTGGCAATTTTTGCAATAAAACCAACAAAACCAATGAGAAGTGCCGTATTTATAATATTAAACGTGGTGTGAAATAACGACAAGGCTATAGGATAAAGACTTTTTACAATGTCAAATTGCTCGCTACTTAAATTGGTCGATAAAACGGATATGCCATGGCGTTTCGCCATAAAAAAGTCGATTCCTCGTAAAAAAGGATGAAACAAAGCTAAAATCCAAATCACCCCGAATACATTAAATAGAAAATGTGCACGAGCCGCTCTTTTGGCCGAAGTATTGGCTACGATTGCAGCCAAATTTGCGGTAATTGTAGTTCCAATATTTTCACCTAAAACCATTGCCGCAGCCAATTCAAAAGGAATTAATCCATTGTAAGTCAATACCAAGGTCAATGCCATGGTAGCACTCGAAGACTGAATAATGATGGTTAATAGCGTTCCGATAAGTACAAAAAGCAAGACCGATAAATAGCCTAAGTCGGTATAAGCCGACAGAAAATGCAAGGCTTCCGGATTGCTTCTGATGTCAGGTACCGACTCTTTTAAAAACTGCAATCCGATAAATAAAATAGCAAAACCAATAATGAATTCGCCCCAAGATTTTCGAAGTCCGTTTTTCGAAAAAAACAAAGGAAAACTCAATCCAATTAAAGGTAAGGATAAAAAACTAAGACTTACTTTAAATCCTAAGATCGAAATAATCCAGGCCGTAACTGTTGTTCCAATATTAGCGCCCATAATAACCGAAACAGCGCCGGTTAATGTTAATAGGCCGGCATTAACAAAGCTTACCACCATAACCGTTGTTGCCGAAGAAGACTGGATTGTTGTGGTGACTAAAAGCCCCGTAAAAGCGCCTTTAAAGCGATTGTTTGTCATAGCGCCCAAAATATGACGCATTTTACTTCCTGCTACTTTTTGTAAGGCTTCGCTCATTAATTTCATTCCATAGAGGAATAGGCCCAAAGCCCCAATTAGCGTAATGGTTTGCCAGAAATAAGTAAATAAATGCATATGCTCTCTTTCAAAAAATCAATTTCGATCCAAAAATCAGTCTAAAACCTTAGAATTTCTCATCGTATTTAGTCCACAAATCATTTCCTAATTGCCAGGCCTCGTCCACTACTTTATTGCCCCAAAACAAGGTATATTCGGTTAGTTTTTCCTGCGCTAGCTTGGGGTTCTTTTTGTAAAGTTCGAGCACTTCTTTTTCAAAAGCAGGAGCATTATCGAACAATTCCTTTTGCATGGGCACAAATACGGCATCTACATCTTTGTGCATATCGCCCCAACGTTGAGCAGCCAAAGTACTCATTCGGTTAAAAGCCCACCACGACGATTTATACGTAAATCCATCACGACCGGGCGTTTTATAAGATTCAGGCAAATCAACTGTGCCGGCATATACGGGAATATAAATGGAAGTAGCAATATTGTCCATGGCCAACCATTCCACACCACCAATCATATCGGGCAACCAATCGCGACTCTGAATAATGGTTCCATACATCGTGTACCAACGTGCTATTGTTCTTTCACCCAAAGCTCCCCATCCACCATTGATACGATGCAAAATAAGCTCATCGTAAGGCATATGCGGATTTGCCAAAGGCGATATTACCATTTTACCATCGGCATCAGGCACAAGCAAAGTCTTTCTCATATCAAATTCAGTTCCCTGATAATAATCTTTAAAAATGCTCACGATTTTATCCAAAGTCATCAAGGTATCCGGTTTTACCGAAAAAGGATAATCAGAAGCATTCGGATCTAAGCCTAAACTTGGTGCTGCCAAGTCAAAAACACGCCATTCTCTACGACGTGAAGCGATGGAGGTTCTGCTATCCGGAGCAAAAGCATAATTAAAGCGAAAAGGTTCGTTGGCAGGATTCCAATACCCTTTTTCTTTAGCCACTTCCAGAATGTTTTTGGAAGCCATATAATAATCGGGGTTTTCTAAATCAATTTCTTTAATCGTACTTGCGTTTGCATTTACCGAAATATGTTCGTCAGGAACGCGCTGAGCAGCCCAAATAGCACCCACTTTTCCGGCTCCGGGGCCAACAATTTCTAAATGCCAAACTTCTTTGGGATCGGATATGGTTAAACATTCGCCATAATCGTTCCATCCGTATTTTTCTAATAATTCGCCCGAAAGCGTAATGGCTTCTCTTGCCGTTTCGCAACGCTCGAGCAAAATCAAACAAAGTCGCTGACAGTCAATCAGTCCTGCATCGCTTTGCAATTCATCGCGACCACCAAAAGTACTTTCGCCCATGGCCAATTGCTTATCATTCATACTTGGATAAGCCGTATTGATAAAGCCGTTTGTTTCTTTAACTTGGGGAATACTGCCAATTTCGATATGCGCATAGGCCGGCATTTTCCGACTGTTGTCTTGTTCGCGTTTGTACATTTTAGAAACTTCACCGGCTTTGTGCTTTTTTGGTGGAACTATGTCCATCCAAGACCGTGTACGGTGACTATCGTCGGTGTGAGAGGTCATTACCGAACCATCGAAACTTGCTTTTTTACCTACGGTAATCGAAGTGCACGCTTCGGGATATCCACCTTCCCAGTCGCTTTTATCAGCCGTTTGAGCAGTTAACAATAGTGGAAAAACGAATAAATACAGAAAGAAAGAACTGATTCTCATAACTTTGAAATTTTATCTTTTTAATCGCTAAAATAAGGAATAATCTGAATTTTGGCCTGTGTTTATCATCCAATTGACCCAAAAAACAAATTAGCCCAAAGAAAATATTCCGTTTTTATTCCAATCTATTATGTTTTCTCTTGATAAACGAAATAAAAATGTTTAAAATTGCTGTTTAATGACTTGTATTTAAGTCTAGAAAAAACATTAATTTTGAGCGATGATGATACTTCGATTATTACCCGTTATTTTGAGCTTTCTGATTTTAGGTGCTCATTTTTCCAGAGACAGTCAGCCTGTTTTAATGCTTATTGCCTTGGTATTTCCGTTTTTGCTATTGATTAAAAAACCTTGGATTCCAAAACTCTTTCAAATTGCTTTGATCTTGGGCACATTAGAATGGTTAAGGAGTATGTATTTCTACGTTCAGGCCTATATTGAACGTGAACAATCTTGGACCAGATTGGCCTTGATTATAGGTGGAGTTGCACTTTTTACACTTTTATCGGCCTTGGTATTCAGAATTAAAGCGGTGCGTAATCGCTATCTTTAACCCAGGATTTCGGGTGTTTTTTTTCTGATAAAAAGCGCTACAATAGCTGAAGTAACAATGCCCATTAGTAGAGCAAAAACAGTGGATTGAACGATGTAATTGCTCAAACTGAAATAATCTTCGGCAGCTTCTTGGGTCATTTCGCCCTGCGATACTACATAGTTAATGACATTGGGAAAATACTCCGGCGAAATTAATTCGCTGACTATCCATTGTGATAAGGGACTAAACAAAGTGATTACAATCGTCATTCCCAACCCAAAGAAAAAACCATGTTTCCATTGCATTGGCCCTGCATCTCGCTTTCTTTTATCTTGAAAAGCCAAAACATAAACGAGTATGGCGGGAATAGCAAATAAGTTCGTATAAATTGCTTGATCTTCAATACGAACACTATGCCAGCCCATTGCTTTTTCAAAAAACATCCAAAGCAAAGACATCCCTATAAAAATGATGCCCCATTTGATTTCTAATTTAAATTTCATCTGTTATCTTCTTGAATGAATACCAATTAAATTTCCTTCTGTATCTTCTACAATACTTACAAAACCATATTCGCCGATACTCATTTTCGGCCTTAGAACTTTTCCGCCATTTTCGGCCACCCGAGCTTCTTCAACGGCACAATCAATACTATGAAAATATACCACCGTCCCGCCTTTTCCGGGTGACATGCCTTTGGCTTTAACCAATGCGCCGGTAGTATATGCTGCATCCATTACCGAAGGAAATGCGAACATTTTTAACTGCGCATCCGATAAATCCGTAAAATCACCATATTGAAATACCTTGGCATAAAACGACTTGGCTCGTGCCATATCATCCACATAAATCTCGAACCACCCGACTACATTTTGTTTTTCCATGCTATTATAACTTTAGAAAAGCTAAAGTACAATCAAAAAGATCGCATAATCAGGTATTTGATGTTAAAGAAGTGTGAAATTTATTGCCAATAGCCGTCCTCTTTTTTCACTTCATTTCAATCTTTTATAAAAAGGAACCCGCGCTTAAAGCAAAAGTTCGCCAATTAAATAGGTTTTTGCTTTTCCGGAAATCAAAACGCGGTCCTTTTTCAATTCGCAATTGAGTGCACCGCCTCTTTTGGATAATTGACGAGCTGTTAATTTGTTTTTCCCTAGTTTCTCAGACCAATAGGGCGTTAACAGCGTATGTGCCGAACCTGTTACCGGATCTTCAGGAATTCCGATACCGGGAGCGAAAAAACGACTGACAAAATCGACTTTATCGCCTTTGGCGCTAACAATAACACCTCTTTTCTTTATCGTCTTTAAGCGTTCGAAATCCGGCGAAAAGGATTTGATTTGCTGCTCTGTTTCGTAAATAAGCAAATAGTCGTCGCGACCTTCAAAAGTGACCATGGGTTTTTCTCCAAAAGCAATTTCTAAATCCGGAATGTTTTTCGTTTTTTTAGGCTGATCTGCAGGAAAGTCCAATTGCAAATATTCGCCTTCCTTTTTTACACCTAACGTTCCTGAGTTTCTGGAGTGAAAAAGAATTTTCTCTTTTGTATAATGCAAGTGGTTAAACAAAACATGCGCCGAAGCCAAAGTCGCATGGCCACATAAATCCACCTCCGCTTCGGGCGTAAACCAACGAATTTCAAAGGCATTTTCGACAGGCACAAAGAAAGCCGTTTCTGCTAAATTATTTTCTGTTGCTATTTGCTGCATCAAATTTTCGTCGAGCCAACAATCGAGCGGACAAACTGCCGCAGGATTACCGCCAAAAAGAGCATTTGTAAAGGCATCGACTTGATAAATTGGTATTTTCATTGTTTTAATTTGTTAATGCAATGATGTGTTAATGTGCTAATGAGATGATGTAGCAATGACCTAGATTTTCTTTGCACATTTTCTAATTAGCTAAATTAAAAATTAGTCTTACAAATTTAACAAATCACAAACACAAAATATTTCTCTTTTCCGTTACCTTTGCCTCGCTAAAAATGCTTTCTATGTTTAAAAATACCTTTTACCTTTTGCTCGCTTTTTCTCTTCTATACCTAAGCTCGTGTAATACGCCTGAAAAAAAGAAGGAGATAATCGTTGAAGAAATTATTCCTCAAGAACCGGTTTTACTTTTCGATATTCCTATTGATTCTTTTGTTGTTGAAAAAGAAAAAGTAAAACGTAATCAAAACCTATCGGATATTTTGCTCAAACAAAATGTCTCTTATGCTCAAATTGCCCGATTAGTCACCATTGCCAAGCCCGTATGCGATGTTAGAAAAATAAAAGCCGGTAATACTTATTATCTTTTTAAAGAACAAGACTCGACGCAACGCTTGCGCTATTTTGCCTATGAAAAAAATCGTGTGGAATACGTGGTTTTCGACTTAAGTGATACCATACGTGCCACCGCAGGCAAAAAAGACGTTATACGTGTTCTGGACACCGTTGAAGGCGTTGTAAATTCTTCGTTGTGGAATGCTATGGTCGATTCGAAAGTAAATCCGGAATTGGCCAACGAATTATCTGACATTTACAGTTGGACCATCGACTTCTTTGGCATACAAAAAGGCGATCATTATCGAATTTTATACGAACAATTGGTTGTGGATGCTGATACTTTTGGCATCGGTAAAGTTTATGCCGCTCGGTTTAATCATTTAGGAAACGATTACAATGCCTATTATTTTGAACAAGATTCTGTTGGCGAATATTTTGATGAAGAAGGGAAAAGCCTAAGGAAAACATTCTTAAAAGCACCTTTAAAATTCAACAGGATAAGCTCTCGCTTTTCGAATAGTCGTTTGCATCCGGTTTTAAAAATCAGGCGACCACATCATGGCATCGATTATGCAGCAGGTTCAGGAACTCCAGTGCACACCATTGGCGATGGCGTAATCGTTAAAAAAAGCTACCAAAAAAACGGTGGTGGAAATTACTTAACCATTAAGCATAATGGAACGTATTCAAGCACCTATATGCACCTGAAAGGCTATGCAAAAGGAATGGCCGTGGGAAAAACAGTGAAGCAAGGCGATTTGATTGGTTATGTCGGTCAAACCGGTTTGGCAACCGGTCCGCATCTCGATTTTCGAGTCTATAAAAACGGGCAGCCTATCGACCCGCTAAAATTAAAATCGCCCTCGGCAAAACCGGTCGATTCTATGTATTTAAAACCATTTAATCACTTGGTAGATAGTCTGAATCTTGTTTTAGATAAAAACTGAAACGACGACTTGGCTAGGTATTTTAAAAACCATTTCCAAAGGAATGCCTTAGGCATAATGCACGAATAAAGAACCCAAAGTTTTTTAAGCATGCGTGCAATTTGTAAAAGGAATATCTTTAAAAAAGGGCGAAATACACCTTTAAAGAAAAGAATGCGTTTGTCTTAATAAATTGGTGTAATAAGCGCAGCAAGCTATAATTCGATGCCGAGCAAACGACTGATTTTCTCGTAAAACACATCCTTGAAAATGGGTTTCTTGATATAATCGTCGCATCCAAGTTCAAAAAAGCGGTGACGATCTTCATCAAAAACATAGGCTGTTTGAACTAAAATTGGGACTTGAGGTCGTATCGCTTTCATTTCCGTCATTACCTGTTCTCCAGTGATATCCGGCAATTTAATGTCCAATAATACCATATCTATTTCGGAATGATTTTTAAACAATTTGATAGCATCATTTCCATTATAAGCCATCAAAAAAGGCAATTTCTTGCGGTTCAATAAGACCTCTAAAAGCTCGCTGTTTACTTTATCGTCTTCAACTATCAATATGAGTTTTTTCTTTTCCATAATTCGGCTTATTTCCTTGGGATTTTAAAATAAAATACAGAACCTTTTCCTTCTTCACTTTCTAGCCAAATCTCGCCAGACAAAAGTTGAATTAACTTTTTGCTAATATATAAACCCGCACCAATGCCGGCATATTTTCGTGTAAGACTTTCGTCAACAATTTTAAACCGTTCAAAAATACTGTCTCTTTTTTCTTTTGGAATACCGATTCCGGTATCTTTTACAAAGAATACAAAATCGTTTTTATCTTCTGAAATAAAAACACCAAAGCGCACAAATCCTTTGTGTGTAAATTTTAGTGCATTGCCCAAAACAATAAAGAAGATTTGCCTCAATTTATTAAAATCAGTATAGGCTTCCGTATATTCATCAATATCTTTAATCTCTTTTTCAATAACAACTTGGGTAATACCTTGGTTTTTTTGACGATGCAAAATGGTTTGAAAAATATCGTTTAAAAAACCGGTAATCGGCATTTTACTTCTTTTCAATTCCACTTCATCTTGTTCAAGAAGTGTCATTTCAAAGATTTCATCTACTATTTCTAAAAGATTTTTACCGCTTCTGTTTATCAATTTTGCAAAATCGGCACTATCTTCTGCTTTTGTTTCTTCATCTATCAAATCGGAGAACCCGATAACGGCATTTAAAGGTGTACGTAATTCGTGCGACATATTAGCAAGAAAAGCCGTTTTAACACGGTCCGATTCTTTAGCCGCGTCTAAGGCTGCCAATAATTTCCCTTCTTCACGTTTTCGCTCGATGGAAATGCTTATCTGATGCGAAATAATTTCGAGAACTTCTTTGTCTTTTTCGTTATAGGCAT
>JBFHQD010000143.1:0-8510 GCA_041592395.1 Bacteroidales bacterium | reverse complement strand
GCCTTGTTGATACTGTCGTGTAGTTTCTACCGATTGATTCAAATTATCCAAGAATTGACTCATTGATTCTTGCACTTGAGCAGATGCTTTTACTTGTTCGTTGGTAGATTGCAACTGCAATTCGTAAACCGCATTTAAAGCTGTAAGATTATACGATATTTTCTGCATTTCCTCGTTATAATGCGCACCATCTACACTTGAAAAATTGAGTGCTTCGGCCGATTGACGCATCATAGCAATGGATTTTTTATATTCTTCGTTAAGTTCAGCCGCCGTTTGTGCCGCTTCGTTTACTTTCGTAGAAAATGCATTCGAAGAACCCAAATCATTATTTAAATGTTCTGCAGCATTGGCATAAGCCGATGATAAAGAAGCTGCGGCTGAGCTCACTCCTACAATGTTGGCGTGATACTCTTCGGTAGCTTCGATGTCTTTTCCTAAAACTTCACTCGCTTTTTGATATGTTGAAGTTAAATCCTGAACCGAAGAACTGGCATTTTTTACATTTTCAACAAAAACAGAATTGGCCTCAACAGCATCCGTTAATTTATTCATATTGCCTGCTGAAGCACTTAAATTACGTAATCCGGTACCAAGACTTTCTATCAACTCACTATCAATTTTAGCATCGGCCAATAAATCATCCAGTTGCTGAGTAACCGATTGATTTGTACTCGTATCATCATCCATAAAATCATCGTCATCGGGAGTTAAATTATGATACATACCGGCTAATTCAGGATAAACCAAGCTCCAATCGGGTTCTACATGTGGGGGTTCAAATGCAGAAAAGAAGAATATAATGGCTTCTGTAGTTAATCCAACAAATAGCATTTCATCGGCGTAGGGAATATGCGTGATTTTAAATAAAGCCCCTAAAATTACAATGGCAGCTCCAATACCATATAATTTTGCCATAAAATTTTTAAATCGACGGCTTTTTGTAAGTTGACTAATATTCATGATTTACTGTTTTTTTCTGTTAAAAATGATATTTATCTGTAAACTTCTGAGGCCCGTCTGGAGTCTCCGGCCATACGTCCCAAGTAAGTTTGCATACATCTAAATCCGATATAAGATTTAGCGGTATCTTGATATTCGTACTGACGAGCAGTCACTTGTAAAAAGTAACCAATGTCTTTCCAACTTCCTCCTCTTATCACTTTCTTTTTCATTTGTGGAGGATCATCTTCTTTTGCATTGTACTCATAATCAGGATTTAAATCCCAAGAAAAATTATAAGATGATTCGTCGTAAGCACTCAAAGTCCACTCCGAAACATTACCGGCCATATCGTAAAGTCCCCAATCGTTGGCGGGATAATGCGCCACGACAACAGTTTGCATTCCACCGTCGGCAACATAATTTCCTCTTTGAGGTTTAAAATTGGCTAAAAAGCAACCTTTTTCATTGGTTAAGTAAGGGCCTCCCCAAGGATAAGGGTTCATTTCCCATCCACCACGGGCAGCCCACTCCCATTCAACTTCGGTTGGAAGTCGGAATTCGTTTACGGCTACTTGGCCTTTTTTGGCTAAATAATTATTCATTATTTCCGTACGCCAATAAGAAAAGGCTTTGGCTTGTTTCCAGTTTACACCCACTACAGGATAATTATCGTAGGTTGGATGCCAGAAATAATTTTTGGCCATAGGGTCGTTGTACGAATAGGAAAAGTCGTGAATCCAAGCAAGCGTGTCGGGATAAATATTGATAGCTTCTCTTCTGATAAAGACACTGCGGTCTTGATAACCTTGCGGACGATTGGCAAATCCACCACGTTCGCTTTGCATTTCTTCACTAGCTACAGCGTAACCACTATTATCGGTAGCATATTCCTTTTTCGAAGCTGCCAATAGATCAATCCAATAATATTCGTATACCAATTTTCTGGAGTCGATTTGTCTTTGACGGAAAAAGCGCTCATTGGCCGGAATAAACATTTCTTCGAGTAATTTTTCTGCTCCGGGTTCAGGATTTCTTTGATCCACGGCATCGGTAATATTCCAATTCAGTTTCGTATCCCAATTTAGCGGACGGGCAGCTAACTCATCTTCGGTAATTAAATCAGGGTCATCGTTTTTATATAAACGTTTGTATTGTTTGGCTAACTCAAAACTTTTCTCTGCTATAATAGTACGTGCTATTGAATCGCGTACCCAATTTACAAATTGGCGGTATTCATTATTTGTTATTTCCGTTTCATCAATATAAAAAGACTGAACAGATACTGTTTTTGGCTCGTATACTTGGGCATATGGAATATCTTGATCGCCAGCTCCGATAGTAAAAGATCCTAAGGGCACAAAGGCCATCCCGTAAGGAGCCGAAGGATAAAAAGCCGATCTTTTTTGTACGCCAATTAATTCACCATTGCCCCCATTTTTACAAGCTGTAAAAGCCAGTATGACTGACAAAAAAATAAATATTTTTTTCATATTTAAGTAATCTTAATGTTCTGGATTTTACACTGTAAAACCTAGCAAAACTAACACAAATTTAATAATGTTTCTATAAATACCTTGTATTTTTATAACTCTTGTTTCCCTTCACGATCTCGATTTTAAATCGATATCCAACCATCAGTTCGTGTGATCCGCCATTCGATAGTGACGTTGTATTTATTTCATAGGCATAACTCGCCGTAAATTGTTTGTAATAAATACCTGTCATAAGTCCTAGCCCACTTTGATGTCTATAAATAACGCCTCCCCAAAACTTTTTATTGTATTCGGCTAGCATTCCCAGGTTAATTTGAAGGGGAGCTCCGGCAGTATATACGGCCATAGCAGAGGAATGAAAGACAATATCGGGCAACTGACGCATAGTAAAGTAATAGCCACCATGCAGATAAATATTTCTTTTTAAGGAAGTTGCACCGCCATCGATAGCCATACTGCCTTGATTGACTTGTGTTGAAGAGAGGCCCAAATAATAATGCCCTTTTTCTTCATAAAACACACCCAAATCCAAATTAAAAATCATCCCACTCGCATCGTTCGAACCCTGCAAAAGCGGATCGTCCTGCACATTAAAATAAGCATAATTGATGGATTGATTGATCAATCCGGCACTTAAACCAAAACTAATATCCCCTTGCCAAAACTCCTTTCTGTAGGCATAGGCCAGTTTTAAACCGGTCGTTTTAAAAGCGGCAATTTGATCATTAATAATACTGGCTCCCACACCTCCATTTAACATCGCAACTGGCGCATGGATATTGATTAAATACGTTTGTGGCGCCCCCGAGAGTCCAACCCATTGTTGACGCATTAATCCATTGAATTGAATATTTTGCTCATTTCCACTCACGGCAGGATTATAAGTTGCCCGCTGCAACATAAAATGCATAAACGACTGTTCTTGCTGGGCTTTCGCTTTATCAGCCAAAATAAAAATTAAAAAAGAAAAAGCGATTATCTTAAGCCATTTACCCATAAAGAATATATCAAATTAGTATGCTTTATTCAGCCTGTAAAAGTAAAAAAAATATCCAAGTACCTGCTTTCAATGCGCAGTGGAAAAAAGCGTTCCATATTGTCGTTAAAAATCAAAAGCCGCCTTTTTTTTGTCTCTAAAAAACAGTTTTAAACTTAAGGCTTTTATCCACATAACAAAATCCAGCATCAAAAGTGCATTATTTTTAGCATTAAGCCTCCTTTTTCGAAAGCTTAACAGAGAATTAACGTTATAATTTTTAGTTTATTATAGCAATCGATAATCTAATTTTCTACTTTTGCAGCCTTTTTCAAAATCGATCAAAAATGGCCTTTGTAACAAAAGAAAAATTTCTTTCAAAAGAGTGGTTTTTAGTTTACTCTTTAATCATGGTTGGCACCTTTATTATGGCTGCCGGATTTGTTTTATTTATCAGTCCCTACAAACTTGCTCCCGGCGGTGTTTATGGTATTGCCATTATTTTACACCATTTATTTAATTTGCCGATTGGATTAACTGCTTTGGCCATGGATATTCCTTTGACTATTTTGGGGATAAAATTTTTAGGCCCTCGTTTTGGAATTAAAACAATCGTTGGCTTTTCTGCCACTTCGATGTGGGTTTCGCTACTGGAATGGACTTATGGTTATGAACCTTTGGTAGAAAATGATGCGCTGCTTTCGGCTATTTTTGGCGGCGTTCTGGTTGGTTTTGGATTGGGTCTTGTTTTTAAATCGAGAGCGACTTCCGGAGGTTCTGATATTATTGCTATGATTTTAGCCAAATATTTTCATATCTCTTTAGGTCAATTACTCATTATTGTAGATTCGGTAATTGTTTTGCTGGGTCTTGCCGCTTTTGGTCGTTGGGAAATTCCATTGTACTCCTGGATTGTAATTTTTATCAGCGGAAAAGTGATTGATATCGTGCTTCAGGGTATTGATTACGATAAGACGCTGTTTATTATCTCGGAAAAACAAGAAGAAATCCGACAAAAAATTCTGATCGATTTAAATCGTGGGGGAACTATATTAAAAGGTCAAGGGATGTATAACGGCAAAGATAAATCGATTATTTTTACGGTTGTTAGTCGTCGCGAACTGGCGATTTTAAAAGATTTTATCATCCATATCGATCCGGAAGCTTTTTTAACGGTTATCAACGCCAATGAAATATTAGGCAAAGGCTTTAAAGCACTCAAAGAGGAATAAAAAAAGGCCTTGTTTCCAAGACCTTTTTTATGAGATTTCTTATTTAATCAATGTCATTTCTTCGACTAAATGACCGGCTCCGGCAAATTTATCGATGATAAATAAGCAATAGCGGATATCGAGCGATATGTTTCGGCATTGATCAGGGTCGTACATCAAATCGCTCATTGTACCTTCCCAATTCCGATCAAAATTAATACCGATTAGATGACCATCGGCATTGAAAACCGGACTTCCTGAGTTTCCCCCCGTAGTATGATTTGAAGCCGTAAATCCAACATGAATAGTTCCGTCGGCATCGGCATAAGGTCCGTAATCTTTGTTTTTATGAAGCTCTTTTAGTTTATCCTCCACAACATAATCGTAAATATCCGGATCTTCTTTCTCTAAAATACCTTCCAAAGTAGAAAAATATTCATATTTCACTGCATCTTTGGGTTTGTAATCATCCACAAAACCGTAGGCAATTCGCATCGTAAAATTCGCATCCGGATAAAAGACTTTATTGGTATCATAGGCCATTTGCAATTTCATGTAATTTCTACGCAAAGCGACCGATTGATATTCTAAATCTTTTATTTCTTCATTAATTTTGCGACCATAATCCATAAACGAAAGAGCAAGTTTAAAAGCCGGATCTTTGGTCAACTTTTTAATCGCTTTTTTGCTTGGATTATCCAAAATAGCTTGAATGGCTTTCTGATCAGTGAACACACTCTTATCCATCATTTTGGCTGAAAAAGCCGCATAATCGCCTTTGTATTTTAATTGGATGGTTTGTAATTCTTCAGGAAGCTGTGCTGTTGGATAGGCTCCGGCAAATTCGCTTAATAAATCAGCCGAAACTTGTTTATCTATAGCCGGCACATAATCTTTGTAAAAACCTTCGCTATATGCTTTTAAGCTCTCACTCGCTTTTTTAATTTTTTCCATATCCGCTTCCGGCTCATTAACAAGATCGATTAAGCGACTAAAACGACTGGCAAAACTAACGAGTTCTATGCCCAGACCTGCTTCGCGATAATACTGATATTTCAGTCGAAGTGGCGTCATATCTTCATATAGTTTTCTAAAGGAAGGAATTAAACTCCCATACATTTCCTTTCTTTGCGGATCTGCATCCACCCAACGCTGAATATTCTTTTCATTTTCTTGTTTTACGGCAATGGCATTCAAACGCTTAATGCCTCGGTTTTCGCCTTGCCATTTTTTCCAACTGTTTGCAATGGAAGCCACCTTACGTGCGTATTGAATACGTACCTTAGGATCAGCATTTTGCGCAGCTTTCATCGTGTTTAAACGCAGTGTACGCAATTTGATTCGGACAGGATTTTCCACTTCCGTGATGAGCTTTATTTCATCAGAAGGCAAATATTCTTTGGTCGTTCCGGGATATCCAAAAATAAAGGTAAAATCATCCTTTTTTTCACCCTTTAAAGAAATACTTAAATGTGTTTTCGGTTGATAGGGAACATTGTCTTTTGAATATTTTGCCGGACGATTATTGGAATCAGCATAAATTCTAAAAACAGAGAAATCGCCTGTATGTCTTGGCCACATCCAATTATCGGTATCGCCACCAAATTTACCAATATTTGACGGTGGAGCACCTACCAATCGTACATCGGTAAAAATATCGTACACAAATAAGATATAACGGTTTCCGCTAAAAAACGGTTTTATAATTACTTGGTTTCCCTCTTCGATAGGTTCATCAGCAATCAATTTTTTAATATTTTCATCGATAATTTTTTGACGATCAGCTTCTTTCATATCCTCAGAAGTGCCTTCTAATACAGCATCGCTTACTTCGCGCATTTGAACCAAAAAGGTTACGGTTAAACCCGGATTTGCTAATTCTTCGCTTTTATCCATAGCCCAAAAACCATGGGTAAGGTAATCGTGCTCGATAGAGCTGTGGTTTTGAATGGCTCCATAACCGCAGTGGTGGTTGGTTAAAACCAGTCCTTGATCCGAAACCACTTCGCCGGTACAACCGCCACCAAATATGACAATCGCGTCTTTTAAACTTGTTTGCGAAATGCTATAAATATCTTCGGCACTGATATTCAGTCCCATTTTTTTCATTTCCGCTTCGTTGAGTTCTTGCAAAAACAAAGGAACCCACATTCCTTCTTTGGCATATAAATCAACTTTTGCTATACTGATAAATACAAAAAAGGCAATAATAAATTTTTTCATAGTTAATCTATTTTTCTTAAAATGAGGTTTATTTTACAGCGACAGTTTCTATTTCTATCATTACTCCCAAAGGCAATTCTTTTACGGCAAAAGCAGCTCTGGCAGGATGATTTTCGGTATAATAAGCGCCATAAACTGCATTCATAGCGGCAAAATTGGCCATATCGCTAAGTAAGCAAGTCGATTTTACAACATCAGAAAATTGATAACCGGCGGCTTCTAAAATAGCACCTATATTTTTCATCACTTGCGTGGTTTGTTCTGTTATTCCCCCTTCGACCACTTTATTTGTACTGGGATCGATTGGCACTTGTCCTGAAATATACAAGGTTCCACTTGCCTCAACAGCCTGACTGTATGGACCTAACGCTTTTGGCGCTTTTTCTGTATGAATGATTTTTTTCATGATTTGGTTTTTAGAATTAATCCTACGAATTTATTAAAAAATAAAAACATAGCCGCAATAAATAAGGATAAGGAAGGCGATTAATAATCGAGATGCGATTTTTTCTTTTCTACTTTCAGGTCTTTAAACATCGAAGATTTGATGTTGATACCAAAATTCCAGCTCTTCCAAGTTCCCATCGGAATCCAATTAAAGCGCATCTCCCAGCAATGCAGATCGCGATAAATATCCAAAGAAGTATAGGAAATTTTATTGTTCTGAAAATCATAGCCCGAGCGAACACTTATCTTCCAATTAGCTGTTAATTGAATATTGCCGCTAAAGCCCAAGGTTTGCACGATATTCTGATCTTTTTCCAGCTCATAAGCCACATATTTATGATTGCTCGTGTATTGAAAAGTATAATTTACATTCAAACTCCAAGGCATTATTGCTTTTTTTGATTCCTTGCTGTTTTCGCCTTCACCTGATTTATTCTTCTTTTTAAAGGAATCATTTTTTAAATTTAAATTCAATCCAACGCGCCAGCTGGCATTATCCAAACGAACCAGTCTTCTATTTACAGTCCACTCGTATTGATTCAGGTTTATATTTCCAGTAGAATCCAAAATATAAGGATCGAAGGCACTCGAATAACGAATATCCAAATTTTTAAATAGTTTAGTCCGCGCAGACATTATTAATGGCGACCAGCGCAAACTATCTTTTGCCATATTGTAATTGGTCGATAAGGTTAGGGCTTCAATTAAAACAATTTTTCGAGTGCCTGTAACTGTATCGTTTTTATCCCGAACCTTCATCTCGAAATTATTGGTCAGGTTTAGATTTATACTTCCCGATTCTCCTGCGGTAGGACCTCCATAAACAGAACCCTCAAATATAGAATACTGAACAAACTGATCTTGAAGTTCGTTGTAATACTCTTTATAATAGCCGTATTTTTCATCCCCGAAATCAGGTTTATAACTAAAGGACACTGATGGCGTTATAACATGACGAATAGCGCGTACCGGAAAATTCTTGCCAAAAGTATACATGCCGTATAATTTCGTATTCAAACTGGATGAAAGTTGATAATCGTGTGCTGCTTTAAAACCTTTAATGGTATCTATAATAACAGAACCCGTTCCATCTCTACTCACACTATACGATTTTTCGATGCTTTGGGTATACCAACGTTCTGTAAAAGTCGCGCTGTTGGTCCAAGTAAAATATTTAAGCACTTTGACATTACTGCTTATAGGAATGCTGTGTTT
>JBFHQD010000142.1:0-8523 GCA_041592395.1 Bacteroidales bacterium | reverse complement strand
TTTGTTTTCAAATGGAGAAGAGGCTATGACCTACCTGGGTATTTATGGCGCCAATGCCAAAATAGCCGTTATTATGGTGCTTTTTATTCAAACTTTCCGTTATGCTGCTGATCCGTTTTTCTTTGGTGAAGCCAATAATAAAGACGCACAAAAAACCTATGCTTTGGTTATGAAATGGTTTGTTATTGCCGGTTCGTTTATTTTCTTGGGCACTTTGCTCTTCCTCGATTTAATCCAATATTTTATTGGCTCTTCTTACCGATCAGGCTTGGGTATTGTTCCTATTTTACTGATGGCCAATTTATTACTAGGCATTTATTACAATCTGTCGTTTTGGTATAAACTCACCGACAAAACCATTTATGGCGCTTGGTTTTCTTTGAGTGGCGCAGCAATTGCCATCGTATCAAATATTGTTTTAATCCCGCTTTGGGGAATGTATGGAGCTGCTTGGTCGGTGCTTTTTGCTTATTTAGTTCCAACTCTACTTTCCTATTTCTTTGGTCGAAAATATTTCCCCATTCCTTACGAAGTCTTAAAAATTGTCTTTTATCCTTTGGCTGCTACAGCGCTGTATGGCGTAAGCTCTTATTTTAATACGTCGATTTATGTAAATGTTTTGCTCTTTGGCTTTTTCTTTATGATGATGATTTTGATGGAGCGGCCAAAAGCAAAAAAAGAAGTTAAAATTCAGGAATAAAAAAAGTGCCGGCTAAAAACCGACACTTTAGATTACTTATTTAATTGCAATTTGCTTCACGGGTTTTGGCTTGGCCTCTTCCTTTTTAGGGATAGAGATTTGTAAAATACCCTTTTCATACTTGGCTGAAATCTTTTCATTTTCGATGGTCATCGGAAGTGAAAACGAACGCGAAAAAGATTGATAACTGAATTCTTTTTTAGTAAAACGCTCCCCTTCTTTGGTTTCGTTTTCCAGCTTTTTTTCTGATGAAATATGAAGCATATTGTTGTTAAGCTCCACTTTAAAATCCTCTTTATTAAAACCCGGAGCTGCTACTTCAACTTCGTAACTTTCCGCATTTTCTTTTACGTTGACTGAGGGTAAAGTGGTATTTGTTGCTGAATAGTTGTTGTTCGTCCAATCAAAAATATCATTTTCAAAAAAACGATCAAACAAACTTGGAAACTGATTTGAAAATCGAACGAGTGACATAATTTATTCCTCCATTTTTTTGTTAAACAATATATTTAAAACTCAATAAACAAAATATCAAAATACATACCAGACTCGTATTGAGTGGTATAAACAATCTTTTTAGGGTGATTAAATGAAATTTTGTCTTTTTAAAATGCAAAATTGACAGTTTGCTTTCTTCTTATTCCGAGTCTTCAGAATTTGAAGTTTAAGTTTTTGCTAATTTCCCGACTTCGCAAAGCGATAAACACTATTTTTGTATTAAACTTTTCGCTTTTGATACCACAAGAAACCATACAGCAGATTCTGGAAACAGCTTTAATAGAAGAAGTTGTAGGTGAGTTTGTTCCCTTAAAACGACGCGGCGTAAATTTGCTCGGAAACTGTCCTTTTCACAACGAAAAAACACCTTCTTTTACCGTTTCACCGGCCAAAGGAATTTACAAATGTTTTGGTTGTGGTGCGGCCGGAAATTCGGTGAAGTTCCTTATGGAACACGAACAATACAGTTATCCGGAAGCCTTAAAATACCTCGCAAAAAAATACCATATTCACATAGAGGAAGAAGAACAAACCGAGGCTCAGATTCAGGCGACTACGGAGCGCGACAGCCTTTTGCATGTTTCCGAATTTGCCAAGGCTTATTTTGTTCAAACACTTTGGGAAGATCCAAAAGGAAAAGCCATCGGCTTGTCTTATTTGCGCGAACGCGGATTGAGTGATATGTTGATTAAAAAATTTGAGCTGGGTTATAGTCCCGACGAATGGACTGCTTTTACCGATTACGCACAAAAAAATGCTTATCCTTTGCAATCGCTCGAAAAAACGGGCTTGACTATTGTAAAAGAAAATAAAAAACTTTTCGATCGCTTTAAAGGTCGGGTTATGTTTCCGATTCACAATTTGTCGGGTCGCGTTATTGGTTTTGGCGGACGAATTTTAAAAACGGAAAAAAATGCAGCGAAATACCTGAATTCGCCCGAATCAGATATCTACAACAAAAGCAAAGTTTTGTATGGCTTGTACTTGGCAAAACAATCCATTTTAAAAAGCAACAATTGTTTTTTGGTTGAAGGATATACCGATGTCATTTCTTTGCATCAAAGCGGCATCGAAAATGTGGTGGCAAGCTCAGGAACTTCCTTAACCACCGAGCAAGTTAAACTGATTAAACGTTTTACGCCCAATATCACCATTTTATACGATGGAGATACCGCCGGAATAAAAGCCTCTTTTCGTGGAATTGATATGATACTGGAGCAAGGAATGAACGTAAAAATTGTTCTTTTTCCCGAAGGCGAAGATCCGGATAGTTTTGCACGCTCGCATCCGGCACACGAAGTCGAAAATTTTCTGGAAACGCAAGCCGATGATTTTATCCGATTTAAAACCAAACTTTTGCACGAAGAAGCTGCCAACGATCCGATTAAAAAAGGCGGATTGATTAAAGAAATTGTGCAATCCATTGCCTTAATTCCGGATGAAATTATGCGCTCGGTTTATGTAAAAGAATGTTCTTTATTATTGGATATTCCGGAACAAACCTTGGTGAACGATTTGAACAAAAGACTGCGTAAATCAGCCAAAGAAAACGGGAGCTCTTATCAAGAAAGCAATTCCATTGCACAAAGTTCTGCTCCGCCACAAACCCAAATTAAACAAGAAACTAAATCGCCTTTGGCTTATCAGGAAGAAAACCTCATTCGCTTGCTCTTGCAATATGGAAATCAATCTTTTGATTATCGCTTTAAAGAAAGCGAGAGCGCTGAAGAAAAAATCATTCAGGTTAATGTGGCCGGCTTTATCATCGAACAACTCGACGATGATGGCTTGGGCTTTTTTAATCCCGTTTTTCAGGAGATTTACGAAACTTATAAAACAGGATTAGACGAAGGAAAATTACCCACTCACCACCTGTTTATCAATCATCCAAAAGAAGAAATTGTTGAAATAGCAGCCGATTTCTTAAGCACGCCTTACAGCCTTTCCGAAAACTGGATGAAAAAAGAAAGAATTCATGTGATGACCGAAGAAGAGTTGCTTTTACAAACCGTAAATAATTCGGTTTTATCATTTAAACAAAGAAAGCTGGAGCAAGAAATCCACATCCTGCAAAACGAACTAAAAGAAGCTGAAGAAGACGAAAAAGAAAAGATTATAATGCTAATTCTAAAGAAACAAAACATCCAAAAACTGATTTCGGAACGCCTCGGAAGAATTGTATTGAAATAAATTTTAGATTTGAAACCCATGAAACGAAGCATAAAAAAAATTGAATTCGATAAAATTCTGGAAATTCTTCGCGCAAAAGACGTAGAATCTATTTATCAGAAAACAAATATAGTTCCCGACAGTACGGATTTATACGAAGCCTTAAACACTTATGTCGATCCCAAAAATCTAACGCGACAATCGGTTTTAGGTATTGATATTTATCGTTATGGAATGTATCAGCATTTAGAACAGACTTTAATTCCCAGTTTATTCAAACTTATTTTTGACAAAACCATAAAGCTTTGCTTGGAATCTGACCAGTTTATCTTTCAAAAATATACGGCTCATAAAATAGAGAGTTCGTTTATTGGTACGGGCGATGGCGGTTTCTTAATTATGGATACGCCTATGCATGCGGTAGTTTTTGCTACTAATTTTGAGGTTGTTGTACGGGCTTATAATTCTTACCATCTTTTTCCCAAACTAAGAAATATTATTGGCGGAATTAGTTTGCGTTATGCCATCACTTACGATACGCTTTTTACCTTCGAAAACAATTTTTACGGCAGCGGCATTATCAACAATGCGCGTATATTGGAAAAAGACAGCTTGAATCGTTGTTTACTCGATGAAAACAGTTACAACTGGTTTTTAACCAATACCGATGGTATTGAAAATCTACAAGTATATACCATTGAAGATGTGGCCAATATCTATCATTTTCAGGATTACGACAGAAAATTCATCAGCGAAGGCAATAATGAAATTTTTAGAGACGAGTACACGCGCTATCGCGGAATTATCAATGCTGATATTCTGAAAATTGGTCAAATTCAAGCCAAAGAAATGAACCTGAATATTTTTAATTTGCATCTTCAGGTGAGTTTAGACATTTCTTCGGATACGGAAGGAAGTCAAAAGCGCATTATAACCGTTAGTTTAGGCAACTTAAATACAACCGGAATTTAATCGTTAAAAAAACTTTTATCATCTATTTCCAAAAAAAATAGACGCTGTTTTCTAGGATGTTTTTATTTAAGCTTCCTATTGGACTTTTTGCGCTATTAAAATAATTACTTTTGCAAAAAAATAAATAAGACAACTAGCTATGTATACCAAATTTCAAGCCTTTCTACAAGAGGAGCTTGGCCAAATAAAAGAAGCCGGGCTATTTAAAAACGAACGTATAATTACCAGTCCGCAAGGCGCTGCAATAAGTGTTTCTACAGGACAAGAAGTACTTAATTTTTGCGCAAACAATTACCTTGGATTATCGAACAATCCAAAATTAGTAGAAGCCGCAAAAGTAGCGCTAGATGAACGCGGATACGGCATGTCATCCGTTCGATTTATTTGTGGTACACAAGATATTCACAAAACCTTGGAGAAAAAAATTGCGGACTTTTTTGGTACGGAAGATACCATTCTTTATGCTGCCGCTTTCGATGCCAATGGAGGCGTTTTCGAACCGCTTTTGGGTGCTGAAGATGCAATAATTTCAGATTCGTTAAATCATGCCTCCATTATTGATGGTGTTCGTTTAAGTAAAGCGGCCCGTTATCGCTTCGAAAATGCAAATATGGAAGATTTGGAAAAACAGTTAAAAGAAGCCCAAAAACACCGTTTTCGACTAATTGTTACTGATGGCGTTTTCTCTATGGATGGCAATGTTGCTCCTATGGATAAGATTGTTGAGTTGGCCAATAAATACGATGCGATGGTGATGGTTGATGAATGCCATTCGGCAGGTGTAGTTGGCGCAACCGGACGAGGAGTTACGGAATTGTTTGATATTCGTGGTCAAGTGGAGATTATTACAGGAACCTTAGGAAAAGCATTTGGCGGAGCCGTTGGAGGATTTACCACCGGTAAAAAAGAAGTCATCGATATGTTAAGACAACGCTCTCGTCCTTATTTATTCTCAAATTCATTGCCACCAATGGTTGTTAGTGCCGGTATCAAAATGTTCGATATGATGAACGAAACCAATGAATTACAAGATAAACTGCATGCAAATACCGACTATTTCTTAACAAAAATGACGGCCGCGGGTTTCGATATCAAACCTAGTAAATCGGCTATCGTTGCCGTTATGTTATACGATGCTAAATTATCGCAAGATTTTGCCGCTAAACTATTGGACGAAGGCATTTATGTTATCGGTTTTTATTTCCCCGTTGTTCCAAAAGGACAAGCACGTATTCGTGTTCAGTTATCGGCCGCTCACGAAGTTGAGCATTTAGACAAAGCCGTAAAAGCCTTTACAAAAGTTGGAAAAGAATTGGGCGTAATCAAGTAATTAAAAGCACAGCGTTTCAAAATCATATTTTAAATAAAGCATCAAAAAAAATAAAAAAACCCACATGAATATGAATAATTCATTAATGGATCCCATTGGCAAACTCATGGGATTACGCTATAAATCGCATCCTTGGCATGGTGTTAATATTGGCAATACAGCTCCCGATTTAATTACCTGTTATATCGAGATGGTTCCAACCGACACCGTAAAATACGAAGTGGATAAAGAATCGGGCTATTTGCGTTTGGACAGACCCCAAAAATATAGCAATACAGTCCCTGCTCTTTATGGATTTATCCCACAATCTTACTCCGAAGAAAAAGTGGCCGAATATTGCCGCGAAAAAACGGGAAGAGATGATATTTTAGGCGATAAAGACCCGATTGATATTTGTGTGCTTACCGAAAAGGAAATTACGCATGGCGATATTTTAGTGCGTGCAATTCCAATTGGCGGCTTTAGAATGCTTGATGGAAATGAAGCCGACGATAAAATTATTGCCGTTTTAGCCGGTGATGTTGTATATGGCGATTACAAAGACATTAGTGATGCACCCGATCTCATTATTGAGCGATTAAAGCATTATTTTTTGACCTATAAAGATTTACCCGGAGCCGCCGGTAAAGCACAAGTAGAAATTACGCATACTTACGGTTTTGAAGAAGCCCGAGAAATCATTAAACGATCGATGGAAGATTACCAAAATCGTTATAAAAATCTTCAGAATTTACTTTCTGATTATTAAACAAAAAAGGCGCCTCGACAGCGCCTTTTTTTATTCCTTTAAATCGCGAATAAAATTAACCAGTCCTTTGGCCGAAAATATCTTCATCAGCTTGTCGGGCAGTGGCTCGAATTGAAATTTTTTCTCGTTTATTTTTACTTCGCCTTTGGCCATATCTATACTTAATTTATCACCCGCTTTATAGGCTTCAACGGCTTCGGGTAAAATGATAATCGGCAAACCTTGATTTACCGAAGAACGGTAAAAAATGCGATTGACCGATTTTACGATAACAGCCTGAATTCCGGCATGACTCAATCCCACAGCCGGATGTTCGCGCGAACTGCCACATCCAAAATTATCGCCCGCTACAATTATATCACCAGCCTGAACACGCTTAGAAAAGCTTGGATCAAAACCTTCGAATAAATAAGGCATAATAGCTGCTGCATCAGAACTGTTTATATTGTAAGTTAGATTTCCGGCAAACATTTGATCGGTATTTAAATTGTGCGCATCGGCATAATTCCAAATGCCCGAAAAATAGCGATCTTCATTTGCAGGAATATCTACGGTACTTGCTATATCAAGTTTATAGGGATAAATTTCTTGCTTCGCTTTTTCGCCTCTAGGATCAACAATTTTTCCGGCTAAAGCCGAATGCGCAACAGCAGCAGGAGAAGCCAAATAAATATTCGCTTCTTTGTTTCCCATTCTGCCTTTAAAATTGCGATTTGCTGTACTGATCACATTGTAATTATCAGCAGGAATACCCTGACCGGTTCCTAAACAAGGTCCGCAAGATGATGCTAAAACATGAGCGCCGGCTTCCATAAATATTTCGATTAAACCGTTCTTAAGCGCTTCGAGATAGATTTTTTGAGAAGCCGGAACGATTAACATTTGAAAGCCCGCAGGAAGTTTTTTCCCTTTTAAAACTTTGGCAGCTTCTTCTAAATCTTCGTAGCGACCATTCGTACAAGTTCCCACCATAGCTTGGTGAATTTTGGTGCCAACAACTTCGCTCAAGGCTTTTACATTATCCACATGGTGTGGTATGGCCACAACGGGGAAAAGTGTGCTTAAATCGATTTCTATCTCTCTCGCATATGTTGCATTTTCATCAGCCCAAACAGCATCCATTGCTTTTCCTAAATGCGCTTCCAAAACAGCATCGTAAGGAAAAACAGCGTTCTTTGCTCCCATTTCGGAAGCCAAATTCGTAATGGTCATTCTTTGCGAAATACTCAAGGTTTTTACGCCTTCGCCATGGTATTCGATAGACATATAATCGGCTCCGCTACTGCCAATCATTCCGATAATCCAGAGCGAAAGATCTTTGGCATAAACCCCTTCCGGCAATTTCCCTTTCAGCGTAATTTTAATCGATTCGGGAACTCTAAACCAGGTTTCGCCCAATTTCCAAAGTCCGGCAGCTTCGGTCCGATCTATTCCCGCGGCAAAAGCATTAAAAGCTCCGGCCGTGCATGTATGACTGTCGCTTCCTACGATAATCATTCCCAGCTTTGCATAATCGGCCATAATCTGAT
Organism: Bacteroidales bacterium; assembly: GCA_041592395.1. Taxonomy (GTDB): domain Bacteria; phylum Bacteroidota; class Bacteroidia; order Bacteroidales; family UBA12170; genus UBA12170. The sequence continues at coordinate 577 of JBFHQD010000142.1, read as the reverse complement.
GACAAATGCCTTTTCCGGCATCATGAAATTTTGCGATTCCTTGCTCGACTACAATATCTCTAATTTTTTGATAATCGTTCGCCAGTTTAGCGTTTGTTGGTGGCGCATTGTGATCCAATACAATAAGCTGTTGATTGGCATCGGCTACCTTTGCGCCATTCATTTTCTTGAAAGTATTGTAAATGCTTGAGGTATTATCGTGCGTAAGCACAATATCCGGTTTTTTAAATACGATACTTCCGCGAGAAGCACCAAATATTTTTTCTACAAATGTTTTTCCGCTCATCTTCTTTAGTTGTTTATTGTACTGATATTCGGCATACTTAACTGTGCAATAAATGTTTCGAGGCATGCTGATTACTTTAAAGCAAATATAGGACTAATGTAGGAATTCAATGAGCGGCAAATGAGATAAATGTGGCTGAAATTGGAAATAGGAAAAAACAATGAAAACAGCCCAATTAGAAATAAACTTCCGAATGAATTTGATCCACCGCAATACCTTTTTCTTGCAATATATCGTAAGCATCGTGTATCATATCCACATTGCCGCAAAGAAAGCAAAGTGTTTTTGGAT
>JBFHQD010000141.1:0-8532 GCA_041592395.1 Bacteroidales bacterium | reverse complement strand
TATACCTGGATTATCAAACTCTGATCGATTAATTACTTTTGAAATCGTCGCTCTTGGCGTATAAAATGCTTTACCAACCCAATTCCCAATTTCAGCTATTCGAGGACCAAATTCAGTTCCATCTATTAAATAAATTGATATTTTCTTTCCCATAATAAATTAAGGTTGTTTAAACAGAAATCCAAACCAATAAACCTTTTAAGCGACTTGTTTACTTAGCAAAAAATTTAAAGGCTTCATAAACAAAAAAAGCAGGCCAAACCATGGCTTTTAAAAAACCTAGCACTCCCATCCAAAAACCGCTTGCATGAGAAATAAAATAAACAGCAGCGCCAATAAATCCTAAACCATAGAATGCTCCACCGGATGCATTTCCTTGAACTTCTTTTTTCATAGTATTAAGTGTTTTAGCTATTTAATACTCAAACTTACAAATTTATTTTGCTTTATTTGAAATTGTAAAGAATTAATAAAAGTGAAATTAGGCAGAAAATTGAATTTGATGCAAGCTACATTCGCCTTACGGTTGTTGTTCTTAGGGGTACTGATTTTCTAATCACTGCATACGCTACAACGTCGATATTTAAGAGAATTTCCCTCTCGTATTTGATTGCCAATTTTGCATCCAATGCAGCTTCGCTTAGATTATTCAACTTTTGCTGTATTTCTGATCGAATCTTATAATACGCAGCACGGTAAGGGTTTATTTGTATCGCCTTATCAATCAAAATCAAGGCTTTATCGTATTGTTCTTTTTTAAGCTTTCTCAACGATTTTTCCTTAAGGATTAAAGATGCTTCCTTCATCGCTGCAGGAGGACTTGGACGCACTTGATTGATATTCCCATTAACAGAAGTAACGGATTGACCTTTTTGAATTTCGTAATTGATAACGATTTTGTAAATAAATTCTGTCGGTTCATTATCGATTAAAGTCGGACTCCACATGCCTTTTGTCGAATTTAGAACGGCTAAAGGCTCTTTTGCTAAATCAATATGCGGGAACAGATCCACAACAGGCGATTCGAGTTCTCCCTGTTTACTAATTCCAAAAGACAAAACCGTCTTCCCTGTAATATTTTGTTCAATTAATGCTCTTGGGTAAGTTAATCTTTGGCCAAAGTAAGCTTCAATATTTCCATCGAAACTTGCTTTAACAAAACCAGTATCCTGTTGTGCATATACCGTATTCAAAATAAGCAGAATAAGCACAAGTAAAAGGGGTTGTTTTTTCATGGGTAATTTTAATTTAATGCGTTTATACTTTTATAGAATATAAAAATACAAAAAAATTAAAACACCAAAACTTAGAATTTATGCTTAATCTCTCTCCTTAAAAAGATCCTCGTTTTCAATTTTTTGCCCATCGTATTGTTGAATTTCCTCACTCATGTATTTGAGCTCAATACCCACTTCTTTAAACATTTCTTCCGACTCTTGACCGGAATGGTATTTACGCTCACACACCACTCTTTCGATACCACAATTGATGATCAACATGGCACAGGTGCGACAAGGCGTCATACGGCAATACAGAGTGCCCCCTTCCAGTGCAATTCCTCGTCGGGCAGCTTGGGTAATAGCATTTTGCTCGGCATGCACTGTACGAACACAATGTTGTGTAACATGGCCATCTTCGTGTATTACTTTTTTAAACAAATGGCCAACATCATCGCAATGTGCCATTCCTCTAGGCGATCCTACATAACCGGTGACTAAAATTTGGCGGTCTTTCGTAATTACACAGCCGCTTCGCCCTCTATCGCAAGTGGCTCTTTCGGCAACCGTATCGGCCAACTTTATAAAATACTCGTCCCAAGAAGGACGCAAATGATCGGGATTCAGTTTATTGCTCATACTTCTCTAATTTTAGTCATTACCGTTTCAATCTGCCGATGTAGAAGATCAAGATCGCCATTATTATCCAAAGTAAAATCGGCCATAGCGATGCACTTTTTCAGGTTCTGTTTATTCGGATCGGTCGAATTCATTTCGCGTGCTTCGTTGGCCAAAAATGTTTCAAACGAAATTTTATCTGTTTCCGAAGCCCTTTGCACGATACGTTCGTAGCGAACTTCGGGTTTGGCATCCACCGCAATAAGATAAAATTTGCCTTTTGATCGCAAAGAATCTATTTCGCCGGGTGTGCGTATGCTTTCGATAATTGCATTTTGGCCATTGATCAGGGCTTCATTATACAACTCGTCGGTAATAAAAGAAGGTGAGTTTTCCGCTCTCAACCGATTAGCGACCAATGTCATGCTATCGCGATTATTTGGCATGCCCAGCTTTTCAATCTCACGAATTAAATACGCACGTACCGAATAGTGACTTAAATTTTTTTGATTGACTAAATAATCAACTATAGTGCCTTTTCCAGCACCCAAAGTGCCTGTTATTCCGATTATTATCATAAAAGACTCTCTGTTTTAATCTCTTTTAACCATTTGGTCATTTCAATAGGTTTATACGAAGCCAACATTTCGCAAAGTTCTTTTGGTTTATCGTGAGAAAAAACATTTTTACGATGTTCTCCTCTAACAAATCCTTCGCTTACGCCCAAATCGATAAACCGGATGAGGTGATAGAAATAGCCGTTAACATTGTATAAACCCAAAGGTTTGGAAATAATCTGCAATTGATCGAGAACCAAGACTTCGGCCAGTTCATCTAGCGTTCCAAAGCCGCCCGGCATGGCCACAAAAGCATCGGAAATATCGATCAATAAATTTTTTCGAGTAGCCATACTTTCCACAATATGCAGTTTTGTTAAGCCGCTATGTGCTACTTCTTTATCAACCAAATATTGTGGCATTACACCAATGACCTCACCTCCGGCTTCGAGCATACGGTCGGCAATAATCTTCATCAAACCTACATTGGCGCCTCCATAAACAAGTGTATGTCCCTTTTCAATAAGATAATCGGCAAGATCGAGCGCTTTCCGTTTATAGATTTCGTCGAAGCCCATACTTGAGCCGCAAAAAACACAAATTTTCTTCATGAACACAAAGGTAAAAGAATTGGAGAAATACGATCTAAGAATCAGCACGAAGTTGTTGCCGAATTAATTCTATAAATTCAAAGAGCGATTTAAGTTGTTCAATATCTTTAATTAAAGGTTTGATTTGGAGCTCAAGTTTATTTGCTTTCAATTCGATGCGGATATCGCGATAAGGTGTTTGCTGCACCAGATTCATTTGTAATTTTCGATTAAAAACACGGTTTATTTTTCTTTTTCTTGAAGCAAACAAGCGAAACAAACGATCAAATTCGGGATATTCAATTGGAATTAATTCTAAGCCTTTAGGCGCTCTTTTATTAAAAATATTCTTTCGCTTGATTAAAAACTGGAAGTCTCCGGACGAATCGCAAACGGTTTGAAATCGAGTAGTGATTATAGGTGTTCTTCCGGCCATCTTCGTAAAACTATCCAGTTTTATTTCATAGCCTTCTTCTTTTTTTACAACTTCAAAAGGCTTAAAAATCCCATTATCAACGAATTCGGCTTTTAGATCATAAGCCAATTCTTTCCACACTTTCCGCTGATTTTTAAACATCGAATGAAATCGTCTTGAAAATTCGCCCATAAATCCCGTATTTTTTTTACAAACTTAAAACAATTCGTCCAGTATTTTCTTGTCGGCAAAATTGGGTAGTGTTACTTTTAAATTTGGATTGCTATCCATAGCCCGTTTAGCGGCAAAAACAGCGCCTTCGTTCCTTGCCCAGCTTCTGCGACTAATGCCGTTATTTACATCCCAATACAACATCGATTTTAACCTACGATCGGCATCCGGTGTACCATCCAAAAGCATACCAAAACCACCGTTAATTACTTCGCCCCAGCCAACGCCGCCGCCGTTGTGAATGCTCACCCAGGTGGCGCCTCTAAAGGAATCTCCAATCACATTTTGGATGGCCATATCTGCTGTAAACGAAGAGCCATCATAGATATTCGAAGTTTCGCGATAAGGCGAATCTGTTCCCGAAACATCGTGATGATCGCGACCTAAAACAATCGGAGCTGAAATTTTTCCGTCGGCTATGGCTTTATTAAAAGCTTCTGCAATTTTGATTCGGCCTTCGGCATCGGCATATAAGATTCGTGCTTGCGAACCTACCACCAATTTATTTTCTTGCGCTCCTTCTATCCATTGAATATTATCGGCCATCTGACTTTGAATTTCTTGGGGCGAATTTTGCATAAGCTCATTCAATATGGAAGCGGCAATTTTATCCGATATTTCTAAATCTTTTGGATCATTTGAAGTACAAACCCAACGGAAAGGTCCAAAACCATAATCGAAAAACAAAGGTCCCATTATATCTTGCACATAGGATGGATATTTAAAACGGATTCCATCGGCAGCCATTATATCAGCTCCTGCTCGCGATGCTTCCAATAAAAAAGCATTTCCATAATCAAAGAAATAAGTGCCTTTAGCAGTGTGCTTATTGATTGCGGCAGCTTGTCGACGTAGTGACGCTTGTACTTTTTCTTTAAACAATTCGGGCTGATGTGCCATCATTTCTTGCGATTCTTCTAAAGAAAAGCCAACAGGATAATAACCGCCTGCCCACGGATTATGTAAAGAAGTTTGGTCGGAACCCAGATCGACAAAAATATTTTCCTGATCAAATTTCTCCCAAACGTCCACAATATTGCCCTGATAAGCAATGGAAACAACTTCTCTATCGGCTTTGGCTTTTTTAACGCGTTGAACCAATAATTCTAAATCTTCAAACACTTCATCCACCCAGCCTTGCGAATAGCGCGTATGCGTTACTTTTGGATTTACCTCAGCAGTAACCGAAATAACTTTGGCAATATTCCCCGCTTTAGGCTGTGCACCCGACATTCCCCCCAAACCGGAAGTTAAAAACAACTTGCCGGCAAAAGGATTTTCATTGGCCTTAGCTACTTTTCGAGCGGCATTCATTACCGTTATGGTTGTTCCATGCACAATGCCTTGTGGTCCGATATACATATAAGAACCGGCAGTCATTTGTCCGTATTGAGAAACTCCTAAAGCATTGAATTTTTCCCAATCATCGGGTTTAGAATAATTTGGTATCACCATGCCATTGGTCACAACCACTCGGGGCGCATCTTTGTGTGATGGAAAAAGGCCCATAGGATGCCCCGAATACATAACCAAGGTTTGCTCATTGCTCATCGTAGCCAGATACTGCATCGTTAATAAATATTGTGCCCAATTTTGAAAAACAGCTCCATTTCCACCATAGGTAATCAGTTCGTGAGGATGCTGAGCAACCGCATAATCCAAATTGTTTTGAATCATCAGCATAATAGCTGCTGCTTGTTTTGATTGATGCGGAAAATCATCGATATGACGTGCATGCATTTTATAATCGGGACGAAAACGGTACATATAAATGCGCCCGTATTTTTTTAACTCTTCGGCAAATTCGGGTGCAAGTACCGCATGATGCTTTGGATGAAAATAACGTAATGCATTTTTTAACGCCAATTTCTTTTCTTCAACAGTTAAAATATCTTTCCGAATTGGGGCGTGATTAATGTCTTTTTCGTACTTTTTTTGCTTCGGTAATTCGCTTGGAATACCGGTTAAAATCTGCTTTTGAAATTCGCTACTATTCATTATTGCATTATTTAGATGAGCAAAATTACAAATTCATTTGCAGACAGCGTCATGCTTTTACAAAAAGCTAAAATTGTATCTTTGGGATTTTAATTAAACTATGAAATTTCTATATCTTGCTTTTGGCGGAAGTATTGGAGCCATTCTTCGTTATTTATTATCGGCCTTGCCCCATAAAATATATTGGGGTATATTTCCTGTTGGAACCTTGTTTGTAAACTTGCTTGGTTCGTTTTTAATTGGTTTTGGATTTATATTATTCGGGAAAGATACGATGCCCGATAACTTAAAAATCTTCCTTTTCATTGGTATTTTAGGAAGTTTTACCACATTTTCAACTTTTATGTTCGAAAGTGTAAATCTATTTAAAGCAGGAGATATTAAATTTGCGCTGCTTAATCTTGCTGTAGCAAACATTCTGGGTTTGTTTTTTGTATATTTGGGATACGTTATCGGCCAGTATATTGTAAACCAAATACACTAAATATGGAAGGCTTTGTAAAAAAAACGGAATTGCGAATCATTTTCAATGAGAATGATTCCTATCATGGCAATAGTTTATGTCGTTTGATTGTTGAAGAAGCTCACAAATTAGGGATCTCAGGGGCAACAGTAATTCAAACAAAAGGAGGTTATGGGAGTCGGCAACATGTACATACTACCGATGTTTTGCGTTTATCCGCCGAACTTCCCATTGTTATTTCTTTAGTGGATGATTTAGAAAAATTAAATCCTTTAATAACCTACGTAAAAGAACGTGCCAAAGGCGGATTAATCAGCCTGCAAGAAATCTGGGTGAACAAAAAATAAAATGATTGAACTCGAACCTCATTACAATTGGCGCGAATTTTATACGGCCGAAACAGACGAACGATCTCCTTTTTATGGACGGGAGTATAGCGAAATCATGCTCAATAATCACATTTACAATACGTATATTCATCCGCAATGGGACGAATTTGGCTCTTTAACGCTGTATATGAAAATACTCTATACCGATTACAACAAAGGATTTACCATTTGGGAATTTATTGGCGAATGGAACGATACCTTGTATAACGATATTATGTATCTCTATAGAAATGTGGTTGAAGAAATGATGGAGCAAGGTATTCAGAAATTTATATTGATTGGCGAAAACGTTCTGAATTTTCATGCCGACGATGATAGTTATTATCAAGAATGGTTTGATAATTTAGAGGATGGATGGATAGTGGGATTAAATTTTTTGGAGCACAATTTAGCTGAAATTAGAGCCTCGCGACTGGATTATTATATTTCATTTGGAGGTGATTTTGACTATATCGATTGGCGTACTTATAACCCGCTAAAGCTTTTTGAAAAAATTGACAATCAAATGCGCTATCGTTTGGGTGAATAAATTTTAATTTGTTTTGGGTACTTCTGTAATTTTGCCACCAAATCACTAAAACACCAAAACGCACAAAAAAAGCTTAAACTAAAATGGTAATAAAAACAGTAAGCATCCAGGTTTCAGGCCGCGTTCAAGGCGTTGGATTTCGCTATTATACCCGAAAAAAAGCCGAAGAATGCAAAGTAAACGGATTTGTACAAAACAAAACGGACGGCTCGGTTTATATTGAAGCTAGCGGCGAAACAATTGATATTGATACATTTATTGATTGGTGCAAACAAGGACCTGCTTGGGCAAGAGTTCTTGACATAAGAATTAGCGAACTTCCGGTTCAGGAATGGGATGGGTTTGAGATAAGATAAATCAATCGCTGCTTAAACATCTTTTTGCAAAGTACATTCTTTCAATACGCTGCGACCATTGCTAAATACTTAGCGAACTTTGCGCTAGAAATTTAACCGCAAAGAACGCAATGAAATACGCCAAGAACGCTAAGAATTATTGTCCACTTTTTTAATCGCCTGCGTAATTTCTCTTTTACCAATAGGCCCGGGCAAAGCATTTAAACTAAATCCAGCCGCTTTTAAGGCTCGTTTTACTTTTCCTTTGGCCGAATAAGTCATTAAAATTCCTTGGGGTTTCATCGCCCCATAGATTTTACGGAAAATTTCTTCCGTCCAAAGTTCGGGTTGTAAGTCAGGATTAAAAGCATCGAAATAAACTAAATCGAAAGCCCCCTGTGGAAATTCAATATCCTCTAATTTTATTTGCCTTTTTTCAAAAATAAAATTCGGATCTATTTCTATTTGTTTATTCCAATCACTTGCATGTAATTTTTTGAATAAATTTTTATGTTCAGCATTTAATTGCAGTCTTGCCGGAAAGTTTAGTTGGTCAACCAAATCCAACTCTACGGGGAAGGCTTCAACTGTAGTATAATTTAAGCAAATATCATTTTTAATGGCAAATAACAAGCTTAATAAAGCATTTAATCCCGTTCCAAAGCCCATTTCAAAAACAGAAATCGCCTTGAGTTCATTTGCCTTTTTATACAATCCGTTTTGTATGAATATATGCTCCGATTCTTGAATAGCTCCATGGGTAGAATGAAAATGCTCATTTTCTCCAATCAATTCCAAGGTTGTACTTCCATCTTCGGTAATTTTAATCTTCCGTTTATTCATCAGCGCAAAAGTACAAGAAGTTTTTTTGTATCTTTATAAAAATTAAATGCCTTATGTTGACGCAATTACACCAAAACAAAATTTTATTCTTGGATATTGAAACGGTAGCACAATATCCCCAATACGAAGAAATCCCCGAACGCTTGCGCTTATTATGGGATAAAAAAGCAGCGCTTTTATCGAAAGGTGAAGATATAGATGCAGAACAACTTTACGAGCGTGCAGGAATTTATGCTGAATTTGGAAAAATCGTATGCATTTCCATCGGTTACTATGAAAAGAAACTTCAGAAATTTAGGATAAAATCCTATTTTAGTCACAACGAACAGAAACTCTTGCTTGCTTTT
>JBFHQD010000140.1:0-8595 GCA_041592395.1 Bacteroidales bacterium | reverse complement strand
TGATCGCTTTCAACACAAAGAAATATTGTAATTATGCCGCTGATTAAAATTTTAAGCTTAAACTAAATCGGAGAATAAAAGCAAGTTAAAATTTTGGTAAACCAAAAGATTATATTAATTTTGCAGCCCGAAAAAAGAAAATTATTTAATACATAACATATGTACTTAACAACTGACAAGAAAAAAGAGATTTTTAAAGATCACGGTAAATCAGAATTAGACAGCGGATCAACCGAAGGTCAAGTAGCATTGTTCACTTTTCGCATTGCTCATTTAACAGAGCATTTAAAGCTTAATAAGAAAGACAAAACAACTCAACGTTCTTTGGTTCTTATGGTTGGTAAAAGAAGAAAATTGCTTGATTATTTAAAAGCAAAAGATATTGAGCGTTATAGAGCGCTTATCAAAAAATTAGGTCTTCGTAAATAATCACTTTGATATTTGGAAAGACCATAAAATGAAGGCAATTATACAATTGCCTTTTTTGGTATTTATATACCGCAAATTAGAATTACTGAAAAATTAAAACAGAAGAAAATATGTCAAAAATTGGTATCACCAAAACGTTTACGATGCCCGATGGTTCCGAGTACACTATTGAAACCGGAAAACTAGCCAAACAATCAGACGGAGCAGTTGTCGTAAAACAAGGAAATACGATGGTTATGGCTACCGTAGTTTCTAACAAAGAAGCTAAAGAAGATGTCGACTTTATGCCTTTATCGGTAGAATACCAGGAAAAATACGCTGCAACGGGTAAGTTCCCGGGTGGATTTTTCAAACGTGAAGCTCGTCCCTCAGAATACGAAATTCTAATCGCACGACTTGTCGACCGCGCTTTACGTCCCTTATTCCCAGAAGATTATCACGCAGAAACACAAATGATTATCAGTCTGATCTCTTCAGACAAAACGGTTATGCCCGATACACTTGCTGCTTTGGCCGCATCTGCAGCACTTGCTGTTTCAGATATTCCTTTCGGAGGCCCAATTTCCGAAGTAAAAGTAGCACGTATCAATGGTGAATTTCTTTTAAATCCAACAGCTGAGCAATTGGAAGAATCGGATATCGATTTGATGGTTGCTGCTACTTTGGATAATATTATGATGGTTGAAGGTGAGATGAAAGAAATTTCTGAAGCCGATATGCTCGAAGCTATGAAATTTGCACACGATGCAATTAAAATTCAATGTCAAGCGCAATTGGAATTGGCCGATATGGTTGAGAAAGCCAAGACCAAAAGAGAATACAACCACGAAACAAACGATGCCGAATTTAAAGCTGCCGTAGAAGCGGCTACTTATGATAAATTGTATGCTGTAGCTTCTGCTGCCACTGCAAAAAACGAACGCAGCGAAAAATTTGCTGAAATAAAAGAGGAATTCTTTGCTACGCTTTCTGAAGAAGACCAAGCCGAAAAAGCAGGCATGTTCAAACGCTATTTCCACGAAGTAGAGAAAAAAGCGGTTCGGAATTTCGTATTGGATGAACGTACCCGTTTAGATGGCCGTAAATTAGATCAGATTCGTCCTATTTGGACAGAAGTAGATTATTTACCAATGTCGCACGGGTCGGCAATCTTTACACGTGGCGAAACACAAGCTTTGGTAAGCGTTACCTTAGGATCTAAACTCGACGAGCAAAAAATTGATGGTGCTGTTTACGATGCCAATAACGATTTCTTATTGCATTATAATTTCCCTCCATTTTCTGTTGGTGAAGCTCGCTTTTTAAGAGGAACCAGTCGCCGCGAAATTGGTCATGGTAACCTAGCGATGCGCGCTTTAAAACAAGTGCTCCCAAGCAAAGATGTATTGCCTTATACCATTCGTGTTGTTTCTGATATTTTAGAATCAAACGGATCTTCTTCAATGGCTTCGGTATGTGGCGGAACACTAGCCTTAATGGATGCCGGTGTTAAAATTAAAAAACCAGTTTCCGGAATTGCAATGGGTTTAATTGCGGATACGAAAACCGGAAAATATGCTGTTCTTTCAGATATTTTAGGTGACGAAGATCATTTAGGTGATATGGACTTTAAAGTTACCGGAACAGAAGATGGAATCACCGCTTGTCAGATGGATATTAAAGTAGACGGTCTTTCTTACGCTATTCTTGAAGAAGCTTTAGCACAAGCAAAAGCTGGCCGTATGCACATCTTAGGTGAGATGATGAAAACAATTACCGAACCACGCGAAGATTACAAGCCTCATGTGCCACGTATCGTTCAAATGGTTATTCCAAAAGAATTTATCGGTGCTGTTATTGGTCCTGGCGGAAAAATTATTCAAGAAATCCAAAAAACAACAAATTCGACAATTGTTATCGAAGAAGTTGGAGAAACAGGCGTTATCGATATTATGGCTGTTAATAAAGATTCTTTAGATCAAGCCGTTCAAAGAATCAAAAATATTACAGCAGTTCCTGATGCAGGCGAAACCTATAAAGGAACTATTAAATCGATTACCACTTTTGGTGCTTTTGTAGAAATTATGCCCGGTAAAGAAGGGTTACTTCACGTTTCAGAAATTGCTTGGGAACGCGTTCAAAATGTCGAAGACGTTTTAAAAGTAGGTGAAGAAATTGAAGTAAAACTTTTAGAAGTTGATTCAACAACAGGTAAATTAAAACTTTCGAGAAAAGCATTATTGCCAAAGCCTGAAGGTTATGTTGAACGCCCACCTCGTGCCGATAGGCCTCGCGGAGATCGTGATCGTAACAACTCTAACAATCGTGGTCGTGATGATCGTCACAGAAATTCAAACCGCGATAGAAATTAGCGTTTTTTTGAAACTAGCAAATAAATATATCGTATAATCAGCCATTTAGAGGGAACAAAAGAATATGAGGCAACTAAAGATTACGAAGCAGGTTACCAATCGTGAAACAGCATCCTTAGATAAATATCTTCAAGAAATCGGAAAAGTGGATTTGATTACTGCCGATGAAGAAGTAGAACTAGCAAAACGAATTAAACAAGGGGATAAAATTGCTTTAGAAAAATTAACTAAAGCCAACCTTCGTTTTGTTGTGTCGGTTTCTAAACAGTATCAAAACCAAGGACTTAGTCTACCCGATTTAATTAATGAAGGAAATATGGGGCTCATTAAGGCTGCTCAGCGTTTTGACGAAACCAGGGGATTTAAGTTTATTTCTTATGCTGTTTGGTGGATTCGTCAATCCATTTTACAAGCGTTGGCAGAACAATCAAGAATTGTTCGTTTACCATTGAATAAAATTGGATCGATTAATAAAATCAATAAAGCTTATGCTCATCTGGAACAACAGTTTGAACGTGAACCAAAACCTGAAGAAATTGCAAAATACTTAGAAATCTCGCTCGACGAGGTAAAAGAGTCGCAAAAAAATACAGGCCGTCACGTTTCTATGGATGCTCCGCTTATTCAAGATGAAGACAATAACCTTTATGATGTATTGCGTAACGACGAAAACATCACTCCGGAAACGGAATTGCTTTACGATTCTTTACGTAAAGAAATTGACCGTGCAGTTTCTACGCTTACACCACGCGAGGCAGATGTAGTTCGCTTTTACTTTGGTTTAGGCGATAGTCATCCAATGACTTTAGAAGAAATTGGTGAGAAATTTGATTTAACGCGCGAACGTGTTCGTCAAATTAAAGAGAAAGCCATTCGTCGACTCAAACATACATCGCGAAGCAAGATTTTAAAAACCTATTTAGGATAAAATAAAAGGGTGGCTTAACGGCTGCCCTTTTTCATTTAAAAATAATACCTTTACAAAAAAAATAGATTATGATTGCTCCATCATTGCTATCGGCAAATTTTGCTAATCTCGAAAAAGACATTCAGATGTTAAATCAGAGCGAAGCTGATTGGATACATCTGGATATTATGGATGGTGTTTTTGTGCCGAATATCTCCTTTGGTTTGCCCGTAGTTTCAGCAGTTAAAAAACTAACAAACAAACCTTTAGATGTTCATTTAATGATTGTTCATCCGGAAAATTATTTTGAAGCTTTTGTAAATGCGGGAGCCAACTCGATCAGTTTTCATATCGAAGGGTCGAATCATGTGCATCGCTCAATTCAGCGCTTAAAAAGTCTTGGTGTAAAAGCAGGAATAGTTTTAAATCCGCATACACCGGTTGGACTATTGGAAGCTATTATCGAAGATTTAGATTATGTTTTATTGATGTCGGTAAATCCCGGATTTGGTGGTCAGAAATTTATAAAAAATACCTACAAAAAAATAGAACAACTCAAAACACTAATCCGGCAAACCAAATCGAAAGCGCTTATTCAAGTTGATGGCGGAGTAAATACAGAAAATGCAAAAAACCTTTATGAATCAGGCGCCGATATTCTGGTAGCCGGAAATGCCGTTTTTTCGGCGGATGATCCAAGTATAGCTATAGCCCAAATAAGAAATGCAAAATTGAATTAATTTGCTCAATCCACTTCAATGACTAAATACAAACACCTCTTTATCGATTTAGATCGAACCCTATGGGATTTTGATTCGAATGCCTTGATTACCCTCGGTGAACTTTTTAATTCTTACAAGCTCAAAGAACAGGGCATAGCGAATTTCGATTGCTTCTTAACGTATTACAAAGCCTATAATCATACCCTTTGGGATCAATATAAAAACGGAGAAATAAACAAAGAATATTTAAGTCTTGAAAGATTCGAGGGGAGTTTGAAAAATTTCGGTATCGACAAGCCCGAAATGGCAAAATTAATGGCTGCAGATTATATTCGAATCAGCCCGACAAAAACTAAATTATTTCCACAAGCGCTTGAAGTCGTAGAAAGCCTAAGCAAAAAATACCATTTGCACATCATCACCAATGGATTTTCAGAAGTTCAGTTTGTTAAGGTAAAAAACTCCGGATTAGCCCCCTTTTTTGATACCATTATCACTTCTGAAATGGCCGGCGTTCAGAAACCAAACGCTAAAATATTTCATTATTCGCTCGAAAAAACGGGAGCAAAACGCATAAATTCTATCATGATTGGTGATGATCTGGAAGCCGATATTCTGGGCGCCCAAAAAGTAGGTATTGATCAAATCTATGTTAATTTCGACAATAAATCTCACAAAGAATCGCCCTTACACGAAGTAAATAGCTTGGCCGCTATTTTAGAAATCCTCTAATCCCATATCGCCTTATTGTTAATTTCCTTGTTTTAACGGCATGGAATACACTTCTTTTCTTGCGAATTATCAGTCATAGCTGACAAATTCTTTGATTTTATTTACAGTTAATAATTTCCCCTTTTAACCCCTTGATTACTAGCCCCCTGTTTTTATAACTTAGCATAAGGAAAGGAACAAATGCATTCAAAAGCGTTAAGACTAAATTTTAATGCCCGTATTTTATTGATATTTAAAATTTTGCATAAGCTTTTGGCATTTATTTCCGCAAGAAAAAACACATTATAAAAACCCAAACACATGAACTATGAAAAAATTTTTACTGTTTAATTTTATGATTCTCAGCCTATTTGCCTTATCGCAAACAGCAATAATCCAAACCGATTGGTCTGGCGGATCGGGACAAACAACATTTACCGATTATACGATGTTCAACAGCCAAATAGATATGGACTATACACAAACACCTGGCGAAATAAGTTTAATCGAAAACACGAGCAACTCCTTTTACGGAATTGTGGAATACAAGGATAAAATAATTATTGGATCTAATGCCGGTGTTTTTATTTATAACCCGACGGATAACACCTGGGAGCATTCCATTTCAGGAAATTTTTTCTTAACAAACGCAACCATTCATGAGGAAATCCTCTACGTTATGTATGGAAATAATATCTACACTTACGACGACACAGAAAACGATTATGGACTCGGTCCCAATGGCTGGAAACATTTTTCAGATTTAACACCACTGGGCATAACATCCACGTTTACCATTGAAAGTATAGATGGGGATTTATTAATCGGAGCCAGAAGAGACTACAACGGTTATGTACTAAAATGGAATAGCGGCACGCAAACCTGGGATAATATGGGCGGAAGTTTTTCTAACGGTGCCTATAGCTTTGCGAAATATGGCGATGAGCTTTATGTGGGTACACATTGGTCAGGCACCATTTATAAATGGAACGGATCGTATTGGGCTACAGCTTACGACACACCTATGATGACAATCACTGATCTGTTGATCCTTGACGGAAAGCTCTATGCTTGTGGAACCTATACTGACGCCAACCTTGGTAAGATTTATGTATTTGATGGTACGAATTGGGCAATAGCTTACGATGGTTTCGGGATACGAAAAATGGCTGTTCATAATAACAACCTCGTTTTTTCTGTCCAAAGATCCACCGATTCCAATTCAAACAATTTACCCGGTCAAATTTTTACTTACGACGGAACAACAAGTACAGCAACTTATACCTTAGCAACTGAAACTTATGCCTATAACTTGCTTTCTTATGGAGGAAATTTATATTACGGAGGATATGGATACAGCCTCTTTGGTGGAGTTCCCACTTCCGATTTTTACAAAAACGATCAAGTTTTAAAAAATATATTTGGCGGATATGTCATTTCATCGGATATAGAAAATCCGGATAATGGTTGGGGAACGATTGAATATGACATTACTGAAAATGCAGAATCGGGCGTTTTTGTAACTCTGAGAGAGAAAGACGAAAACGACAACTATAGTTTATTGGTTGAATCGCCAAGCAATTCCACAATCAGTTTTACTGAGGATAAACTTCAATATATCGCCTATTTCTGGGGTTTTAAAGATGCTACTTTAGCCTCCATGCAAGAAATAATTATCAACACTACCATCAATGTGGGACATGCTACAGTTGAAAATCCACTCTTTATAACGATGTATCCTAACCCTTCTAACGGAATCGTTAAAATAAAGCTGAACAATATTTCAAATGATACATATAACTTACATATTTATAATTATTTAGGCAAACTGGTTTATATTAAAGACGGCTTGAATTCTGAACTAATCAACCTCGATTTAAAGCATCTATCAAAGGGCGTTTATTTTGTAGAATTAGCGAACAAATCGGAAAGAACAATCCAAAAACTGGAGATTTATTGATAGCGAAAATAATGGGTGCAACTCGGATAATTCACCTGATTATCAATCTCTAACAGATAGGAAATAATGGTTTCCGCATCATTTAAGGTTTGAATATTGCCGGCGGGCGGAAAATATTGATCATAAACTGCCGGCAAATAATCAATTACACCAACCGATAAAATGCTTTGATCGGAAAGAACACGATTGCTTAAATCGCGCATTAAAATTTCCTGTTGATTTTGTTCGATCTGAATACCGGAATAATAAAATCCGGCATGCGAACCTTTTAAGAAATTCTTAATTTCCGAAACAGACATATCGTAAATGATTGTTCCGTTATTAAAAGGCGTAATTTCAAAGATTTCTCTTTTTGTAATATCTCCTTGATTTAGACCCGATCGAACACCACCAGAATTCTGAAAAGCAAGATCGACATTCATTTTTGCGCGATAAGCATCGGCAAGAAAACAACCGATCTGACTTGTTGAATGGTTTAGGGCTGAATATCCAATTACGTCTTTTAAATAAGGCAAATCGTTGTACTCGTCGATAAGTGCTTTTAAATCCGCATCATAATCGGTAGCGGTATTCAAATTGATTAATTCCCAATTCATGGTTTCAATCTTTTTATTTTTCACCGTCAATTCTATTTTGCCAAGATTATTTAAATAACTCCCAGCTTGAACAATCGGTATTTCATTTACCGTTGTATTTACTTTTTGATGCGAATGTCCACCAATAATAAGATCAAAATAGGGAAATTGTGTAGCCAATTGCACATCACCTAATCCATAACTGTTATCATAGCCTAAATGCGATAAGGCAATAAACAAATCGGCATTTTCCTGTTCTTTTACATTGGCGTATTTATACACCACATTTTTGGGTTCTTCGAATGTATAATTTTGCACTTTCCAAGGATGAGTCGAAGGAATAACGGCATCCTCCTTGCCTCCTGTTTCCACCAGCCCCAAAAAAGCAATATTTAAATCGCCTACACTAATTGTTTGATATTCATAAGGTTCAGGAACAACAGAATTAGTCATATCCACATTAGCACAAACCCAGTCAAAATCAGCCTGTTCCATTCTGTTTTTCAATACGGTTTCGCCATAATCAAATTCATGATTCCCAACAGCAGCTATATCAAATCCCACTTTATTCATCAAATCTATCATCGGAAAACCCTTCTCCGGATAATTGTCAACAATTGGATTTCCAGAAAACAGATCCCCGCTACAAGCAAGTATAACATTTGTTTTTAAGGCTTCCTGATCAACAATAGATTTAATTTTTGCAAAATTATCAATTTGACCATGCGGATCATTTATAAAAAAAATGGTTAGATTTTTAGTGATTTGATGTTCTTTCGAATTCGATTTACAACCGACGATCGACAATAAAAAGAAAAAGAAGACGAAATACCTGATTTTCATTTGATTAATTTTTATACTTAAAACGGATAAGTTTGTGTTTTTCAGCCTAAAATTACAATAAAAATAGCGCTTAAAAAAATTATCGATAAAATAGCAT
>JBFHQD010000139.1:0-8622 GCA_041592395.1 Bacteroidales bacterium | reverse complement strand
TTCTTTTTTATTGTGCCACGCGAAAGGATTGACTTCGTCGAACTTCGATTCGCGCGGCAGCGACAAAAGAACAGTCGAACTTCGTTACCCGCGGCAGCTACCCAGAAATAGTCGAACTTTCACTTCGTATGGTTTTATATTCTAGATTATAAATCAACTACTCCGCTACCGCGCGAATCCTTTCGCGTGGTCCCATATTATATATCGACAATAATAATATTTTCTAATATTCCTTGTCCATCCGTATAATCCTTTGCGCTGCTATAGACATATTGCTCAGGTTTGAAAACCAATTCTTCAACAACCGGATTATTATGAATATACCGTATTTTCTCTGAAATTACTTTATTACTCCATAATTCGATAGGCTTATTATCGTGTCTCCACAACTGATAATGTTTTACATTTGTTGTACTTTCTGCAGCTTGGTGGAATTTTTCAAGTAGCCAATCTTTTCTGCTTTCTTTTGGATTTTCAATTATTGCTTTAACTATTTTTCTACTTGTAAATCTCTTAAAATCACCCAACAATTGTTCCGGTTTGATATCTTTAACGCTTCTAAATACTAAATGGACATGATTCGTCATGATACACCAAGCCATTATTTCCATCCCTTTGTTTAGCTGACTATATCTTAAACTTTCTAATAGGATTTCTTTATATTCATTTCGGCTAAAAACATCTATCCATTCAACAACGGCAAAGCTTACAAAATAAGTCCCCTCAGGATTCCGGAATTTGTAATTGCGACTCATATTGCTAAGGTATTAATTCTTTTTTATTGTGCCACGCGAAAGGATTGACTTCGTCGAACTTCGTTTCGCGCGGCAGCGACAAAAAAACAGTCGAACTTCGATTCGCATACCAGTAAAGATTATTTAACAATCACCAAGCGCCTTTAAGTCACCTCTTGACTTTTTTTATCATTTGCCGTTAATCCGCTGTGCTGACTTGAATTATTGTATTAATTTTGCGTTTTTTAAAAGGCGCAGGCATTATGGAAAACAAAAATGAAAACCTTCAAGGAGAAAATAAAGCATCCTTAAATTTTATTGAACAAATCATTGAAAATGATTTGAAAAACGGCAAAAACGAAAGCCGTGTTCACACTCGTTTTCCGCCAGAACCCAATGGCTATCTACATATTGGCCATGCAAAATCTATTTGTTTAAATTTTGGTATTGCCGAAAAATACAATGGACTTTGCAATTTGCGCTTTGACGATACCAATCCTACCAAAGAAGAAGTAGAATATGTCGATTCGATTATAGAAGATGTAAAATGGTTGGGTTTTGATTGGGGCGATCGCTTGTTTTATGCTTCCGATTATTTTGATCAGATGTACGAATTAGCCGTAAAAATGATCAAAAAAGGAAAAGCTTTTGTTTGCGATCTTAGTGCAGAAGAAACGTCGGCTTTGCGTGGAACACCTTCTGTTCCCGCGCAACCCAGTCCTTATCGCAACCGCAGCATTGAAGAAAATTTAGATTTATTTGCACGTATGAAAGCCGGTGAATTTCCGGATGGCAGCAAAACATTGCGCGCCAAAATTAGTTTAGACTCGCCCAACATGCAAATGCGCGATCCGGCGATGTATCGCATCCGTCACGCTCACCATCACCGTACAGGAAATAAATGGTGCATTTACCCGATGTACGATTGGGCACATGGATTAGAAGATAGCATCGAAAAAATTACGCATTCTTTATGCACTTTAGAGTTTGAAAATCACCGTCCGCTTTACAATTGGTATTTAGACGAGTCGGAAGTGTATCGCCCACAACAAATTGAATTTGCACGGCTTAACTTAAGCTATACCGTAATGAGCAAGCGAAAATTACTGGAGCTTGTTCAACAAAAACTTGTGAGCGGATGGGACGATCCCCGTATGCCAACCATTTCGGGTATGCGTCGGCGAGGATTTACTCCACAGGCTCTTCGTACTTTTTCTGATCGCATCGGCATTGCCAAAAGAAACAATGTAATTGATGTTTCCTTGCTCGAACATAGTGTTAGAGAAGATTTAAATCAGCGCGCTAAAAGAGTTATGGCCGTACTTAATCCACTAAAAGTGACACTAAAAAATTATCCGGAGGAAAAATGCGAAAAACTAGAAGCTGTAAATAATCCGGAAGACGAAAGTGCAGGCACACGAATGATTCCTTTTTCGCGCGATATTTATATTGAACGCGACGATTTTATGGAAGATGCACCTAAGAAGTTTTTCCGTTTAGCTCCCGGTCGCGAAGTGCGTTTACGCTACGCCTATTTTATTACTTGCGAGGAAGTTATAAAAGACGAAGCCGGAAATATTACCGAATTAATTTGCACTTACGATCCGCTTTCGAAAGGTGGAAAATCGCCCGACGGCCGCAAAGTAAAAGGCACTTTGCATTGGGTAGATGCCAAACAAAATACAGAAGCGCAAATTCGTGTTTACGACCGCTTATTTACGGTTCCCGACCCGGACGGCGACAAGGAAAAGGATTTTAAAGAACTATTAAATCCCGATTCGCTGAGTATTATCGAAAAAGCTTATGTAGAACCATCGGTGCTTGGTGCAGAAGCATTAAGCTATTATCAGTTCGAGCGTTTGGGCTATTTTAATGTGGATAAGGACAGCAGCAAAGAAAAAATGGTATTTAATAAAACGGTTGGCCTAAAAGATTCCTGGACAAAACCGGGCAATTGATTGTTTTGTATTTAAAAAAAGGTCGTTTTTCCTTTTAATCAGCCTGTTATTCAAATTCGATAAAGTAAAGTAAGTTCATTTTTTTAAAAATGCTTATCTTTGCACAAATGTTTGACGCGTTTGTCAAATGGAGTCCTCTAATTAGCGTCACATTTTATAAATCTTAATTCGTTATAATGAAGAAAAGGATATTATTTGTTAATCAGGAAATTACCCCTTATTTACCAGAAAATTTTCAGAGTAAAGTGGGACGTTTTCTTCCACAAGGAATTCAGGAAAAAGGAAAAGAAATCAGAACTTTTATGCCTCGTTTTGGAAACATAAACGAGCGACGTAATCAACTTCACGAAGTCATTCGACTTTCAGGAATGAATTTAATCATCGACGACCAAGACCACCCTTTGATTATTAAAGTAGCTTCTATTCAGCAAGCCCGCATGCAAGTTTATTTTATTGATAACGAAGAGTTTTTCCATAGAAAATCGACTTTACGCGATAAAAAGGGGAACTTTCATCCCGACAATGATGAGCGTGCCGTATTTTATTCGCGCGGGGTTTTAGAAACCGTAAAAAAATTGGGCTGGGCTCCTGATATTATTCATATCAATGGATGGATGGGAAGTTTGGTTCCTGTTTATGTTAAAAAAGCTCTTAAAGACAACCCTTTATTTAGTGATACCAAAGTAGTTACAAGCGTTTACAACGATGGTTTTACAGAAAAACTAAGCAATAAACTTACCGGCAAAATAAAAATGGACGGTATAGAAAATGAAGATTTGGCTATTTTTGAGGGAGGCACTTATGTCGACCTTATGAAAGGCGCCCTTCAATATTCCGATGCTTTTATCTTTAACTGCGATAAAGTGAATGCCGAAGTTCAAAAAATGGTAGAAGAGAGTGGAAAGCCAATTTTAAAGTTTCCCGGTAAAGAAAATTACGTTGATGCCTTTGACGAATTCTACGATAGCCTACTGGAAGATTAAATTTATAACAAAAATTAAGAAATTTACTTATGCTGCTTTTGCAAAAGGATTTACTTTTGCGCAACTAAATTTGGTTTAATGAAGAAAACATCACGCTTTTCAAAAAGCATACTCGCGCTACTTATGTTAGGAATACTCTTTTTGTCTTGTAAAAAAGAGCCTTCGCAAATTGGATTGAACATCGTAGGCGGAAATCCTCTCAATGTCCTTTTTTCGGATACAACAAGTGTTCAGGTTTATTCGCTATTAAGAGACTCTATTCGTACCGATGAATTGACCAATAATATCCTTGGGGTAGTTGTCGATCCTGTTTTTGGAACAACAAAAGCGGATTTATACATCCAGTACAATCTTTCTTTAGCCACATTTAATTTTGGAGAAAATCCCGTTTTTGATTCTTTGGTTTTGTCTATTCCTTATCAAATGACTGAGGTTTATGGCGATACTTTGGCTCCATTGTCTTTTGAAGTTTATGAATTAGGAGATATGCTATATCTCGATTCGGCTTATTATTCAAACAGTACAGCTTCTTATTTGCCTCAATCCTTAGGACGGGTAAGCCTAGTGCCAAAACCTTTAGACAGTGTTTTAATCGATACCACTAAAGTTGCACCGCATTTTACATTGCGCTTGTCTGACGATTTTGGAAAACGATTGATGTCGTTCGAAGACACCGTTTATTACAACAACGATTATTTGCTTGATCTTTTTAAAGGATTGTATTTTAAATCTGAATATACCGGAGGTAAAGGAAACCTTACCTTTTTAAATATGACCGGAACGCTTTCAAAGCTTACGGTTTATTATAAAAACGATATAGCCGACTCGCTGGAATACAGTTTTGTTCCAAGTACTTATTCTCCTTCATTCCAAAATTTCGATCATAACGATTATATAGGTGCCGATCCTGATTTTTATAAACAGGTTATCGAAAAAGACTCGACGCAGGGAGCTCAAAAATTCTATCTTCAATCGCTTGGTGGCGTGGATAGTTATATAAGTTTTCCTTCCTTGTTTAAACGCGAAGATTATTCAAAATATGCCATTAACGAAGCCAAGTTAATTATTACGGATATTGATCCCGAAAATGATTTTACACAACCAAGTAAACTGGTAATGTTTCAACAAAGATATTACGAAGCTGATAGTTCGAATAACTATTACTATATAGAAGATGCAAATGCAGGAGACGATTATTTTGGTGGTTCCTATAATGCGACTTCACATCAGTACGAATTTAGGATTACCAATTTCTTACAAGATTATATGGCAGGGAAATTTGCTTCGGATAAAATTTTATTGCAAATTTTAGGCGCATCTTATGTAGGATCACGACTTGTTGCGGGAGGTTCCGATCCGGATCTAAATCCGGCTTCGCGGATTCGTTTAGAAATGACCTATACCGAATTGGATGTAAACGACACAAAATAAGAATGAAAAAGGCAGCTAAAACTGCCTTTTTTTATTTTATGCTTTCCATAATTGCATTTACAATATTTGTGGCTCCATTGTAGATATCCAAAACTGTAGCATCAAGCATATAACAAGGCGTTGTAAATACACGATTTGCTCTATCTTCTATCACTTCTCCGTGCTTGGTATTTACATGCGTTCCTCCCATAGCTTGAATAGTAGCCGCAGTACTTTCATCTTGACCAATAGTCACTTTTACGCCCTCAATAATGCGCGCTACTAGCGCCGGAGCAATGCATAAAGCGCCAATTGGTTTCTTTTCCTGATACATGGCTTTAACGGCTTTTTCTACCTCTTTATTAACCTTGCAATCGGAACCATCCACAGCCATACTGCACAAATTTTTGGCTACACCAAAACCTCCCGGAAATAAAATAGCATCGAACGACGCGGCATTAAAAGCACTTAAAGGACTAATTTTTCCGCGTGCAATACGCGCCGACTCAATAAGGACATTGCGTGTTTCATCCATTACTTCTCCACTGATATGATTGATTACATGATGTTGAGCAATGTCGGGAGCAAAAATTTCATATTCCGCACCCGCTTGTACAATAGCCAATAAACTTAAAGTGGCTTCATGAATTTCGGCACCATCAAAAACACCACTACCCGATAAAACGACAGCAAATTTTTTCATTTTTTTTAGCATTATTTCTGTTTCTTTCAAAGATACGAATTCCTGCAAAAAAATTCAAACACAACAGGTAAGTTTTCGTGCCTAAATCCTTTTTAGTCTATGCGGGCTAAAACGATTTAAGCGCTCTTTGAAAATGATCTTAAAAAAATATACTTGATTTAAAATGGCACACACAGAATATGAGTATCAATAGAATATTCTACCCATAGCTTAGATTTGCGTCATCTGGAAATTAAAAAAAATGTATAAAAAGATGAAATTGCTGTATCTTTGTGCTATGAATCAGAAAGAAGCATTTCAAGAATTATCTATCATCCAAAAAATGGTGTTGATAATGGATAAAGGTTATACTTTATTGGTCAGGAAAGAAGGCCCATTAAGTATTAAACTTTTTGAATTGAATGGCTTTTTTGTCGAAGTTCGCTATCATTTAATCGAAAACAAAATTAGTTCTGTAGAAATGGTCTCGCTCGACGATGTTACAGACGATTATCTTGATAATATTCATATCGAGAACATCTATTAAGAATTTTCCATGCGCAAACCCGATACCATTTCTATCGAGGATTATGATTATCCGCTTCCACAAGAGCGAATAGCACAATATCCACTCAAAAATCGAGACGAATCAAAACTTTTGGTTTATAATGGCGCGCCCAAAACAGCTGCTTTTAGTTCGCTTTCCCAATTTTTACCGACCAATTCATTTTTAGTTTTTAACAATACCAAAGTTGTTCAGGCCCGCTTAAATTTCAGAAAAGAAAGTGGTGCAGCAATTGAAATTTTTTGTTTAGAGCCTCACGAACCAACGCGCGAAATCCAAGAAGCTTTTTTACAAAAAGAAGATTCGGTGTGGAAATGCTTGGTTGGCAACAGAAAAAAATGGAAAAAAGAAGTCCTTAAAATGCGTTTTGAGGTCAATAAAAAAGAAGCTTTTCTTTATGCCGAACGCTTACGCGATGAAAACGAAACTTCTTATATCCGCTTTAGCTGGGAACCCAAAGAGCTCACATTTTCTGAAGTATTAGAACAAAGCGGAAAAGTTCCTTTGCCGCCTTATATGCATCGGAAAGCAGAGGCAGAAGATTGCATTCGCTATCAAACCATTTATGCAGCGCACGATGGTTCTGTGGCCGCACCAACGGCAGGTTTGCATTTTACGGATAAAGTTTTTGCTGATCTGAAGCAAAAAGACATTTCATCGGCTTATGTTACTTTGCATGTGGGAGCCGGAACTTTTAAACCCGTTTCGAGCGAAAAAGTTAGCGAACATCAAATGCATACGGAGCAAATCCTTGTTTCGCGCGAATTAATAAAAACGCTTATCACTCAAAAAGACAAAACACTTATTGCAGTTGGAACTACGAGCATTCGAACGCTCGAAAGTTTGTTTTGGCTGGGAACAAAAATGCATTATTATCCACAGCTCGAAAAATACACTTTAAGTCAATGGGAAGCCTACGAATTGGCCGAAAAACCAAACTTATCTAAAAAAGAAGCCTTAACATCTATTCTACAACTGCTCGAAAAACAGAAGGAAGATATATTTCACTCCGAAACACAAATTTTAATTGGGCCGGGTTACGATTTTAAGATGATTGATGGTATGATAACCAATTTTCATCAGCCCAAAAGTACCCTTCTTTTATTAATTTCGGCCTACCTAGGCGATAGCTGGAAATCTATTTACGAATATGCTTTAAATCACGATTTTCGTTTTTTAAGCTATGGAGATAGCTGCCTGTTTTTAAAGCCTTAACCCATTTTTACAACCTTTTAAATTTTTATTGTTATTTCATAAACAATAATGTGTTTTTCCGTTTGGAATTCGTTAAGATTATATACATTTGCAAAATAATTTACCAAATAACAAAGAAATTTTAAAAGGATGTTTAACAAATTAATAGCCGGCATTTTACCTTATATGCCTCAAAAATTGGTTTGGCAATTTTCTAAAGAATACATTGCCGGAGAAACTCTTGAACAAGCCATAACCGTGGCAAAAGAATTAAATGCAGAAGGTGCTTTAACAACCATTGACGTACTCGGTGAGTTTATCAAAAACTTGGACGAAGCGGAAGTCAATAAAAAAGAATACCTGAACGTAATTGAAACTGCTGAAGCAGCAAAAATAAATGGTAATTATTCTTTAAAGCCAACTTCTTTTGGTTTGTTAATCGACAAAGAAGTGGCTTATAAACACATTCGCGAAATCGTGGCTAAAGCAGCTTCGTACAATAACTTTGTGCGTATCGATATGGAAGATTCGCCATGTACGGATATGGAAATCGAATTGTTTAGAAAGCTAAAAGCAGAGTTTCCTAAAAATGTGGGGCTTGTTGTTCAGTCGTATATGCGCCGCACACTTCAGGATATAAAAAATTTAGCCGATTTAAACAGCGAAGAAAATCCATTAAATTTCCGCTTATGTAAAGGTATTTATGTTGAACCGGCCAATATTGCCTATAAAAAATACGAAGAAGTAAATGCGCATTATTTAGAAGACCTGGAGTATATGCTTGCTCAAAAAATGTATCCCGCAATAGCTACACATGATAAACCTTTGGTTGATGGCGCATTCAAACTTTTAGAAAAATACAAACCCGCCAAAGATAAATACGAGTTTCAAATGCTCTATGGCGTTACTCCCGCTTTGCGTAAATCTATAATGGAAAACGGACATCGGATGCGTATTTATGTTCCATTTGGAAAAGATTGGTTTGGTTATTCAACGCGCAGATTGAAAGAAAACCCCAAAATGGCCAGCTTGATTATCAAAGCCCTTTTTGTGAAAGGATAAATTTCTAGTGAGGGCTTCACTTTAGTGAAGCCCT
>JBFHQD010000138.1:0-8624 GCA_041592395.1 Bacteroidales bacterium | reverse complement strand
CGGCATTCGCTGGATAAAACGTGCCGGAGTTTATAAAGTGGAAGAAGGCAAAGCTTTTTACGAAACGTTGGATGGCGAATATCTGGAACAAGAATTTGATTTTGCCATGTTAATTCCCGGATTTAAAGGTGCAGATATGAAAGCATTTAACAAAACAGGCGAAGACATTACAAGCAAGGTATTTGCAGCCAACGGCATGATGAAAGTGGATGCTGATTATACTGCAAAACCTTATGAAGAATGGTCGGCAGCAGATTGGCCATCGATATATCAAAACCCGGCGTATTCGAATATTTATGCCAGTGGAATTGCTTTTGCACCACCACACGGTATGTCAAAACCACAAAAAAGTAAAAACGGAACACCCATTTTTCCAACGCCTCCACGAACAGGAATGCCTTCGGGAGTAATAGGAAAAGTAGTGGCTTCGAATGTCGCTTATCGCATCAAAACCGGAAAAGAAGATCATCCTCATCATGCCACTATGGCTAAAATGGGTGCTGCTTGTATTGTTTCTGCAGGCTATGGTCCGCTTACCGGACAAGCAGCCACGATGACGGTTTCACCTATTGTTCCTGATTGGAATAAATATCCGAAATACGGAAGAGATATATCTAAAACGGTGGGTATTATTGGACTAGCAGGACATTGGATGAAGCTGTTTATGCATTATATGTTCCTTTACAAAGCCAAAGCAAAATTAGGCTGGTCGTTTATTCCTGAATAAAAAACATAAAAAACAATTCGTATGACAAATATACATGATCGATTAAAAAACATTCCTTACTCGGGACAAGCTTTTGCTACGCGCCCAACAGGATGGACAATGCACTGGCGTCGCAATATTTTTGTGCAGATCTACCAATTTTTTAGATTGAACTTGAAAATAATGCTCATGGTGGTAAAAGGACACTCTTAAAGCTTATTTCAGATCGAGACCGGCCAATTGTTTAAGCGCTTTCTGCATTTTAGATTCCAAGGTTTTAAATTCAGGAAGTGCTTTACCTACATACACAAAAGCAATATTCGCATCGAAATGCTTTTCTTGAACTGCGGTATAGAGAATTTGTTTATTTAAACGATACGATTCTCTGCACAAGCGCTTTACGCGATTTCGGTCAACAGCCAATTTAAACTGTTTTTTTCCAACACTAAACAGTACGGCCACTTTTGGTTCGCTAGCTTTTGCGCGATCAAATTGATAGTAAACTTTAAATGGATGACTAAAAAAAGAATGGCCTTCCTCAAAGAGTTGAGCAATATTTTTTTTACTGTTAAGGCGCTCCTTTTTTGTAAAGGTGTACATTTTTTAGGGTCTTTAAGTGAAGATCCCTTATTTTGTCTTCATTAAATTTTCGATGTATTGCTCCAAGGCCATGGTCATAGAAGGTGCCGATTTTGTAGGCGCTTCTATACTTAGTTTTAATCCGGCTTCTTCAACGGCTTTGCAGGTTGAAGGGCCAAAAGCACCAATCATAGTTTCGCCTTGCTTATATTTCGGGAAATTGGTAAACAAAGATTTTACACCCGATGGACTAAAGAATACCAATAAATCGTATTTGTTGATCTCCACATCCGATAAATCGCTTGCTACTGTTTGATACATTATCGCTTTGCTGTGATTTATTTTATTGTCTTTCAAAATTTTAGACAAATCAACTTCCGCCACATCAGAACAAGGAAGCAAGAAATTTTCGCCTTTATGCTTGACAATAATCTCCATTAATTGCGCGAAACTTTGGCGACCATAAAAAATCTTACGCTTGCGGTATTGCACATATTTTTGAAGGTAAAAAGCAATGGCTTCGGAAACACAGAAATATTTCATGGTATCCGGAATTTCCGCACGCATTTCTTTGGCTAAACGAAAGAAATGATCTACAGCATGGCGACTGGTAAAGATGACGGCTGTGTGATCTAAAATTGCAATGCGATCTTTACGAAAATCGATGGCTTTGATACCTTCAATTTTAATAAATTTATGAAAATCGATATTCACCTTGTATTTTTTTGCTAAAAGAAAATACGGTGATTTTTCTACCTCTGCGGGTTGAGGTTGTGAGACTAATACGTTTTTAATTTTCACGAGTATAAAAATTTATTAAACAACAGCACGTTTGCCCTTTTTCTTATAGAAACTGTAACCCCAGTTTGTATAACAGAATAAAGGGTATAACTTCGAGCGTGCAAAGGTATAAAAATAAATAAGACGATGAAAAATTTGTATCGGCTAAACCAATAACTATTGCACGTTTTAATCGAAATAACCAAAACAATAACAGCACGATAAGCGCTATATATAAAAAAACGGGAAAATTAGAGTAAACAAACAAAATGAGCAGTGGAAATAGAACAAATCCCTCGCTTACCTGAAAGAGATAAAAATCGATTAAATAGGGCAAAGTTACGGCGTGATTATCAAACAAAAATCCGAAAAACCCTATCGCAATGAATTTTAAAACATTGTACAGGATTATTCCTCCAAATAATAAAAGAAAGCCCTGACCTAAGGAAAAATAAAACGAATTTGGAAACTGTTTATTAATGAAGATAAATGAAAACAGCGCAACCGTAAAATAATACATCAGCATAAAAGCGACCGGAAAGCCTTGTTTTAATATATTTCCTTCGCGCAATAGCAGTTTCGCTTGCTGCGAATTTAAGGTAGCACTGACAATTTGCTTCATACGAAAAAAATACGACTGGCGAGCAAATACAATAACGAAAACCCAAAACAACAAACTAAGATGTATCCATAGCGGATTACTGACAGGTTCAGCTCGTTTAATTTCATTCATTTGGAGCTCCCCTTTTTGCATGAAAAAGCGAGGAATACTCTCCTTTTGTATCGAAACAGTATCCTCAGAAGAAATAAGGCTAATATTTAAACTATCCGCTTGATTCATTGATGCAAAAATACATTTTGTTTGTCACAAAAAACCCCGAAACCTATATAAGTTTCAGGGTTTATAAAAGTATTCATTTCTTTAAAGCTTCACCGACAAACCGGCGCCAAACATTTCTTTAAATTGAATTCTTGGTCCTAATGGATTCCCATCCTCATCATTAATTATAATATTGTCATCGTAAATTAAGCCGGTCGTTATTTTAGCCGATATAAAACTATTCACTTTCATATCCAAAACAAAATCCCAGTTAACGATAAGGTTTTGAGGATTGTTTAAGTAATCCGAAAACAAAGCCAACTTGGTGTTTACTTTCATGTTTTTGGCAATTTCTTTTTTCAACTGCATGGTTAAAGCCGCTCCAAACTGAGTACGCACTTTTTCTCCTGCTGCATTTCCAAAAACACCCAAATTCGAAAGATAATCATCCGCTATGATCACCCATTGTAGAGTAGTGGGCGCAAAAAACAGCGATAAATGCTTATTGGGTTTATAATCGATGCCGGGACCTAGTCCAAGATACAGCGGAGCCGCAAATCTCGAAACATAAGTATCCGTATTTGGATAATTATAGCCCTTGGTAAATTGAGATCTTAAACTGAATAAAACGCCTAAATTCGCTTTTTTACTTATGCTATAGCCATATTTACTCGCTAGGTCTATCTTATCGTCTGTTTTCCGAAGATCGCCATCCAAATTTTGCATACCATAGGACAAAACAACCTGATTGGCCCAAACGCTTTTGTTCTTGGCATAATTCATCGCATAATTCAAACCAACCACCGCTGCATACGAATTATCGCCTCCGGCAGCCCAGTTACTAAAACTGACCTGATTCAATTGAATGGAAAACTCGCCTTCGTTTAGCCAATACGTTGTGTCTTTTTTTATGGGCAAATCCTTAGCAACTTCCTTAAATTGCTTTTGAAAGTCTTTGCTTTTCTCTACCAATTCTTGTGAAAATATTTGTGTAGATATCAGAATCAAACCCAATACGGCAATAATTTTTCTCATCGTGCAAGCTTTAAATATTAATCGACAAACCTATTAAAATAATTGATAATAACTCCAGTATTACCCGCTAAATAAAAAAAGACTTTGCTTAAACGATGACTTTATTTCCTTGCAAAAATACAGTGCTGATATTGCGTTCATCTCCCAGCATCATTAATACAAACAAGATTTCGTCGATTGTTTTGGCTACTTTTAATCGCTCCTGCATTAAAGCGGTAGCGCCGGGGTCGACTACAATAAAATCGGCTTCCTTGCCTTTTTCAAAATTTCCGATAAAAGCATCAAGATTAAGCGCTTTTGCACCGCCCAAAGTGAGTAAATAAAAAGCTTGGCGCGCCGTCAACTCCATATTCTGCAAGGCCGCAATTTTATAGGCTTCGGCAGCTGTTTTTAACATGGAAAAACTGTTGCCACCGCCTACATCGCTTCCCAATGCCAGTGGAATAGTATACGCTCTACACTTTTCAATATTGAATAATCCGGAACCCAAAAACAAATTGGATGTAGGGCAATGTACCAGCGATGTTTGTGTTTCGGACAAGCGTTGCCACTCCTCTTCTTCCAAATAAATACCATGCGCCATCAAGCTTCCTTTTCCTAAAAACCCGTATTTATCGTAAACATCCAAATAGTTTTTTGCTTCGGGAAATAATTTCTTTACCGATTCAATTTCTTGCTTATTTTCCGATACATGCGTTTGTACGCCCATTTTAGGATATGCCTTTTTTAAATCGCCAATGGCCTGCAATTGCTCAGAAGTACTTGTGATAGCAAAACGAGGTGTTAAAGCATAACTCAAGCGCTCCGTTTGGTGATATTTTTCAATCAGCTGTTGATTTTCAGAAAATGTTTTTTCGGTTTTATCGCAAAGCGATGCCGGTGCATTTCTGTCCATGGCCGTTTTTCCGCCAACAATACGCATATTTAGCGCTAAAGCTTCGTTGAATAACACGGCGGTAGCTTCGGCATGGCGACTGGGGAAAACGGCTGCTGTTGTGGTTCCGTTTCTCAATAATTGGTTTAAGAAAAAGCGGATCGATTTTCGAGCAAACAATTCATTTTCAAACTTTTGTTCGAGGGGAAAAACATAGGTCTCCAACCAATCGAGCAATTGTTTTCCGTAAGAAGCAATCGCCTGCGTTTGAACGGCGTGTACATGGCCATCAATAAAACCCGGAAATATAATTTTACCACTATAATCTTGTATTGGCAAAGAAGCAGGAATTGCTGAAATCACTTCCGATTCCGTGCCTATCATACGCACCTTTCCGTCTTCTATCCAAAGCATTCCTTTCGGAATATATTGCATTTTATCTTCATTCAAAAAATGAATAAAATCAGCTTTAACAGCAATGCTGGCCTTTTCTCCCATAGCTTTTATTTAGTCGCATATAAAGGTATAAAAAATCCCTTTTCAAATTCTTACTTCACTTTCTTTTCTCTTTTTATTTGATCGCGTTTTGCTTTTTTGTTTTTATAAAATTGCTTTTCAGCTATATATAAAACTTTGCTCACTTTAGCATATACAACGCCACTTTCATCTGTAAAATCAACGCTTAAATCCAAATCCATTTCCTTTTTCTCGCCTACTTCTTTTTTGATGTTTTCCACCAATTCATCACGAATAATAAAACGAGCAAACAAAGTTTTATTTCCCGGACGAAGAAATCGAATAGCGGCAGACTTATCCCATACAACATAATCCTTCCCAAGAATTTCAATCAATTGAATCATATAAATAGGATCGGTAGAAGCATACATACTTCCGCCAAAAATAGTGCCTACATAATTTTTTGTGCGCCACGACAGTTTTAGTCTAATCTGAACTTCTTTAAAATCGGTTGAAAGAAAAACGGCTTTTGCTCCTGTGCCCCAATAAGCGGGGAAAAGATTTAAAAACTGTCTTTTTATTCTTGTTTTAAAGTTTTCCGTTTTTGTGGTTGGGAGTCTTTTCATCGTTTTAATAAAATTTATTCGGTGTTTTTATTGCCGAGCAAAGTTCGGAAATTATTTTAAACCCTTAAGCTACTATGAATGCATGTAATTAACAACATTTTGAGGGCTTTAATAAATATTAACGCTTTGTTAAGCGGCTTTAATTCTGCATTTTAGCCCGATATGCGTTTGTCTTTTCGACGTTGTTTTCCCGATGAAATTGAATTCTTTTTGTGCGTATGCCCTTTTCCTTTATTTTTGTATCCATTACTAGAAATAATTAAAACACAATAAGTATGAAGAAAAATTTATTCGTGATGATGGCAGCACTTGTGTTGTCTATTGCCACAATTAACCAAGCCAATGCTTGTACAAACTATTTGATTACAAAAGGCGCTTCAACGGATGGATCGACCATGATTTCTTATGCCGCCGATTCGCATGTGCTTTTTGGAGAATTGTATTACTGGCCTGCTGCAACCTGGGCAGATGATGCCATGTTGGATGTTTATGAATGGGATACCGGAAAATACCTTGGTGCCATTAAACAAGCCAAACAAACCTACAATGTTGTTGGAAACATGAACGAATTTCAGGTTGCCATCGGCGAAACAACCTATGGCGGTCGTGAAGAACTAAGCGATCCAAACGCTATTATGGATTATGGAAGTTTGATTTACATCGCCTTACAGCGCTCTAAAAGTGCTCGCGAAGCCATCAAAGTTATTGCCGAATTAATGGATGAATACGGCTATTACAGTTCCGGCGAATCTTTTTCTATTGCTGATGCCAACGAAGTTTGGATTATGGAATTGATCAGCAAAGGAACTGTTGAAAAAGGGGCTGTTTGGGTAGCACGAATGATTCCTGATGGTTATGTTAGCGGTCATGCCAATCATGCCCGTATCGAAACTTTCCCTAAAGCGGATGGCAAAACATCAATCACTTCAAAAGAATTGGATAAAATTTTCAACCCTTCCGTTACCACTGTTTATGCTTACGATGTGATTGATTTCGCACGTAAAATGGAATGGTATACAGGAAAAGACAAAAACTTCAGCTTCTCTGAAACCTATGCTCCTGTCGATTTTGGCGGCGCTCGTTTTTGCGAAATACGCGTTTGGTCTATGTTCAATCAAGTTATTGATAATGGCGCCGATTACTGGGAATATGCCAAAGGAAATATCGAACATGGCGATAAATTAGCCAATGGCGATAAAAACGTGGATGGATATGCTACAAATCGCATGCCTTTATGGGTAAAACCAAACCGCAAAATTAGTGTTCAGGATATGATGCATTTTATGCGTAATCACCTCGAAGGAACAGAATTAGACATGAGTTTAGATGCGGGCGCAGGTCCTTATAATGCTCCTTATCGCTGGCGTCCATTAACTTGGGAAGTTGACGGAGTAACTTATTGTAATGAGCGTGTTACAGCTACCCAGCAAACCGGTTTTTCATTTGTTACGCAATCGCGTTCTTGGTTACCTAACGAAATTGGTGGAATTTTCTGGTTTGGTATGGACGATGCTTCCAGCACTGTTTATGCGCCTTTGTATTCGAGTATAACCAAAGCACCTCGCACCTTTGAACGTGGCAATGGAGCTATGATGGTTTGGAGTGATGATGCCGCCTTTTGGGTGTTTAATCAAGTTTCGAATTTTGCCTATACGCGTTATAATGCCATTCATCCTGAAATTGCAGAAAAACAAAAAGCGTATGAAGATGGTTTTGTTGCTGCAACAAAAGAAGTGGATAAAGTAGCTCTTGCTTTAGCTGAAAAAGATCCAAAAACAGCAGTGGCTTATTTAACTAATTTTTCGTGCAGCGAAGCCGATAAATTAACCCATTCTTGGAAAGATTTTTACCACTATTTGTTTATGAAATATATGGATGGCAATGTTAAAACTGCCGATCCCGGACATCAGAATCCTAAAGTAAAACAACCCGGCTACAGCAAAGAATTCTTAAAAATAATTGTTGAAGACCACGGTGATAAGTTAAAAGTTCCTGCCGAAGGAGCGCACTAAATGGTGTTAAATTTAAAAATAGAAAAGCCCTTGGAATTGTTTTCAGGGGCTTTTTTGTTTTAACTTCAATTACAAAGATTTTTTCAGATTGAAATTATGGTTTTATTTCTTTGTGTGCCTTTGTGCGTACTCTGTGTGCCTTTGTGATCAATCCTTTTTTAACCACTAAGGAACTCGAAGGTATGCACAAAGGATCACGAAGAAAAATTAATGCTATAACCTATACTAGCGACCTTATAGTTAAACAAACTTAAAGGCATCAAAACCTAGGAGTTTCTCCGTGACCACAAGAAAAAGCATTGCGAACTTTTCCCAAAGGGATGCCTTTGGCAGCGGTTAAATAGACTTAAATGTCACGAAACTCACGAATTACGTAATGAACAAAAAAAACGGGAATCTATTAACTTGCCTTTGCAGTTAAAAACCAATCATTTCTCAAAAAATAACTATTTTAGCTCATAACATTTTCTTTAGGGAGGCGATATAAGTCATATACCAAAGCACTTGAAGGTAAATTTTCAGGGGCTTTTTATTTTCGCTGCAAATACAAAAAAATTTTTTTATTATCTTTAGCAACAATAACTCAATCAGTATCAAGCCTCTTAAACATTAACCACTACATCAATTTTATATTGCAAACTTATTTGTTCACAAAACACAACCTCATGCGTAAAGTCTTAATTATCGACGATGATAAAATAAACTGGCTTATTACTCAAAAAGCAGTTAAAGTGCT
>JBFHQD010000137.1:0-8660 GCA_041592395.1 Bacteroidales bacterium | reverse complement strand
GCTGTTTGTGCATTTAACTGCCCCGAAAAACTTAGGATAAATGCAATGAACAATAATTTTAATGTTTTCATACTTTAAGATTGTTTTTTTAAGTGTGTAAAAAAATTGAAAGGAGTAAGCGATATCAAATTCGGAATACTTCTTTTTAATTATGTAAATGTACGTGAATTTATTATCACGTATGATTAACAAATATCAAAAATGTTACTTATAAAAAAACATTTTTTTTATTATTTAACAAAAAATCAACATTAAAAAGCCGTATTGGCTTTATAAATTGGCTTCAATCAGCTAAGAAAACAAAAAAACCGACCCCAGGTTAATCGGTCGGTTTTCATTATTATACTGATATTTTGTCTTTCGTAGTAATTACCCGTTTCCTTCAAATTTTAAGGATAGAAAATATGCGTTTAATAAATACCATTTTTCCTTTTTATCATTTACTATAGCCAATGAGTTGCTGCACCGAATCGATGAGAACATCGCTTTCAAAAGGTTTAGTTAGGGTAATAGTAGCGCCTAAAAGTTTGGCTGAATGCAGATTATCTTTGGCATCTATTCTCCCGCCACCGGATATGGCAATAATTTTTACGTTTTTATTCTTGCGTTTTAGCTCCATAATCGTTTCTATACCTTCTCTGTTAGGCATAATGATATCGGTGATTACGAGATCAGGCTCCAGTTCTTCCCAAATACGTAAACCCTCTTCCCCATCACCCGCGGCATAAACTGTGTAATTCTTCCTTTCTAACATTTCGACAATCATAGTTCTAAACTGAACATCATCATCAATTACTAAGATTCTTTTTTTCATTTTTTCTCGCTTTAACTTTATGAAATTGCAGGCAAATAAATGTAAAAAGTAGTTCCTTCTCCCAAAGTTGACTCTACTTCCAATTCGCCTTTATGATTTTTAATTATTCCGTGCACAACAGATAAACCCAAACCTGTTCCATTACCAACGCTTTTAGTCGTAAAAAAAGGTTCAAATATTCGGTTTAAGACATGTTCAGCCATTCCCATACCCGTATCTTTCACACATATACAAGCTATTTTTCGACTATTTAATCGATTTACAATGGATTGATGACTCTCTTTAAATGGCGTGTTTCCAATTGTACAATCAAGTTGACCTTGCTTGGTACCTTCCATCGCATGAAACGCATTATTAAAAAGATTAATAAATACTTGTTGCAATTCGACAGAATCGCCTAAGATTTCTATCGAATCTACACGATAATCTGCATCCAATTTGATTTCTTTGGGTCGGGTGGATTCAACCATTTCAATAGCCGACTGAGCTACTTTAACTAAATCGATTCGACTGACTTTTTTACTTTCGTTGGTTCGACTAAAAGTTAGGATTTTCTGAACGGTATGTTGCGCTGATTTTGAAGCTCTTATAATTTGATTGAAATATCGTTTTATTGATGATCCTTCTTCGGCATCATCGAAACCCATGCTGCTATAGCCCAGTATGGTACCAAGATAATTATTAAAATCGTGTGCCACGCCACCGGCCATAGTTCCAACAGATTCTAATTTTTGCACATGAAACAACTGTTCTTCAAGCTTTTTCTTTTCGTCTTGCGCATTGAGAATATCGGTCACATCCTGCATATAAATTGCCAATCCACTAATTTCTATGTCCTTTTTAAATACCGGATTTATCGTTATTTCGTAAGTTCTTTTTGTGCTCGATATTAAACTAAAGCGATGACTTTTTCTGAGGTTTAGTACACGTGTAAGATGCATATTAAACTGTCCATCGAAAAAACTTTGCGCTATGCTTTTAAAATCATTACCAATTAGGGGTTGGAGGTCTTTTTTTAAAGTTTTATCTGCTTTGGAATTGGCAGAAATTACGATACCATTAACGTCGACTAAAAGGACAATATCGTTTGAGGCATCTATCAAAGCCTTTATTTTTTGTTCACTTTCAAGTAAAATTTGGTATTGCTCATTTATCCGTGCCGCCGATTTTTTATTTGCCGTATAGCGCAGATAAAACGAAATGGCGAGAATGATAAAAATTAAAGTAACAAAGTAATTTAGATAGGCTTTTGTTTTATTTTGATAATTGATCTCGTCTTGTTTTCGTTGCATCTCTGCTAACTCCTTATCTTGCGCCTCTTTTTCGAGCTTTATTGTAAGATAAGACGTTTTGTCCATAGCCAATTGGTTAAAAATAGAATCATTTATCTGATGATACAATTTTTGATGAATTAGCGCATTTTTAAAATCCTGCGTCTTTTCATAAAAGTTAGATAGAAACAAATGGTTTTCGAATTGCATTTTCTTCAAATCAATTTCCTTGGCTATTTCATTGCTTTTATTTAAATAATAAATAGCCAACGAGTCTTTACCGATATCGGCATAGGCTTGACCGTATTTTTGATAAATATCGGCGAGTCCATTTATATTATTCACTTCCAAAAAGGTTACTTCAGCCTGCTCAAAGAAGGTAAAAGCCAAGTTATATTTTTTCTGTGCAATATAAATTTTGCCAAGAGTAGCTTTCGTTTCGGCTATTCCAAGCTTATTATTTAAAGTATTTTCGATTTGCAACGATTTTTGCACATAAATAAGTGCAGAATCCGGATGACCTAAATTGAGATGGAGTTCACCAATATTGTGTAAACCAATGGATATGTTTTGTTTATAATCTATTTTTTCGGCCAGAGCCACTGATTTCCGATAATATTCAAACGATTTTTCAGGATTTCCTGAAAATTGAAAAGAATTACCCATGGAATTATAGATGCCCGAAATATTGGATTGATTATCAGATTTTTCAGCCAATTCAAGCGCTTCTGAAAAACTTGTCAATGCTTCGTTGTATTCGGCCCAATGATTATAAATTATCCCTTTATTTGTTAAAACGGCACTCACGCGACGCCAGTCCTTTATCTTACGCATCGCTTGCTCAAAAAGGGTCCAAACTTCAAGCGCTTCTTTATAATTGCCTAAGTAATAATACTCAATTCCTACTAAATTCTGAGTTAGGTTATAATTGTATTCATCATTTATTTTTAAATAATTTTCCGATGATTTTTGATAAGCCGAAAGCGCATTGCGGTAATCATCAATCATATTATAAGTCGTCCCGGTTTTAGAGTAAATAGTGGCCAGTAATTTAAAATCACCTATCGATTCGAAATAAGACGTTGCTAATTTATAGGCGTTTAACGCTTCTTCAAAATTTCCACGTTGCGAATAACTTTCGCCTAAACCAAAATCAGCTAAAGCTAGATTTTTATGATCTTCCAAAGTGCTAAATATGCGTTTTGCCTCTTTAAAAAATTCTTCCCCTTTCAATGGAGCATTATTAAAATTACATATAGTACCTTTTGCCAGATAAGCCTTGCCAATACCTTGTACATATTTTATGTTTTTTGCTAAGCGGATCGCTTCATCGGCAGATTTCTGAGCCAACTCAATATCAGTAGCCCCTTGTATTTTGGCAATCTCAATAAATAAATCGACAAGCTTTGAACCTTGGTATTTGGTGGTTAGTTGCACGAGACTATCTAAGCGACTATCGGGCTGCTTTTGTGCCCATAACGACAATGAAACAAAGAAAAATAGGAAGATAAACGTTCTTTTCATTATCGATTTCCGGTTAGTTGGGGAAAGAAAAATCTTAATGCGAAGCAAATTACAAAAAAAATGGAAGGAGAAAAGAAAATAGCCTAACATTTTTAATTGAATCCAAAGATTCAATCTTTCAAATACTTAGCTTTAATTTGGACCAAAACTAAGGGTACCAACAACGAAAATCATACTTATTTGGCCGGCTCGTAAAAGAACTCTTCGCCAAATTTTATTCCTTTTGCTTTTAGATTGTCCCACCACTTCACTTTATTTTCTCTAGGTTCGGACGGCTTTTCCATAACCGGATTACCGTGCATATCTGAAGATGGATGTAAATCTTTAAAAT
This sequence comes from Bacteroidales bacterium, assembly GCA_041592395.1. Taxonomy (GTDB): domain Bacteria; phylum Bacteroidota; class Bacteroidia; order Bacteroidales; family UBA12170; genus UBA12170. The sequence continues at coordinate 4,720 of JBFHQD010000137.1, read as the reverse complement.
AATAATTTCTCAGCTCACCCCTATAAAAACGTTTTCTATTTTCCTGAATCAAATCTATTATACCTCTTGCCATATACTTAAATATTTTGTATTTTCTCTTAATTAATATACCAGTAATCTATTTGTCAAATGCTAACAATAAACAAAAATAGTCCGCTATACTTGTATTTTAAACACATTTAAGTTTTTTAATTTTACTTAAGTCTTTTTTAAGAAAAAAGAATAAAACTTAATTTTATTCTTAATTATTTTAGAAAATTCTTGAAACAGCATCATTTTTAATGTATATTTACTTTTTTAAAGAACAAAAGAGAAAGCGTTATGAACGAGTTGTTTACTTTTCTTGACAACCCCTATCTCGTTGTTCTGGAGCAAAGTTTAGATTATTTGCCCGGAATAGAGCGCGTAGATCTTTTGTATTATAATGCTGAAAGTGCCCACACAGAGCTGCATAGCATTCAGCGTTCGGCCCAAAATCAACAAAGGTTTCAACTCCATTTTCCTTCCGATTCTTTAGATACACTTAATGCTTTTCGACGAAAACAGAACACTAAAAATTGGATGGGATTAAATAATATCCCCTATTCGAATAAAAACAATCAAAATTTAAGGCAAGATTTGTTTTCGGAGTTCGAGAGTCATGTATTATGTCTTTCTTTTGCAAATACAAGTGACTTTTCAAAAGACCTTTTCTTTTTTTATTTTAGAAAAAATGCAAGCGATTTTGGCTTAAGCCTTACGGATAATTTACTTACAACATCCAACAAAGCCATTGTAGCTCACCTTATTTACAACTCGATTGCTACTCAGCTAAAAACGATTCTACACAATCAAAAGAGTTTGAGCTTGATAAATGAGCAAACGCGGTATATTTTAAAGTCAAAAAAGGATACAGAACAGCAAAACACTAATCTTAAATTACGCAATAGAGAAAATTTACTCCAATTAACCGAATTCTTAATCAATGATTTAAGTGCTGATCGTCAGGATATTTTTTACTTATCAGAGAAAGCAAAAGATTTGATAGGCGAATTTTCGGGCAGTGTTTTTGAGTTAAAAAAGAAATTGAGCGGGGCTATTGCTATGGCTAAAACCTTGAATTTCGGATCGGGTCAACAAGAATATCTTTTAAAAGCGGATTATTTTAATTTTTCGCAAAGCGATAATACTCATGAGCAAGACACTTTCTCATCCGACGAAAGCCTCCCCGTTGAAAACACAAAACATCAGCATTCGAAAACCTATGATTTTTTAAATGAGATGGAACAGGCCGCCCAATCGGTTTTAAAATCAGGATGGAAATTAACGAGCGCAAATGTCGGTCATAAAATGAATAAACCGATTACTGCTGCTGCTATTTCAGATAAATTAAAACATCACTCCGATAAAATTGTAAAACTTTTAGCGCAATATCCGGCCAAATGGACGCTCATCAGAAAACGATTCCGCCCCTTGCAAAATGTAATGGTAAAAGCAGAAACCAAACATTTCGAGCAGGCGAGCTAAGCTATTTTTTTATTCCGAAGCATTACATTATTGCTAAATTTGAAGAAATTTTGCCATTTAACCTATCTTATGAAGTACTTTATCGTCCTCTTTTTTAGTCTGAGTATGGGATTGCTCGAGGCCCAAGAAAATCAAAATTTTATTCAATATGTAAACCCTTTTGTTGGAACGCAAAATATGGGTCACACTTTTCCGGGAGCAACTCGCCCTTTTGGTATGGTACAATTGAGTCCTGAAACAGATACTCAAAGCTATGCCGTTAACGGTAAATACAACCCCGAAGTCTATGCTTATTGCTCGGGATACCAATATAAAGATTCTACAATAGTAGGCTTTAGTCATACCCATTTCAGCGGAACCGGACATGCAGATCTTGGCGATTTTTTAATAATGCCCACTGTTGGAAAGCTGCAATTGAATCCGGGAACCGCAGATGCGCCTGAAACCGGTTACCGTTCTCGTTTTTCGCATAAAAATGAAATTGCAGAACCGGATTATTATCAAGTTTATCTTACAGATTATAAAATAAATGCAGAGTTTACTTCAAGTACACGTGTAGGTTTTCATCGCTATACTTTTCCTAAAACCGATTCTGCCCATATTATCCTGGATTTGATGTCAGGCATCTATAATTTCGACGAAAAAAACGTTTGGACTTTTGTACGCATTGAAAATGACACTTTAGTTACCGGTTATCGTCAAACACAAGGTTGGGCAAGAACGCGTACCGTATATTTCGCGCTTTCTTTTTCGAAGCCGATAAAAACCTACGGACATAAAAAATACGATGAACAAGTATACAAAGGCTTTTGGCGAAAATTTGATGAAACAAAGAATTTCCCTGAAATGGCCGGACGTCAGTTACGAGCTTATTTTCAGTTCGACACAGAAGAAAACGAATCGATTTTATTGAAATTTGCTTTGTCATCTACCAGTACAGCAGGAGCATTAAAAAACTTAAAAGCTGAAATTCCGCATTGGGATTTTGATAAAACTAAGGCTGAAGGACAAGCGATTTGGAATCGTGAATTAGCAAAAATAGAGGTGGAAATGCTAAATATTGCAGACAAAGAAACATTTTATACAGCACTTTATCACAGCTTTTTAAGTCCAATAGAATATATGGATATCGACAGCGCTTACAAAGGCTTGGATGGAACTATTCATTATGCCAAAAACTTTACCAATTACACGGTTTTTTCACTTTGGGACACGTTTCGGGCTTTACATCCATTGTTTAATCTGATTCAGCCCTCCAGAAACAAAGATATGATGGAGTCGCTGCTGGCACATTTCGATCAGAGCGTTCATCCCATGCTTCCCATTTGGTCGCATTATTCGAACGAAAACTGGTGCATGATTGGCTATCACAGTGTTTCTTTATTGGCAGATGCTATGACTAAAAAAGTTTTAAATCCCAAATCGTTTCGAAGGGCTTTAGACGCTTCCGTAAAATCGGCAAATATTGATTATTACGATGGACTCGGATTTTATAAAAAATTGGGCTTTGTTCCCGATGATAAAAACCCGTATTCGGTTTCAAAGACCTTGGAATATGCCTATGACGATTGGTGTATTGCAACAATGGCGGAACAAATGAACGACACAGCAAGAACACGAGAATTTAAGAAGCGGGCACTCTCCTATCAAAACGTATTCGATAAAAATCAAAATGCAATGGCACCAAAATTAGAAAATAAAAATTGGCGTACAGATTTTGATAAACTCAGTACACACGGTCAAGGATTTATCGAGGGAAATGCTTGGAATTATAGTTTATATGTTCCACATAATCCTCAAAATCTCATTGAATTAATGGGTGGAAAAAAAGCATTTGAACAGCACTTAGACTCCCTTTTCAACCAACATTTAGACGATCATTATTTTGAGAATACGGAAGACATCACGCGTGATGGAATTATTGGTTTATACGTCCATGGCAATGAACCCGGACATCATATTCCTTTTCTTTATAATTGGACGGATGCACCTTGGAAAACGCAAGCCCGAGTTAGGATGATAATGAAAACAATGTACTCCAATACAAAAGACGGCTTATGCGGCAATGATGATGCGGGACAAATGAGTGCTTGGTATGTTTTTAATGCACTTGGCTTTTATCCTGTAGCTCCGGGATCGGATAAGTATTCCATAGGCAGTCCGTTGATTGTTTCAGCCACTATTCATTTCGAAAACGGAAAGAATTTGCAAATTAACGTGCATAATCAAAGCGCCGAAAATGTTTATATCCAATCGATTAAGCTAAACAACAAAAAACTAAACCGCCTGTATTTAACCCATAGCGAGTTGATAACAGGCGGTTTATTGGAATTTAAAATGGGAAGAAAGCCAAATAAAGAATTTGGTCTTTCATCAAACTAAAGCCATTTAATCAAATTAAAGTCTTCCGGATAGGCCAAATATTCTGATTTAGGACTTAGACGAAAAACATAATCGTAAACGCCCGCTCTTTCTGCCGGAATAGCACAGGAATATAAAACATTTCCATTGCTTAAATTTTCTGCTTTAAGCTCTTCTTTGTAAATAATATGCTTAATATCCCCATCCACTTTTTCACCAAACAAAATCTCTACCCGAACTTCGTCGGAAACTAAATCCGCTAAATTCACTTCAATGCGTGCGGCAAAAATATCACCTAAATTTAAAGTATGTTCTAGATCACTTTGCGGCAATTCTTCGGATACTATGCTGATATTTTCCCATTTAATCGCTGTTTTTTCTTTCCATTTTGCCAGTTTAATAGCCTGCATAAAATGATTATCCTGAAAGGCTTCGCTGCTTGTGAAAAGCTTATTGTAAAAGCGGTCGAAATAATCATCGAGCATGCGTTTCATCGTAAAACGAGGTGCGATTTGCGTAAAAGTATTTTTGATATGTTCAATCCACTGATCAGATACTTTTTGCTCATTTTTATCATAATAAGCTTTCAGAATTTCAGTTTCTAATTTTGAATAGATAATCTCTGCATCCAAACTATTTTGCATTTCTTGCTCCAAATAAGTTCGGCCTTCTTCCAAGGCCCATCCGGCACCTTTCGTAAATCCTTCGGCCCACCAACCATCGAGTACCGAAAAATTCATAACGCCATTCATTACCGCTTTTTCTCCACTTGTACCGGAAGCCTCTAATGGTCGCGTAGGCGTATTTAACCAAACATCCACACCACTAACCAGATGCTTGGCTAATTGCATAT
>JBFHQD010000136.1:0-8674 GCA_041592395.1 Bacteroidales bacterium | reverse complement strand
TGCGTTGCTTGCAACGGATAGCCTTCACGATTTTTCCAGTTATATTTTTAATGAACTGGGGAAAGTAATTAAAACCAATAATTTTTACATTGGATTGTATATCGAAGAAACACAAATGATTTCCGCCCCTTACATTAAAGATGCTTTGGATGAAGGTATCATTGAGTTTCCGGTAGGTAAAACAATGACGGGTTATGTTATAAAAACAGAGAAATCACAGCTCATCAATAAAGAACGTTTCGAATCGCTTGTTCAAGCCGGTGAAATAGAATTAGTTGGTCCGCCAAGTGACGTGTGGATTGGCGTTCCGCTTTTTAGCAATGAAAAGGTTATTGGTGCCATTGTTATTCAAAATTATGAAGGAGAAAAACGACTCGACGAAGAAGACTTGAAAATATTGGAGTATGCTGCTCCTCAAATTAGTTTGGCCATAGAACGAAAAAGTACCTTCGAAAATCTGAAAGCGGCATTGGAAAAAGCACAAGAATCCGATCGGTTAAAATCGGCTTTTTTGGCCAATATGAGTCACGAGATACGTACGCCGATGAATGGTATTTTAGGTTTTACCGAGCTTTTAAAAGAACCTCAACTTTCGGGCGAACAACAACAGGAGTTTATCGAAGTTATCGAGCGAAGTGGAGCCCGTATGTTAAATACAATCAGAGATTTGATTGATATATCGACCATAGAAGCCGGACAAGTGACCGTGATGAATTCGGAAACCGATATGCGGGAGTTGCTCCATCAAATCGAATCCTTCTTTAAACCTGAAATAGTGGCTAAAGGACTTCAATTGGAATTTAATTTACCTAATGGCGAAAATACGGTTTGTTTTACGGATAGTGAAAAAATGTATACCATCTTGAGTAATCTAACTAAAAATGCAATTAAATACAGTAAAAAGGGAAAGATAGAAATAGGATGTGATAAGAGTCAAGGTTGTATCGAGTTCTATGTAAAAGACGAAGGCATTGGTATACCCAAAGATATGTTGGTGAGTGTTTTTGATCGTTTTGTACAAGTAGATAGTCGTTTGTCGAGCGATTATGAAGGTGTTGGCTTAGGCTTATCCATTACAAAAGCCTATGTTGAAATGTTAGGAGGAAAAATCTGGGTGGAGAGTATTGAAGGCGTTGGTTCTACTTTTTATTTTACAATTGCAAAAAATCGGGAAGCGGAGACTGCGTTTAAAGTGACGACCATGGAGCACAAAAAAGGAGAGGAGATGACCGGAAAATCAGGCGGAATTAAGTTAAAAATATTGCTGGTCGAAGACGATGCTATGTCGCAACAGCTCATAAAACATATGCTATCAAAGATGTACAGTGAAATGATTATGGCAAATAACGGCCTTGAAGCCCTCGAATTAGCAAAACAAAATCCGGATATCGACCTTATTTTGATGGATATGAAAATGCCCGACATGGATGGGTTTGAGGCTACACAATTGATTAGGCAGTTTAATAAAGAGGTGATTATTATTGCACAAACGGCTTACAGCATGCTTGGCGACCGCGAAAAAACGCTGGAAGCAGGATGTACTGATTATATTTCAAAGCCCATTAGCAAAACAGAACTAATCCGTTTATTGAATAAGTACTTTCAAAAATAGGACTTTTTGGTTCGGGATGCAAAGAGCAAGATCGTAGGGCATCTCGCCATTTTGTCTTAACTTCGTTTTTTATTGGTATAAGAAAAAAGTAAGTGAGATGACGCGTTATATCTCCATCAGATTATAAAATTGGATATTGCGGTGATTTTTTGTTTCTTGTAAGTGTAAAAAATAATAATTATGGCACGGTTCGTAAAAAAGCAAAAAAAGGAAATTGGCATGTCGCCTGATGCTCTCTATTTCAGGGGCCAAAAGAAATTGGATCAAGTTCTATTACGTGTTATTGATTTTGATTCGTCAAGTTTAGAGGAAAATGCACTTAAGACGGTAGCTGATGTAATAGAATACCAAAACAAAGACACTGTTACCTGGTTCAATATTGATGGTTTGCACAACGAGTCGATAATGGAAGAGATTGCCAAAGCTTTTCATTTCGATCATTTTATTTTGGCCAACGTAATGGAAACGCATGCGCGTCCTAAAATGACCGAATTTTCAAATTGCATATACTTGTCGATTAAGATGATGCGTCAGAATGAAAAGACAGGTACTATTTCGGTTGAAAATTTAAGTTTGATACTAACAAAAAGTGTTCTGCTCTCTTTTCAAGAAGATAAAGGCGATGTTTTTGAGCCTGTTAGAGAGCGTATTAGAGGGCATAAAAGACGAATCCGAAATTCGGGAACTGATTATTTAACTTTTGCCTTGCTCGATACCGTAGTTGATAATTATATCTTTATTATCAGTGAATTTGGCGATAAAATCGAAGATTTAGAAGCTAAATTGCTTGCCGACCCCAATCAACATGTGATTGAAGAAATAAATTTATACAAGAGAGAATTAAACTTTTTAAGAAAAAACATTATTCCGGCTAAAGAAATGATCATTTCATTGTCGAAATTGGAGTCGGATTTTATTAATGATTCTACGGATGTGTATTTTAAGGAACTACTCGATAATATTACCCATGCCGTTGAATCATCGGATAATTATCGTGAAATTTTATCTGATCTATTGAATATATATCATACCACAATCAGTACCCGATTGAATGATATTATGAAATTCTTAACGGTGTTTTCGGTTGTGTTTATTCCCCTGACTTTTATAGCCGGAATATACGGTACAAACTTCGATTTTGTGCCTGAATTGCATTATAAGTACAGTTACTTCATCATGTGGGTAGTTATGATTGCGGTGGCGATTGGCATGTTGTTTTATTTCAAAAGAAAAAAATGGCTGTAGATCAATTTCGAATTGATACTACAACCATTTCACTCCTAGATTCAAATCCGCAATGCGCTGATTTAATCACGTAATAAATAAACCCCGCAACGCTGATTATTTTTTCTCTCCCTTATAAGCCGCATAGGCCAATAAAAACCATCCAACTACAAATAATATTCCTCCGAATGGCGTGATATAACCCATTGGGATTTTAGCAAAAACAATGATATAGAGGCTTCCTGAGAAAGCAAGAATACCGCCAAGAATACTATAGCCTGACCATTTTAAAATGTTCTTTTGGTCTGGCCATTGTAGGTATGCTAGGGCAATAGCAAGTAAAACTAAAGCATGATGCATCTGATAGCGAACGGCCTTTCCGAAAGTTATTGCCGATTCTGCATCCATAAATTTTGCTCCGCCATGAGCACCATAAGCCCCTATTGCTACTGCTAATCCTCCAAGAATGGCACCACTAATAAAAAATGTTTTTTGCATTTTGATTTCGTTTTTATTGATAAATAAATTAGTCGAGTATAATTGTCAAAGCTAAGCCAAATCCTTTAGTTTGATACTCGTTTTTACCAAAAAGATCAAAGGGGGCATTAAGTACAAGGATGAAATTTTCGGCTTTTTCAATGGCAATACCGGTATTTAAAGTAAGTAAAGAAGAGTTGTCGATACTGGCATTAAATACTTTATAACTGTAATTCAGTCCCGCAATAAAATTAACTCTATCCATTAAATAGTATCCGATGTCGGAATTAATGTAATAGCCATGGGTATGACCATCAACAGTTTCTGTGGTATGCTTTTGATATTGCGCATCAAAGTCTATACTCAACTTTTCGTTGAATTCGTAGGTCATAATTATACCACCAACATAAGAAGATGTCATTTCGTGTATTGCTGATCTACGGTCATAAATCTGATTTCCAACAAGCGTGGTATAACCCCCTAAAAGTCCCATAGTAAAATTACCCTCAATGGGGAGTTTGTATTTCGCACCAAAGCTTACTACGCTAACATCAATGGGTAGCGAAACACCAATTTCTAAATTTTTCATTAAGCCATAGCTAAAACGAAAACCTGATCCTGAGAATTTCATTGTGGAATCGTCTGTTGAAAAGAGCGGCTGTAAATCCCCATTACTGTCAAAATAGTTGGAAGTTATAGAATAACCGAAAAAAGGTTCAAATTCGATGGTCCCTTCTGGAACTGTTGCTGTACATAAGGTTCCTAATTTTGATGCTGATAAACCCGCTACTTGTGAGTAAGCGCTTACAAACATCATACTGACAAAAAGAAGTAAAAATAGTTTTTTCATGCTTATAAATTTTTTAAATGTATTATATTAACATATATTAGATGTAAATTTTTGCAAAAGGTTTAATGCCAATCAAATTATTTTTTAAATAAAAGATTCAAACATAAAGTTCGAAAAGCTCCTTCCGAAGCTATTCTATTTAAAGAATCTGTTTATCATAGAATTAGCCCTTTCTCTATTAAAATTTGTTAGTATAATTCATCGAAATTCATCGAAATTCATCTGCAAATGAATTACTTTAAAAAAGGCAATATCTTTTGATTTATCTCTTCCTGTATCACCTTAATTTGCTCTTCAATAGGACCGCCAATCATTTTGGCCATTTCAATGGAATTCATTAGTGTAATATAGGTTTTTCCATTGCTTTTTTCATAAATTGATACGCGGCAAGGCATAATTATTGACAAATAGCGCATATCATCGTCTAATAACATTTTTCCAGAATAATTTGGATTGCAGATTTCCAATACCACTACGGGTAAAATCGTTTGTCCGCTTTTCATTAAGTCATGTTCAATATTGTGAGATGCTGATATTTTCCATCCCCCTGTTTTTAGGGCTACGGATAAGCTATCTACAGTTTCTTTGAAATTCAGATTGCTTTCGCGCTCTATGGCAAATTTACTGATATCAACCGTTGTTTCAGTTGCGGTTACTTCTTGATTAGCCTCTTTAGTTGTTGCAGATTCATTGTTATGCGTATTACAATTTGTGAGTGATAAAAACACAATTAGAACGACTAAAATTTTAGATAATTGATTTTTCATTTTATTTGATTATTCCGTTTTTTCTTACTCTTATGGCTTTTCAGAAATCGCCCTGTTTTTTTTAGTGGTTTCTTGACTCCACTTTAAGTTTTTAAAAAAGGTTTTTAAATAAAGCATCCAAGCGTAAAACATGGCCAGACTTATTCCTAAATAAACCGGAAAAAGATAGCTTTTGGGTAGAAAAGGAGTCTTCCTTAAAAGAGTGCCTAGTAGTATCATCAACACAATTAACAACTTATCTCTCTTTACGTGGAATTCCCACAGGCTGACTTTCAGCGGTTTAAAGGAAAGTATCCGATCTATATTTCTCATTGTTAATTTACGAAAGATAAAATAAATTTTAATGAATGCAAAAGGGAAAGCCAATGAAAGACCTATTGCCAATTCTAAAGGACTTAGAATAGCAATCCAGCTATAGGCTCTCCTTACTAGTATTAAGCTTGCTGTAAGCCATATTATACCCGTAAAAAAGATTAAGTTGTATTTGCTAATTTTAGGCATTCGTATTTCTTGTTTGGACAAGGAATTGATAATAACGAAAGCTTGCAATAAAAAGAGCTGATCCAATACCAATATACATGGGGCTCAGCAGATATTTTGGAATGTAAGGCGTCTTGCGCATAAAAATTCCAAGGCTCATCATAAATACGATTAAAATATAAGTTGTCCATTTTTGAAATGCCCAAAAGCAGACGTTCTTTTGATACTGATCGATGCGGATAATGTTTTTAGTTGCAAGACCACCAAAACCAAAATAGGCAATTGTAATTCCCAATAGGACTCCTCCTATGCATGCGGCAATTATTTGATTATTTGAAAGTTGATTAAACCATCGAAAAGCCAAACTGATTAAAAATAAGCCAACTCCCGACCACAAAATTCCGGATACAAAAACGAGGATATGTTTATGTACTCTGGGCATATTAATAATAAATAGAACCAAATATGATGATAAGCATAGCCGAAGCCATATACAAAGAAGCTACTTTAAAAACTTGAAAATTCGATTTATCGCTCGGATAAAGAATACTATAAGAAGCAAAGCCCAAAGCAACAAAAGCAAAAATCAACAACAAGCGTACAAAACCCCACGAAATTCCTAAAGCATAAGCCCCAACAGCAAAAGCAACGGCCGAGGTAATGGTTGATAAAGCAATTATTAAGCGCACATTCTTAAATCCATATTTGGAAGCAAATGTGGGTATTTTAGCTTTGTTATAGTCATCAAAATGGCGCATATTAAAAGTCATAATATGTGTTGGTATCCAAAACAATACCGATGAGGCCAATAATAAGCCAATCATATCAATTTCTCCTACACCAAGCACTCTTCCTGCTAAAATGGGCATTCCACCGGAAATACCACCCCAAACAATCGACCAGGCCGAGGTTCTTTTCAGCCAAATGGTATAAATAACAAAATCGATAAATAAACCGGCAAAAATAACCAAGGCATACAAGGGCGATAAATAATAGGCCAAACCTAAACCAAGAACATTCAAAAGAGTTCCAAAAATTACGGCTTCTCTTATACTGATTTTATTTGCAGGAAGCGGACGCTGCTTTGTTCGATCCATTACGGCATCAATATCTCGATCCCAAATCATATTGTAAACAGTTGTGCCGCTGATGGCCAAAAATAAACTCAATATCATACCAAGGGTTAATTCCCAACTCGTATACGGACAACGTGAACTAAAAAAGCCGGTTATGCCTGTGAGTAATAACAGAATCGTTTGTAAGCTTTTTATCAGTTGCCAATAAATCCCCAACTTTATTTTTAATTTTTGAATCATTGGTATTTGGATTTGTGAACTTTAAATCACTGGAAACTGTTTGTCAGTTTCCAGTGATAATTTGTTAAATTTTCTATTTTTGAGTGCTAAGTCGATACTTATTCCTCTATTTGTACTTCAACTTCAACTTCTGTTTGGGGTTCTTCTTCTGCAATATCTCGGGCACATCTAAAGCCAATATTGATATTGTAAAAATCGGGACCTGCACTGTTACGTGCCCAAACAAAGAGATTGTATTCGTAGTTGGTAAAACTACCACCACGCATATAGCGGTAATGAACATCAGGATAATCGTCGCCAACCCATTGCCAAACATTTCCCCCCATATCGTATAAGCCATATGGACTTCTATTGTCTTGCGTTTCAAAATCTTCGTATGTGCTGCCGTTGTAATATCCTACGGGAGTAGTACGTGCTATATTACCACCCAATAAGCGTTGAATAGCATTTTTACTACTGCCATAATTGGTAATATTTGCGTTGATATGATCGCCCCAAGGATATGCCCGCTTATCTGTACCGCGCGCTGCTTTAGCCCATTCAATCTCTTTTGGAAGACGATATCCATAAAAATCGGCATAGGCCTTAGCTCCAAACCAGGTTACCATAACTACGGGATGATTTTCGAAGCCTTTTCCAACGACGAACGTATCGTTTTCGAATTTGATATGCGATCCAGCCTCAGCATATGGCATATGAAGATATTGGCCTTCAGGAATTTCCCATTCGTGCAAATAGCCATCGAAAGGATCGCCCGGATAATAACCCATGATGTTTCCGTCTTCGATATGAATGATTTCTTTTGCTAATGCTTCATTTAAATAATTTGCATATTGTTGGTTAGTAACATCGGTTATCATTATTTCATAATCATAATCGATATCCGTTTCATAGGCATGCATATTATAGTAGAAAGATCCGGCAGGAACAACTGCCCAAGTATCCGGATCTACGCCCGTATCAACACTTTTGATTTCCTCGTCAACAATAACGGCTGTTGAGCAACTTACTAATGTAAGCAGCACGAAAGCTAAATAAAATAATTTTCTCATTGTTTACCTCCTTCGCTATTGAATTCATTTTCTCTTTTAAGATTGAGTACAGGATTGGATGTTTTTTCCAATTCGAGTTCTGGATTTTGGGCTTCTTTAGTCCAAACGCCTTCGCCTTTGAATAAATCAAAAAGTTTCCAACCTAAGAAAATGGCAACAGAAATAAGAAGGGCTCCTAATCCGAAATCGGCCAATAACATGGTTGTATTCATCAATCCTTGTTGAGCAACTTCTTGTGGAATAAATAGGCGTTTCATCGAGAAAACAGTCATGGAGGCAAAAGCAACATCAGATCCAATAATCAGAATCCATCCAAACCATTTTCTGGTTTTGCCTTTTAAACCAACAATATCAGCATAGTACATTAAAATGATGGTCGCAATAATAGCGGCTAAAATATGCCAGTGACCGGTTAGTGTAATTCTTTCTTCGCGGGCAGGCCAAACTCTGAAAATTTGTTCTAGTTTAACGGCCATAAAAATTCCGATTCCACTTACCGTAAAATTCATAAATACCATTTGCCAAGTCGGGCCAAATTTTATTGGATCGCTCAATAAGGCTTTTATCTTTTGGAATAGATTGGGCTTTTTATAGCCTAATGCTATCGAATTGTCGTGGATAAGTTTGTTCCAGCTGTAGATTACCAACATAAGCGCGGACAACATTACGCCAACCGAACCGATGTAAATAAAGGTATGTGCCAAATGTGTCCACACAACAGACCAAACGCCACCTGAAATAATTAGCGTACCGATAATCATTAAAGGCATTGCAATCTTGTGAAAAAGACCTTTAAATTCTAACCAACGTCCAACGATTAAGGTAATTGCTACGGCGACAAGCGTAAGCATAATGTGCAAGTGTCCAATAATGGATTTTTGCAAGGCAGTTTTGCC
>JBFHQD010000135.1:0-8691 GCA_041592395.1 Bacteroidales bacterium | reverse complement strand
GGGATCGGCAAGCCAGAGGTCGTATTTATCATAAAACACAATACCTTTATCATTGGCTGTCCATCCGGCTACTCCATAAGCATTTGGATCTTGCGGATAATCGTGACTCTCGTCGTAAATTGGCAAATCCATTCCTTGGTTTAACAAAACCGTATTTCCGCCATTCACCGGTTTTGCATACCAGCAGCTGTCTTCATTGGCATACCAATACACATAATGGCCATTGGGCGATAAACCAAAGCGTGACTGGATTTCTTTGAGCAGCAAACTTTTCTTTCCGGTTTGCACATCTACAGCGTAAACATCGCGGTAGCCGGGACTTTCCCAAGAGGAACGTTTACGATAAGCCCTATTGTCTGTTCCTAAAGCAATATCCGCATTCCCTTTTAAAAGCGGACGCACATTTTCCATTTCTTCGGTGGCTAACTGAATAGTTTTGCCTGTTTTTAAATGATAAACGCTTAAAAAGCTTTTGTTTTGTTCGCGCTTAAGTTGCACCAATTGCTGCGGCTGAAGATAAGGATCGTTCCAATGCCACAGATCCAGTTTTACTTTTTCTTCAGGAAGCAGCGTGTCTTTAATTTCTTTTTCGGGTTTGGCAGCAACACCAAAATAGAGTTTTTCGTCATCGCGAGAGAAATAAATCCTGCCTTTTTCACTGACTATAAAACCATGGGTAAAAAGCGTTGTGCTTGTATCAAGGAGTGTTTTTACCGCATTTTGTTTAAGCGAAAAGTGCTGCAAACTGTAAAGTTTACGCTTAGCCGTATCCGTTGTACTTAAAAAAGCCAAGTTATTTCCGCTATTATCGGCTGTTGGTTCTTTAATCCATCCTTCGAGTTCAAAAACTTCAGTTGCCACTTCTTTTTTTGTATCGAAAACAAAGAGTTTTGACGAAGCCAAACTGTCTCTTTCAAACGTACTGAATCCAATCAGTTTACCGTTGCGGGCAAGCGTATAATCCACCACGTTTTTAAATTCGTATTTAGCTCCGCTTATCGGATTCATTACCCATAAGGTATTTGTTTTAGGATCGTCTTTGGGCGCTTTTTTCTTAGGTTCGGGTTTTTTCTTTTCTTCTTTTTTCTTGCTCGTGTCTTTTTTTGGTTCTTCTGCTTTTAATAAGAAAGTCATCCAGTTACTTTCTTCTTTAGCCACTTCTACCGAAACTAAATCGGCAAACTTTTCTAGATTACCCGTTTTTAGGTTTAGAATAAACAAAGAATCTTTGGGCAAGTCGTCTTTTTTCTTCTTTTTCAGTTTTAAATCACGGACTTTTTTATACTCCGCTTGCACTTGAAAAGCCAGAAAATCTTCCGAATCTGCAAAAACGGCTTTATAACCCCGAGGGAAAATTTGTGCGTTGCTTCCGTCAAAATTCTTCACTATCAGATTTCCATCACCCACTTGGGGATTAATTTCGAAGCTTACAAAATTTCCGTTTGCCGAGATTAACGCCGAGGAAAGGCCTTTCCAATCGTCGTAAATTTCAGGAGAAACAACTTTTTTATTTTGGGCAATACTAAACGATAGTCCAAGGGCTAAAAAAGCCACAATTAGGATAATTTTACGCATAGGTTTCTGTTTTAATTGGTTAATTGTTTGCTAATGTACAAATTTTTAGAATTGATCAAAGGCACAGGGCCCAAACGGAATAAAAGACTGGTGGTTTTGGAGTCCGAATGAAAATTGTGTATCTTCGTAAAAACATAAATCAATCTATCATGAAACGTAAATTAACCTTGCTTCTTGTTCTTAGTCTTTTTGTTTTTGGCGCTTCGCAAGCCCAAAATAATAAATCAAAGAAAAAAATTATTTTGACCGGTTTTGTAGTCGATGGAGAACAAAATCCCATAGCAAATGCTTCTGTTTTTATCGATGGGAAAAACACAAATAAGCACAGCGATGCAGAGGGACATTTTAAAATCAAAATCAAATCAACAGTTAAAAAAATTACGGTATTTTCTCTTTTTAATGGAACTATTGAATATCCTTATCAGGGTGAAGAAGAAATTACTTTTACTTTGTCCACAAACAACGCAATACAACAAGATCATTTAAACGATCCCAATCTAGAGGAAGACGAGCTGGTAAACATAGGTTACGGCACAACAAGAAAGAGTAAACTTACAAGCAGTGTTGGCAAAATAGATCAGCGCCAATTAAAAAATGCACAACATTATGCCACCATTTATGATATGATAAAAGGCGAAGTTCCCGGTGTGGTTGTCAACGGAAACAGTATTGTCATCAGAGGATTGTCATCAATTAATTTGAGTAGCGAACCTCTTTATGTGGTGAATGGTAGTCCGGTAAGCTCCATTTCTGACATTTCGCCAAATGACGTAAAGTCGATTTCTGTATTAAAGGGCTCTTCAGCTGCTATTTACGGTTCTCGCGGAGCAAATGGTGTAATCTTGATTCGACTAAAATCAGCAGGCGACAAATAAGTCTTTCACAATCAAATTGTCGATCAATTCAATTAAAAAGCATATTATGAAACGTTCGTTTATAGCCTTAATCGTGCTGAGTGTATTAATAACTAGCAGCACCTATGCCCAAAATAAAAAATCAAGAAAAAAAATCGTTTTACAAGGCCTTGTTTTGGATAGTTTAGATATTCCTGTTGCCAATGCCGATTTTTATGTTGATGGAAAAAAAGTAAATACGATAAGCGATGAACAGGGACGATTTAGACTTCGGCTTAAACCCACCGTTAAAACGATAGCTGTTTTTGCTCTTTTTAATGGTTATGCAGAACTCGATTATAATGGCGAAAAGGAAGTTACTTTTGTTTTGCCGTCGAAAGATTCGTTTATAGCGCAAGATCCGTTGAATAAGCCACAGCTCGAAAATCCAGAATTAGTAAATGTAGGTTACGTATTAGCCAATAAGAAAAACCTGACCTCGACTGTGGGTCAAGTAAAAAAAGAAGCTTTAGAAAATGCGCGACAATATTCTAATATTTATGATATGATAAGAGGACAAGTGCCCGGAGTAAGCGTGTCTGGCACATCGATAAAAATAAGAGGAACCTCTACGGTTAATGGCAGCACCGCTCCGCTCATTATTGTTGACGGCGTTCCAATGGCAACGATATCGCATATCCCACCAAACGATGTAAAATCGATAACGGTATTGAAAGGGCCTGCAACAGCTATTTATGGTTCGCGGGGCGCTAATGGAGTGCTTGTTATTACCTTAAGAAACGGGAGCGACTAATAAAGCGCCTTGAAAATGCACAATCAATACAAAAGCCGACTTTTCAAAATGAAAGCCGGCTTTTTTTGATGCGTCAATGGTTAGTGTTATCTCAAATAATCTCTTTTTATATAAGGTTAAACCCCTTGATTATTTCCGGATTATCGTTTTAGAAAACTGTTGATTAGGCGTTTCCATCTTTACCAAATAAGCCCCTTGTTTATAGGCGGAAAAATCGATGATAAGGTAATTTGAAACGTTAATGGCTTGTTGGTCTATCAATTTACCACTGCTATTGAAAATGGAGTACCGAACCTCTTGAATTTCTTGATTTGTAAAGTCAAATCTTACATAATCTACTGTAGGATTAGGATAGGCTTTAAAACTTTCGTCTACACGGAACGAATTTACATTTGTATAATCCACACCGGCTGTTTCTGTAAGACTGGCGTAGGATGGGTTTATTCCTCCGCTACCTCCAAAATCATAGTGTTTTGTGTAGGTTCCTTCAACCGGATCAAATTCAAAAATAACCCCTTTGTTATAATCTCCCCAATCATCGGAATGAACACCGCCTGAAGAAGTCATGCCCCAAAACGAGCCTGACGAACTAAGTGTTAAGTTTCCCATTGGTTTAGCCCCATCGTCCGAATTAGAAGTAAAAACAACTTTTTTAAGCAATTGCTGCGTTGCAATATCAAACTCATAAATATAGCCTTGTGAATAGTAAGATTGACTCACAACTCCGTACAATTTATTATTGAGCAACGTACACTGTGCATAATTGTATTCAACGTCGGATAATTCGGAAGTATATAAATCCGTATAACTGGCGTTTTCGATATCATATTCACGAATTGCCCATTGTTTAGGATCTGAATTGTATTGAGCTCCAGAAGCTATTCCGTATAATTTTCCATTTTCGGCTAAAACCAAATTGTCTGTTGGACGTAAATCCGTATCCGGAATCTTCATAACTACACGAAACTCGTCGTTATTGTTCGGGTCTATTTCATAAACAACACCGTGACCGTAGATTCCGCCAATTCCTCCTAAAGCGGTAATTCCGTATAATTTCCCATTAGCACCTAAGGTTAAACCCGACATAGGGAATCGACCCGCTGAAGCTTCTGTTGAGTCGTTAAAATTAAAAACCACATGGTAATTATCATAATCTCGACTGATATCATAAGAAAAAACAACACCATATCCCGGTCCGGCGTGATTATCATAAGCGCCATTGGTATACGTAGTTCCGTAAATTTTCTGATTTACTTCTGTTAAAGAGTTCAGTCCTTTTCCATAGTAGGTTCCATAGCTGTCCCGATCGCCAAAACCACCATTATCACCAACAAAACTATGGATTAATTGGAAGTCTTTTGTTTCCGGATTCATTTCGAACAACACACCATCGCCTGAACTGTAAGCTCCTGCGCCTCCATTCACCGTAAAACCATAGAGTTTTCCGTTTGAAGCCAATAAGAGTTCGGAAGTCGGCGTTGCTCCTTCTATGAAATCCCAAAAGCCTCCAACTGTCCCGCCGAACCGGACCAAATTTGTATAGGCTTCTTTCTCCGGATAAAAACGGTGTAAGCCCGCCGCAAAAGAAAGAATATAGGATTCGTCGGAGGAATTAACCAGGTAATTGATATACCCTTGGTTTTCACTTTCGAGCGTATAGGAAACAATAGGAGCTTCGCCCGAACCTATTTTATAGGCAAAAATCATATCGTTATCCCCACCAAAATACAAGGTATCGCCCCGTTGCACAAAAGCGTTAAATTGGGCTTTTTGCCAAAGATATTCCTCCGTAAGCATGACGTTATTTTTAAAGTCGTACTCGAAAAGATAGCCCGATTCTGAAACATTTTTCAGCCCAACTAAAGTCGTGTCGGTTGCTTGTACCATTTCACCATCAATAACATAGCCGCTAGCAAAAGCATGCTCGAGTTGATAAGTAGAATCGGCTAAATTTATTTCTAAAATACTTCCTGTCATTGGTGCATAAAGCGTTCCTTCGGATGTTTGGGTAAAAGGTCCGCGAGGATAGTAAGGTTGAGAACTTGGGATATTAAACAATAACCCAATTTCGTTGCTTTGGGGGTTGTATCCAAAAAAATCGCGCCCCGCTACAGTCGTTGAACTGCTTTCGCCACCCAGCACTTTGGAAAGGCTGAAAACGACCATCGATTCGCTTATTTCGGTGAAATAGCATGCATTCGTACGATAAGCATAATCGCCATTAGCAGGATAGCTTTTCGAAGAAAAACTTCCAAACTCCTGATACGTATCTGTAGAAATATCATAGCGGGTTAACTTTATGCTATCATTCACATTGCTCAATCCAATAATGGAATTATTTCCTATATAAGCCATTTCACCAATGGCATAACTGTGGTAAGTATCGTAAGGATAATTAAAAATGATATCCGTTGTATTGGAAATCGCATCGTATCGATAAATCGAATTGCCTTTTTCAAGATCGCCTACACTGCCGTCTTTGAATGAGCGTCCGCATACGCCGATGTATACATTGGGACTTTCTTCGAAAACGTTAAAGGCATCGTAAACCGGACTCCCTTTAAAATAATAGGCATCCGTATAGGTATCTGTTTTGGCATCGAAGCTAAAAATTGCTCCGCCGCCCCAATGTCCATCATTAGGAACCGTTCCCCAAAAAGTTTGAGCAAAAGAAGTACTTGCAAACAAAATAAGGAAACTGATTAAAGTAATTTGTATGTATAAAAATCTCTTCATTATCAAGCTGTTTAATTAAATAGGGTTCTATTTATTGATGATTTCTTGTAATTCATACACAGCATAATGTCCGAAATTCTCATCCGAATTATCTTCTATTATTTTTGCATAAACCCCAATTTTATCATTGATCATCCATAGTTTTTTGGCCGTTCTAGAATCAGAAAAGGCTTCTACAACAGTGCAATCAAAAGTGCCCGCAGGCGTGGTAATTTGCTCTTGTCCAACAACTCTAAAAGTATCATCTTCTAAAGGATAGAGCGGATATGAATACTCTCCATTAAAACGTAATTCTGCATCTTCCGGAAGCGTATATCTATCAAATCCATCAAAAATATAGTCGATATTAAACCCGTCTTCCTCTAAACTTGCCTTTACATCGGCAGTTAGTGTTTTTGTATTAAAAGCTTCTGTACCTTCTATCAAAGTGGAATAGTTATAAACCAATTGATGAACGTTTAACAGGTCGTTCTTCATTTCCGGCCAATTTAGCCAAGGCAATTTTTGTTCTTCGTCGTAATATTTATAGTCGCCATCTTCATTGTAAAAATCACTTTCAGTAAAAGCAAGCCTTTCAATTTTTATTGTACTTGCTTTCAATCTGTTTGCTTTAAATACAAGGCCTTTATTATCAAGCTCTATATTGTCTTCGTCTAATAAGGCAAGACTATTCTTACCACTAAATTTATCGCTTCCTCTGAGGCCAATCATGAGTAATTCTCTATTTTCGGAATCAAAAATCCACATGCCACTAGATTCGGATTGCATTCCTGGTTCTTTTTCAATAATTGAGAATTCATCTGGGGCTTTAAAAGTAACATACAACACAAGATCCGGATAGGATTGATCTTTAAAGTCCCAACTCCCGTAAAGTCCAGACTTTTCGTTATTTTCTGCAACTGTATTGTAGTCCACTTTAAGATAAGACATTTTAACACCATCCTTTAAAACCACTAATTCTTTTTCGGTAATTTTCTCTATTTTCCCTTCACCATTAAAGTCTTTGTCAAAATCGGATTTTAAAACTAGGGAATGATTTTTTTTATTGTATTGCCAGGTTCCGACTTCCCATCCCATCATCACCATATGACCATCTTCATTAAAATCGGTAATTTGATAGGGTTTTTGAACCCCTTTGGATGTTTCGGCTTTGGTCATTAACCAGCTACCGACTATTTTTTCTGTTTGCGCATAAGCACTAATAACAAGCGTTATTAATACGATTAAGATTGAGGTTTTTTTCATGATCTTTTATTTTTAGTGAGAATCTTCTTCTGATAGTTTGAATTCTATTTTTAGTGTTGCTCTCCCATTGGAGATGGTTTTTTCAAACGCTTTGTAGTTTTGGAAGTTTTCAATCTCTTCCGGTGAAAATTTGATTTGATTAAAGGTTACAGGGTATCCATTTAGCGATCCGCCTCTTGTAATTTCATACTCCTTATCGTCCACACATCGCACCGCAACTTGTTGCCAAGTGTCGCTTTTTGCGTACCTGCCCGTTAAATCAAAACTCAACTCAAGATAAATAGCCCCATTATTGATTTGAGAAATATTGCAAGCGTTTAGGGCCTCTTCTTGCAAACGAACTCGGAATGCATCGAAGACTTTATTTCCGCCCAGAGAAGCAACAGAAATCACTTCCGGTGTAGCACTTTCATTTTCGGGCCAGCCGTATAAGGTTTGTTTGCCAATTCCGGGAACCATCATGGAATACGGTATATCCAAGGGTTTTCCATCTGTTCCTGTTGGATGAGCATCAGGATCTGCCCCGCTATTCCTAAAGGCTCTGGCATCAAAAAATTGAATTCCCTGACCTTTATCAGGAAATTGTATTTTGGCCTTTTTCCAAAGCAATTCCGCTTTTGCAAAACCCGAGGCCGTATAGGTCGCATAAATATCGTATTTAAATACGATTTCAGAATCTTCCGGTTTTATCTTCGGTTGGCCTTTTTTAACCAAAAAAGCATTTTCGTCCTCCGCCCCTTTTACAACAATATGATATTCGCCTTGAGGAACGTCTTTAAAGGTATATTTTCCTTCTTTATCTGTTCTCGTTTCCATTTGGGGCAATCCGGATTCCGAACAAACCGGCACCAATTTTACAGGATAATCAGCCGCAAATCTTTCCGTTTCCTTATACCGTACTTTTCCGGCTATTTCCCCTTCAAACATGCCAATATTAAAGTCGGAGGGCATGTATTGATCTGTAGGATTGTATACAAAATCATCGTCTAATCGCATTTCGCTTCCGCCAGGCCATAAAAAAGTTACTTGATAATCTCCACGATACAAAAGTTCTTTAAACTCGTATGTTTCGTCACTGACTTCTACGCTCTCTAAACAGGTTTTTTCGCCCGGACCAAGACGATCAAACGCCACTCGTCCACAAAACTTATAGCCGTCACTTCGCTTTATTTCCCCTTTTAAATCCGTTTTCTTTATATGAGAAAAATAAATGGAAGTCGCTTCTATTCTATAGGAGATTACAACTCTTTGCTTTGTTTCAGCATCCAAATACGATCTTTTAAACGTAAATTCTTTTGAATGAACATCATTATAAATATCAGCAGGAAAACCTTCAATCTCTTTCCCCGTTACAGGAGAAATATTGATATTATTTCCCGATTTTAGCCCACAACGTGCATACCACACTTTTTTATCCGGCGAAACCAATTGTTGCATTTCATCTTTCATATTATAGTCGAAATACGAATCGTAAACCGAAGTTAATCC
>JBFHQD010000134.1:0-8777 GCA_041592395.1 Bacteroidales bacterium | reverse complement strand
CACGAATAACTAGCTCCTCGAGGACAGCCACGAGGCTCATGGTTGGGTAATCCGGGTCGGGTTCTGGGGTAATCGGTTTGTTGTGTTTCCCAAGTAACCAAACCGTTTTTTACGAAAATTTTCCAGGAGCAAGACCCCGTACAGTTTACGCCATGGGTGGACCGTACAATTTTGTCGTGCTGCCACCGGTTGCGATACATTCTTTCCCAATTACGGTTTTCTCCGGTAATGGCAATATGATTGTCGTCAGTTTTCTTTACGTCCTTACTGAAATAAAAAAGTTTATTTAATAGACTCATATTTTATGCTTTTATCTTTTTAATACCGTATTCTTATTATGCGTTGTTATCATTTAATTTCATCAAGCTTGCGATGTTGTTTTAATAAATAGTAAATGATAGTCAGATTGAGGATGGCTAGAATTATAAATACAAAAAAGCCATGGGCATACCCTATTTTACCGTATGTACCTGCAATAGCGCCCATAATAGGAGGAATAACAAATCCTCCAAAAGCGCCCAGACCACCTATCCATCCGGCTGCACCGCCAATGGCTTTGGGGACATAATCAGGAACTAATTTAAATACAGCTGCATTATTTATTCCCATTCCAATAGCGAGAAGCATAACAGATATAAATCCAATTAAAACAGAATCGCTAAATGAAAGTATAATTGAAGCGAATAATACAGCTATTAAAGATATCATACTTACTTTTTCGCCTCCGACTTTATCTGCTAGCGTTCCTCCGTAAACTCTTATTCCTGAAGCTGTTAATGAAAATATAGCTGTAAACAATCCGGCTTTGGTTAAAGAGAATTCATGAAATTGACTCCAATAGATCGGAAACCAGGCAGTTAATCCTATAAATCCACCGAAGGTGGTAAAATACAAGGCTACCAATGCCCAAGTGTTTTTAACTTTTGCCGAATTAATTAAGCTGTCTTTTACGTTCCCGGCAGGAAACATTTCTTGTCCCATTTTTTGAGCTTGCGCTTTGCTTTCTTCATCGCTTTTACCGCTTTTTCTGAACTGAAAATAAAAGGCGTTTTGGCCAACAATAGCATATATTATAGTTCCCAATAGTAAAAAAAGAAACCATGCCATATAGGCTGAAATAAAGCCGAAACTTTGTAAGTAAAAAGGTAAAATAAGGGAGAATAATCCCGGTGCCAGATTACCTAAACCCGCATAAGCACCTAAAGCAAACCCCTGTTTGTTTTTCGGAAACCAATACGAAGTTTGGGCTATTCCTACCGAAAACGTTGCAATACCGGCGCCACTTAGAAATCCAAGAAAAAGGATTAGGCTATACAAACCATGCATTTTATCAGGATAGGTAGTGTAGAGCAGGGTTGTAATTCCTCCTAAACCTATTACAGATAATATCATCAAAATAAGAAATGGTTTTTTGCCGCCTGTAGTATCTACCCAAGCTCCAAACGGAATTCGAAGCAATGATCCTGAAAGTGCCGGAATAGCAACCAAAAAGCCCATCATTGCCGGAGTTAAATCCATAGCTTCTTTAAATTTAATGGCCGTTGGACCATAAAGCGACACTGCTGCGAATCCAAAAAAGAAGCCTAAAGTAGTTCCAAGTAAACCTTGACTCGGGGTGCCTTTTAGTTTGAAATCATTCATTTTCAATAATTTTGAATATATACTGTAATTAGGGCGCAGGAAATAATTTAGTCGTTGTTTTTATAGTGACAAATATAAGTCAAATAGTAAATAGATACTAACGAAAAATATGATTTATATCAGAAAATAGACGTGTTTGATTTCCATCTTTCAAATCATATTTGAACCTTAGATTCTTAGCGTGAAATAAGAGGAAGCTTTTATTTCTATTTAGCATTTGAAAAAACGGATCGCTTTTTATGCGATTAAACATAAAACTAGGGCTCAATTTTTATTCCTTGGGTGGTAAAAGACAAACCTTGTTGTCCAGAAGTTGAAATCATGACGCCCTCAAAAAACGGATCCTTTAATTTTCTTTCTTTTTTCCATTCGAAAATGAAATTGGCTCCCGATCCTCCTTCTTTGTCGGTTTCGGCAATTATTATTTCGACGGTTTCCAGTGGCTTTATATAAATAGGTTTGTTAAAATAGGTTCTGATAAGTTCACCTTTGGTATTGAAGTATTCAGCTTTTAATATAAAAACGGAATCGTATCGATTTGTATTTCTCAGGCTTATAGTGGCGGTTAAACCGTGCGTTCTGTGCTCAGCAATACTGTATATTTGAGAATAAACAGAAAGATAAGTAGTCCCTGTTTCAAGCGTATCACTTAGCGTATAATTGATTGTCCTTTTCTCCCAATTTTCAGGGTTTATGGAACTTGTTTCTTTTTTTGCCTCGCAAGAAACAAATAACATTCCGATAATAATTAATGCTACAATAGGTTTCATATCTAAAAATATTTATTTCAACTAAAATTCACTTTTAGCTACGAATTTATCAAGTCTAAATCCGGAGACTCTAGGAAATCTTAAAAATACAAATTTTTCGGTTTCATGTGGGTTTTAATTTTGTATTCCTGACCATAAAAAGCAGTTATTTTGTTTGTTGTCTGAACGCGAAGTTCTGTATTTGTCAAACGGCCAATAGTATTTGTCAATCAAACTGAATAAACGGTAAAAGAAAAGCGGGGAGTTTACTTCCGAGGTTAAAAATAATTCGTAATTTTGCCGCATGTTTAAAAGATTAAATCATACATTATTCTGTTGTTGTTGGAATACCGGCAGTGAAAGGGTATGAGCTAATCTTAATGATAAGTAGTTAATTAGTAGTAATTAGTATATAAGCCCTTTCCAATTTCGGAAGGGCTTTTGTTTTATTGAAAATTTATGAAATTAAATAATTTAATACAGACGCGAGGTCAATATTTAAAAAACAGCCGAGGTAAAGTTCCTCAGAAAAATGAAGTCTATCAATTTGTAAATGAATTGATAAGCTATTTATTTCCGATTTTATCAAACAAAGCTATTGATGAAAAGGAGATGCGTATCGATGAGATTCTGTTTTTATTGGAAAAGATTCTTCAATCGTATGATTCTGATTTGGTAAATAGGGAGTTGGTCGTGCAAAAATTTAAGGCTAAATTACCTCAAATATACGCCCTATTGACAAAAGATGCCGTAGCCATTTATGAAGGCGATCCGGCGGCACAATCTGTTGAAGAAGTCATTATTTGTTATCCGGGTTTTTATGCAATACTCGTTTATAGAATAGCTCACGAATTAGCTAATCTGGCTATTCCCATAATACCGCGTATGTTAACCGAATATTCGCACAGTAAAACCGGAATCGATATCCATGCCCAAGCCAAGATTGGCGAATCTTTTTGCATCGATCACGGAACAGGAATTGTTATTGGCGAAACGGCAGAGATTGGTAAATCGGTTAAAATTTATCAAGGTGTTACCTTAGGCGCTATTAGTGTTGCAAAAGAATATGCAGGAAAGAAAAGGCATCCGACTATCGAGGATAACACCGTAATCTATGCGGGCTCAACAATACTTGGAGGAAATACAAGAATTGGGCATCATTCAACCATTGGTGGTAATGTTTGGTTAACGCATTCTGTCGATCCCTATTCTGTTGTGATAAATCAAATCAAAGTTCACTTAAGCCAATCGGTTCCGAATAAAAAAGAAAGCATCGATTTTGTAATTTAGAAAAAGAAAAGAATGAAAAAGAAAAACCTATTAGAGCTGATTGGAAATACGCCTAGTGTTAGGATAAATAAACTTTTTAACAGCAATATAGAAGTCTGGATTAAACTTGAAAAGCAAAATCCGGGAGGAAGCATAAAAGACAGGATTGCCTTGGCAATGATCGAAGATGCTGAAAAAAAAGGCGACTTAAATAAAGATACGGTAATTATTGAACCCACTTCCGGTAATACCGGTATTGGTTTGGCTTTAGTGGCTGCAATAAAAAACTACCGATTGATTTTGGTCATGCCCGAATCCATGTCGATTGAACGGCGGAAAATAATGAATGCATATGGTGCTGAAATTATTCAAACACCTAAAGAACAAGGAATGAAAGGGGCGATAGCAAAAGCGGTTGAACTTAGAAATCAGTTACAAGGCTGGATGCCTATGCAGTTTGATAATCCGGCGAATCCCGAAATTCATAGTCGGACCACTGCTCATGAAATACAAATGGATTTTCCCGAAGGAATTGATTATTTGATTAGCGGTGTTGGTACAGGTGGACATATTAGTGGTGTTGCAAACGCCTTAAAGAAACAATGGCCTCTATTAAAAGTACTGGCCGTAGAACCCAAAGATTCTGCAGTAATAAGTGGTGAAAAAGGCGGGTCGCATGCCATTCAGGGAATTGGAGCTGGATTTATCCCGAAAAATTTAGACTTAGATTGTTTGGATGAGATTGTAAAAGTATCAAAGGAGGAAGCCTATTCGTTTGTACGCAAAGTCGCTGAGAAAGAAGGATTACTCCTTGGAATATCGAGCGGAGCTTCGCTAGCTGCTATCTATCAAAAGCAAAAAGAGTTAACAAACCAGCGCATATTAACTTTTGCTTACGATACCGGCGAGCGCTATTTATCTGTTGATGGATTGTTTTAAAGCAAGCTAATAAAGGAAGTTTTTGTAAAATTTTAATACGCGCAAAACTCTTAAGGTATTCCATCGGCTTGGTTTCCCCGATGCTTCCATATCAAAATGCACTTGACCCGGATGTTTTGCGTTTGAATTCCAGCTTAAGTTTTTGTTTCGCTTTTTAGCGATTAACTGAATGGCTTCACGCATCCTTTCGTCCCATGGGCATTGAGCATATTGAAAATAATCTAAAGCACGGAGTATGTCGTATTTCCATCGATTTGGATAGGCCATTTTTAAAAATTCCTTATGGATTATTTTTCCTGTGCGATCCGACAAAAACAAATGATGTTGTAAGATAAATTCTTCGGCGCTTGCTTTTGCCTTTTTGATATCTTTCCATCGATAGGAGTATCCCGATTTTTGAAATTCATAGAATCCTTCCAACACTGAAATAGTAGTATGCAATGAACTATGTTTTGCACCGCTTCGGGTTGTTCTGCAGTTGAATCCGCCATCGGGCATTTTTTCGCTCAATATACTGTCAACAACTGATTTTAAATGAGGGGTTTCTGTTTTGAAATAGGAAGCATAGTTTAAAAACATGCCATTTACACATACATCGCTGCGTTCTTTTGTTGATGGCCCTAGCGGAAGGCCTCCATCTTCAGCTTTGCCCGATCTAAGTACCACCTGAATGGCGTCTTTTGTAATTGGGTTGTCAGGATGGAGATTCAAGTTTCGAAGATCTAGCAATGTATAGTGTGTCGAAATCCATTTGGGTTGATAAAATTGCAATCCCCAATGACCAGTCGGATTTCGTTTTTCCAAAAAGCGCTTTCCCCAACCTTCTTGGTCTATCCTGAGTTGCAAATCCTTACGGTCTTGATCCAACAAATCTCTGTAAACTTGATATTGTATGGAAACATCACCTTCAAGCAACCATGTTATGATTTCTTGTTCGTTCATTTTTGCTGATTCAAGCAATTAATTTACAATGTTTTTTTTAGACACTGCATTTATTATGCAAGTGTTCTGGTGCAATGGAATTTTTTAAGTATGCTTTATAAATATAATGTAATGATAATTAAATCAGGTATTTGTGATTAGTTATAATTTCATAATCCTATTAAATTTTACTTGCTAGAAATAAATAATATGCTCTACCTTTTTTCGTTTTAAATAAGAGCGAATAATGTTTTGCGTATCTCTATTGTTGACATAAGGATTAATTCCCGATTTGATTTCTTCGGGCGATTGATTGAGCATATCGACCTCAACAAATCCAAAGCCGCGGTAATAGCCGTCTTCAATAATAACGATGGCTTTCTCCTCTTTCGATCTGCCTGTGTCAACTAAAATCATATTGTCGTGGTCGAGCGAAAAATAATCGAGCACCAATTGGGCGCGTTTATTGTAGTTTTCTGTCGATTCTTCACCTATGCAGGCTCCTTTGCATTGTTTTATGCCATAATGAAAACAAGCGCCGGAACTGTGGTATAATCCATTTAATTTTTGACAAAGTTCGTAAGTCTCCGTAAGCTGATACAGTTGTTCTTGGGCTTGCATTTTCGATGAAAATAATGTGAGTGGCGCATCTGTGGTGTTTGCTACGCGTTCTATGGTTAAACAGCTATATCCTTCTTCATTTTCGTAATTGTATAAACCCCAAGTATGCAAGCTTCTTCTTTGCGAGCGATTGTAAATCGGGAGGTTTTTTTTAATTTCATCCGATTCGAGCAATAAAGCCACTAATTCGCTGCCGCAAAGTTCGTAATCCACATCCGCTATGCGGTTTTTCATTTCCAAAGCTTTTTTAGTCGTGGTATTGTTAAGGTGCGAAATAATTCGGCTGTGGATATTATTGCTTTTCCCCACGTAAATCAGTTCTTTATTGTCGTCGTAAAAATAATATACACCGGTTTCTTGGGGAAGCGCTTCAATTTTCTCTCGTTTTAAATTGGAATGCAGTCCTTTTAGCGAAACACCATCCAAATCGGGATGGTATTGATAAATGCGTTTAAACAATTCGGCTGTAGCTTGAGCATCGCCCATGGCACGGTGACGATTGTTTACATTAATCCCAATTTCGTCGCATAAATTTCCCAAGCTGTAACTTCGTAAACCGGGAATATATTTACGAGCGAGTTTTATGGTGTCCAAAGTTTTGCGTTCGTAATTATAACCCAAGCTTTCAAATTCGGCT
This sequence comes from Bacteroidales bacterium, assembly GCA_041592395.1. GTDB lineage: Bacteria > Bacteroidota > Bacteroidia > Bacteroidales > UBA12170 > UBA12170. Next base: position 2,000 of record JBFHQD010000134.1, on the reverse strand, counting down.
CGGATAAAGCGGTAATCAAAAGCGGCATTGTGTGCAACAAATATACAGTCTCCGGTTAATTCAACTATTTCTTTGGCAAGCTCATAAAATTTAGGCGCATTTTCGACCATTTTATTGTTAATACCGGTCAATTGGGTAATTCGATAGGGGATTTTACACTCCGGATTAATCAAACTGGAAAATTCATTTGTAATTTTTTCACCATCGAAGATAATGATCGCGATTTCTGTAAGGCGATCGCTTTTCGCATTTACTCCGGTTGTTTCAACATCGATGATGGCGTACATACATTTGAATTTGTTCAAAAATAAGAAAAATCGAAAAGCATAAATTGATGTTTGCAAATTTCTAATAAATCGGTTTTTAACCGCTTATAGATTCGGATAAAATTCCTTACATTTGGAACGCATAAACATAATTCTCAACCGAAATAGTTCGGATAATATCGTTTTTAAAAACGATTACTTGTAAAATACCTTATCAAATGAAAAAGTTTGATCCTTTAAAAAATTACAACGATACAAAAAAAAATATAGGCTATATCGATCGTCAAAAGGCGGTTCAAGCCGATTACGATCGCATTGGTTTTATGTCCGGCTTGGAAGTTCATCAGCAATTGCTAACCAAAGAAAAACTGTTTTGTCATTGTCCGGCCGGTCAATTTCAAAAACACAACGATTTTGATGCGGAAGTGATTCGTCATATGCGTCCAACCCTTAGTGAATTAGGCGAATACGATGGTACAGCTTTGATGGAGTTTAAAACCCGAAAAGAAATTACTTATCGTCTTAAAAATGAAACCGCTTGTACTTACGAAGTGGATGATACGCCTCCTTTTCCCATCAATAGAGAAGCCTTGGAAATTGCCTTAAAAATTTCTTTGCTTTCGCGATTGAATATTGTTGGCGAAGTGCATATCACCCGAAAACAATACCTCGATGGAAGTATTCCTACCGGTTTTCAACGAACCGCAATTTTGGGTGTCGAAGGAGAAATTCCATTGAAAAATAAAACAGTAAAACTGATACAGCTGAGTATCGAAGAAGACAGTTGTAGAGAAGTTTCTGATATTGGTCATAAGCGAATCTACAAAACCGATCGTTTAGGTATGCCGCTTATCGAAACAGTGACTTATCCCGATATGGTCAATCCCGATGAGGTGAAAGAGGCTTGCGATTATATCCGCTTTTTAAATCGGAGTACAGGTTTGGTACGCACAGGAATGGGAGCAGGACGGCAAGATGTAAATGTAAGTTGTAAAGGCGGAACACGTGTGGAGATAAAAGGAGTGGCGCATACGCGATGGATTCCGGAACTGACACATGTTGAGGCTTTTAGACAATGGTCTTTGCTGCAAATTAGGAAAGAATTAAAGGCGAGAACGACTAAGAACGACTGGGCAATTCAGGCAAAAGTATTGAATTATTACATGTTTCAATTTCCGAGTAAAGAAATTGATTTTGCCAATGCAAACGATTTTGAAATCTGGGGAGTAAATCTGCCAAAATTCGGAAAGTTACTTTCGCATTTCACTCAGCCCGGAAAAGTTTTTGCTGATGAAATCAGCGATCGTTTAAAAGTAATTGCTTGTTTGGAAAAGCCCAATATGACTTTTTCTGAAAGCCTTGAACAATCTATTGCTGAAGAAGATTTCGAAAAAATTAGAGCTTTATTAAAAGCAGATAAAGACGATGCACAACTTATTTTTTGGGGGCCGAAAGAAGACATCAAAACAGCGCTAGAAACCATCGAAGAAAGATGTTTAATGGCGTTTGACGGAGTACCTCAGGAAACCCGAAAATCCTTTGTCGACGGGACTACCATTTTTGAACGGGTTTTACCCGGTGCCGATCGGATGTATCCGGATACCGATTCTGCACCTATTCCACTGGCTAATGAATACATTGATAAGTTGGGAAAGGATTTGCCCAGCGATGTAATAAATCGCTATAATCAACTGAAAGAATGGGGAGTAGCTGAAGATACATTCAATTATATTT
>JBFHQD010000133.1:0-9039 GCA_041592395.1 Bacteroidales bacterium | reverse complement strand
GCTTGAGATTTTAGATGGAGAAAAAAATTAAACATATAGTCAATTTTCATTAACACAATAGCGAAAAACGAAGTCAAGTATTATTTTTTGAAAATAAAATAAAGCCATTAACTTTGAGCCACCAATAATTAACTACAATGAAAAAAAAGAAACTGGCTTTACACTGGAAAATTTTAATCGGAATGACTCTGGGGATCGCTTATGGTTTAATTACCGTAAACTTCGATATGGAAGGTTTTACAAGCGATTGGATTAAACCCTTTGGAACTATCTTTATAAATCTATTAAAACTGATTGCTGTTCCTTTAATTTTATTTTCCTTAGTGAGTGGAATTGCCAACCTGAAAGATATTTCGAAGCTTTCGCGTATGGGATTGAAAACCTTGAGCATGTATATTTTCACTACTGTTATTGCCGTTAGTTTGGGCTTGGCTTTAGTCAATATCATTGATCCGGGCGCTTCCTTTCCGCAAGAAGAACAAAAGGTTTTGGAAGAGCGTTACGGGAGTGAAATAAGCAAAAAACAACAAGATGCCGCAAGTGTAAAAGAAGAATCGCCCATGCAATTTTTGGTTGATATGGTTCCCGAAAATTTAACCAATGCCATGTCGGAAAATAAAAATATGTTGCAGGTTATTTTCTTCGCTATCTTTCTGGGAATCTCGATTATCTTACTTCCCGAATCAACTACAGCACCGGTTACCCAATTTTTTGTTAGCATGAATTCGGTAATTCTAAAAATGATAGATATTATCATGGAGTTTGCTCCTATTGGTGTTTTTTCCTTGCTGGGAGCGATTATTGTTGAAATGAAGGGGGATTCTGCTTTATTTACCTCTTTGGGACTCTATGCTTTTACGGTTGTTCTTGGTTTGTTTTTAATGATTTTCGTTGTTTATCCTGTTTTTTTACGGCTCTTCACCAAAATTAAATACCGCGACTTTTACAAAGGAATTGCTCCCGCGCAAATGCTTGCTTTTTCGACAAGTTCAAGTGCTGCTACACTACCTGTAACTATGGAATGTTGCGAAAAAAATCTGGGAATTTCGAATGAAGTCACCAGTTTTGTTTTGCCCATTGGGGCAACCATCAATATGGATGGAACGAGCCTGTATCAAGCCGTTGCAGCGGTATTTATTGCCTCCGCTTTTGGTATGGATTTGAATTTGGGTCAGCAGTTAACCATAGTGCTAACGGCTACACTTGCCTCTATAGGATCTGCCGCCGTGCCCGGAGCTGGAATAGTTATGCTGGTTATAGTTTTAACCGCCATTGGTGTTCCAACAGAAGGAATTGCTTTGATTTTTGCCGTTGACCGACCTTTAGATATGATACGCACGATGGTTAATGTTACCGGCGATTCGACTATTGCATCAATTATTCACAGAATTGAAGACAATAACGGAAATTTAGGTTGATTCTCCTTTATGCGCTAGCCATTTGCACTTTTTAGCTTCAACAAGATATTAATAAGGAATATCCGCTTCTTCCTCGTCGTTCATCCGCGACTGGCGAGTCATCGTTACATGGGTTTGTTCTTCAACAAACTCATTGGATGGCGCTAAGTTGGAAAACGAACGGCCGGATAAATCAAAAGGAACATCATCGGCAAATTTGGTAAACTGTCCGATAAAACGCAGGTTAACCGAATCGAGCGAGCCATTCCGGTGTTTTGCGATAATAATTTCGGCTTTACCGGTCATATCGCCGCCTTGTTCATCTTCTGTAATATCGTAATATTCAGGCCGATAAATAAAGATAACCATATCCGCATCTTGCTCAATAGCACCCGATTCGCGCAAGTCGGAAAGTTGTGGTTTTTTTGAACCTCCTCGCGTTTCTACCGATCTATTCAATTGCGAAAGCACGAGAACAGGAACATTTAATTCTTTAGCCAATGCTTTTAAAGAGCGGGATATCGTACTAATTTCCTGTTCTCGATTTCCCATTCCATCGCCGGCACGCATCAATTGAATATAATCCACAACAATAAGTTCGATATCGTGCTGCTCTTTTAAACGACGACATTTAGCGCGCAATTCAAAGATGGAAAGTGCGGGTGTATCATCGATATAAATAGGCGCCTCAACAAGTGCTTTTACTCTTGTATTCAGCTGTTCCCACTCATGTTCTGCTAAATCGCCTCGTTTTAATTTATTGGAAGTAATTTCAGCTTCGGCCGAAATTAAACGTGTGGTAAGCTGCACTGCCGACATCTCAAGCGAGAAAATGGCCACCGGTTTTTTAGCCATGGCGGCATTGGCCGATAAAGTAAGTGCAAAAGCTGTTTTTCCCATACCCGGACGAGCAGCAATAACCACTAAATCAGATTTTTGCCAACCGGCAGTTAAACGGTCCAAATCCGTAAAACCGGAAGGAACACCACGCAAACTGCCTTCCGAATTTTTGGCGGCTTCAATTTCTGCAATCGACTCGCGCACCAAACTTTGCATATCGTAAGATTCGCGACGGAAATTGTTTTCGCTAATATCAAACAATTGCTGTTCGGCCTGATCGAGTAATTCAAACACATCGGTACTGTCTTCAAAAGCATCTTTTATGGTTTCAGAAGACACCCGAATCAATTCGCGTTGCACATATTTTTGCAAAAGAATACGTGCGTGAAATTCGATATTGGCTGAAGAAGCAACGCGATTGGTCAACTGTGTGATATAATAAGCGCCGCCCACTTCTTCCAATTCGCCATCCGATTTTAAACGGTTCGAAACGGTAAGAATATCGATAGGTTCTGTACTGGCAAATAGATTTTGGATGGCCTTAAATATTTTTTGATGGGCTTGTTTATAAAAAACTTCGGGTTCTAAAATGTCGATAACTGCTGTTAACGCATTTTTTTCCAACATCAGGGCTCCCAATACAGCTTCCTCAAAATCAAGTGCTTGAGGTGGTATTTTTCCGGAACCAACCATTAAATTTCCGGTTCCGTTGTTCCCTTTTTTTATCAATGTGTTTTTACCCGAGTTTTTTTGATCCATAAGTGCAAAAATAATATTTAATCTGGGCCTAAACTGATGAATACAACAATTTATTTTTCGTAAAATTCAATCGAAAAAAATAAAGCCGAGGGGTAAATTTAACCAAAATTTTTAGGCTTTGAGAAATAAAAAGAGAAGTTTATTTATGTTTTAATGAATAAACATAATTTTTGTTACCACCGTTTCCGACCCATCTGTATTTGCAATAAAAACCAAATAAATTCCTGTTTGAACACGATGTCCATCCAAATTTTCACCACTCCAGATGGCTTGTCCGCCTTCCGAACGAATTTCATTCACTAAGCGTCCACTGACATCTGTAATTTTAACAAAAGCGTCCCGCGTTAAACCTTTAATGGCTATAGGTCCAAAATAATCGGGACGAACAGGATTGGGATAGGCATATACATCTGAAAAACCTTGTTCACTGGCATTTGTTGCTGTTCCTTTATAAACGATTAAACCCTGATCGGTACCCATAAAGACTTCGCCCTGATCGGTTATGCCTAAGGCTGTAATTGAATTGGAATAGAGCGGACTGTTTTCCATGGTAAAATGGAGCAATTCCTCTTGTCCATCTGCTGAAAGTAAGAAAACGCCGGCACGCTCGGTTCCTATCCATTTTCGGTTAGCGCCATCCACAGCAATGGCTTTTACTTTTTCGCTTTCGAGCAAATATTGCGCATAGCCATCGCGTTCTACAATTATTTTCTGGGCATCGAAATCACCTCCTCGAAAAATATTTTCGGGTTGATAAATTACACCTATACCTGCATCGGTACCTAACCATATTTCACCATCATAATCCTCAGCTATGGAATAGACCTGAGTGCCCGGAATATTTCCGGTTCTTGCATTTTGATTCAAACCTTTAATTTGGTAGTTTGCTGCTTGATTTTCATCAAAAGCAAACATCAAATTAGCTCCACCTCCGCGCAAAAGAAGCCACACATAATCTCGCGAATCAATCAGCATATCTCGAATATCATAGGAAGAAGTCCAAGCTCCAAATTCAAAAGCTTCCCACTCGCCCGAAGGCGCTTGTTTATGCAATAGGGCATTAGAAACTGACGATGCCACCCAAAGGTTACTTTTAGAATCGTATCCCACACCTCCTAATCGCATGATATGGCTATATGTGGAATTGGGCGTTAAACTGCTATTGTGCCTTCCATAAGCTTCTTCAAAACCGTTTTCGTTGAATGTATAAAGTCCTTTTCCCCATGTGCCAACAGCAAAATCGTTTGTATTATTTGGATTTATATCCACACATACAAAATCGTAAGCGCTATCTATGGCCGGCGTATTCGTTTTGTTTATATTCTCCCAAAATCCATCATCATAAACAAAGAGGCCATCTTCCAAATAAACATTACCAAAGGAATCGTCTCTGCCACCAGAAGCCACCACTACTTTAGAACCTACGACCGAAATATCAAAAATTTGGGTAGAATACGGTCCGTTTAATACGGTCGATTGAAACGCTTGCAGATCGGGCGAAACGACAAGTCCTTGCTTTTGATCGGCAATATAAAAATTCCCGTCGGCAGCATGGATTAAAGCACTTGGCCACGGATTTTCTGCATTCGTTAAATGATAAGTGTCGATTTCTTGATTAAAGCTAAAATCCGCATTGTATTCGCCCATAGAATTGGGATGAAAAAGATACAAATGCGTTTCATCGGCCACCAAATTTGTTGTTTTATGCGCTTGTTGCGGACAAACCTCAAACCAAGTAAAAGCGGTAGCAGCAAAAAGCTGATCGCCCGGAACATCGGTTAATCGATTCACTATCAAATGATCATTAAACGCCACCATATGATTGTAAGAATCGTTTGGAAAAGGCAAATGACTTAGTTTTATCCAATTGGCGAAATTGGCCAAATTCGGATTGTTTCTATTTGCGCGGTATACTCCTTTCGAGGTTGCAGCAAAAAGCTCGTCACCAAGTCTATCCAAATCAAACACCTCCAAATTTTCACCTTGATCGCCCAAATAATAGGTGTCTTTTATTTCTTCACGTTCGATATCCACGACCACAATTCCAAAACCACAAGCTAAATAGGCATATTGATCGATAAAAAATACAGCATAGATTTGCTTATTTCCGAGTATGGACTTTCGTTTGATATCCGACATATTAACGATATCCCCATTTTTTATCAAGTCGATATTGGAATTGGAATAGGCAATAAACAAGGTATTATAAGCCGGGTTGTAATTGAGGGTGCTAATTCCGAAGTCGCTCAATCCATTCACTTTAGATATTCGCTGGAGACTGCCGTCTTTTTTATTGTAACTGAGTACGCTAAAAGGTGTTGCCGCATACACAAAATCTTCCGATTCTGTAACAGCAATAAGTTGATTATAAGGCAATTCGTCGCGCCACTGACCAAGCGCAATTTCTTGAGCAGGCACTAAAAGCGTATGAAAAAGAAAGAAAAGAAAAAGGCTGTAGTTTTTCATAGCAAAACGATCCATTTAAGACAAAAATAAGGCATTTATTTCTTTCGGTTTTTCACTTCTAAAAGTAAAAAACTCCGATGAAACGCTTCTCGTCGGAGTTTGAATAACGTATCTCGTGCAGCTATCGTATAAAGATTAGATTTCTTTAAGAAAAGTAAGCACATTTTTTTCTACGCGATCTAATATATTTGCAGTTTCTTCTTTTATAAATTGCTCGCCTGTAATTTGCTCGTATAATTCGATATAACGCTCAGAAACAGAGTTGATGAATTCGTCCGTCATTTCCGGAAGCACATCCCCATCGCGACCTTGAAAACCATTTTCCATCAACCATTCGCGAACAAATTCTTTAGAAAGTTGTTTTTGAGGTTCGCCTTTGGCAAAGCGCTCTTCGTAACCTTCTTTATAAAAATAACGCGATGAATCGGGCGTATGAATTTCGTCGATCAAATAAATTTTTCCGTCTTTTTTCCCGAACTCATATTTGGTATCCACCAAAATCAATCCTCTTTCGTCGGCCATTTGCGTACCGCGCTCAAACAATTCCATGGTAAATTTTTCAAGCAAAGCATAATCTTCGGGCGAAACCAAGCCTCCACGTAAAATTCGTGTTTTGGAAATATCTTCGTCGTGAGCGCCTTGTTCTGCTTTGGTTGTAGGCGTAATTATTGGCGTTTCGAAACGCTGATGTTCGCGCATACCATCCGGAATTGGTACGCCGGATATTTCTCTTTCGCCACTTTTATAAGTTCTCCACGACGAGCCGGTTAAATAACCACGGATAATCATCTCGATAGGAAATGGCTCACATTGAATTCCGACTGTTACCATAGGATCTGGTGTTGCTGTTTTCCAATTTGGAACAATGTCGGAAGTAGCGTCTAAAAATTTAGCGGCAATTTGGTTTAGTACTTGTCCTTTATAAGGAATTCCTTTAGGCAAAACCACGTCAAAAGCTGAAATACGGTCGCTGACTAGCATAACCAATAAATCATCGTGAATGGTGTACACATCACGCACTTTTCCTTTATACACATGGGTTATTCCCGGCAAATTAAAATCTGATTTAACAATGGTGTTCATTTGCAATTATTTAGAGTTAACTGATTTATGATGTAAAGATAAACAATATTAATTTTCCGATTTACGATGTTCCGTATTGGATAAAAATCCTATTTGGTTTTCGTCTGTTTTATAGGCTTGAATAATTTTTCCGACCAAAGGATGGCGCACAATGTCTTTTTCGTCTAAATAAATGATTTCAATGCCCGAAATATTTTTTAAGATTTTTGTGGCTTGTACCAATCCGGATTGTTGCTTTTTAGGCAAGTCGATTTGCGTAATATCGCCTGTAACAATAAATTTTGCCGTGTTACCCATACGTGTTAAAAACATTTTAAGCTGATTGGGTGTTGCGTTTTGCGCTTCATCTAAAATGGCAAAAGCATAATCCAAAGTACGCCCTCTCATATAAGCCAAAGGCGCAATTTCGATGGTTCCGTCTTCCAAGTATTTTTCCAATTTTGCACTTGGAAGCATATCGCGTAAAGCATCGTAGAGCGGCATCATATAAGGATCTAACTTTTCCTTCATATCGCCGGGCAAAAAGCCTAAACTCTCGCCGGCTTCAACAGCAGGACGCGCCAAAATTAAACGTTTTACCTCTTTATTTTTAAGCGCACGAACAGCCAGAGCAACGGCCGTATAGGTTTTTCCCGTTCCCGCGGGGCCAATGGCAAATGTCAGGTCGTTTTTATTGACCGAAGCGACCATTTTTCGTTGATTTTCGGTGCGGGCTTTAATCAGCGCTCCGTTTCTTCCGTGAACCAAAACATCATCGGGCAGGTATTTTTTATTCGCTTTTAAGTCTTCGCTCGCAATCGATTCTAAATCGCTTTCAGAAATGCTTTGGTATTGCTCGAGATGCATTAAAACCTGATCGAAATAATTTTCAAATTTTTTGATGGATTGTTCAGCACCAACCAGTTTAATCATTTCACCGCGCACAATAATTTTAAGTTGCGGAAATAAACGTCTGATTATTTCAAGTTTATTTTCATTGGCTCCAAAGAGTATCAGCGGATCATAGCCTTCAGCAGAAAGCACTTTTTCTCCCATAGGGTGTGTTTTTTACGTTAGCAAATTTGAGAAAAATTATGGAATTTCGTTTAAAAAAATTCAATTTTGCCAAATCGAGTTCTCAAAAATCAAAGAATGGATTTTTTGGTATCTTTGAAAATAATTTATCGAGCTAAAAAAGTACCCAATGCCAATAATAACATTAACAACTGACTGGGGTTTAAAAGACCATTATCTGGCTTCCGTAAAAGGCGCCTTTTTACGCAGTATTCCGAATATAACGCTGGTCGATATTTCGCATGATATTCCGCCTTTCGATTTAAACCAAGCCTCCTTTATTTTAAAAAGTGCTTATAAAAACTTTCCGGAAGGAACGATACATATTGTAGGTGTAAATACCGAAGCATCCATCGATATGCCTCACGTATTAATCAAACATAAAGGGCATTATTTTATTGGTGCCGATAACGGTATTTTTGCTTTGATGTTTAACGAAAACCCCGATTTGATTATCGAATTGGATATTATTCAAACCTCGAATCGATTTTCTTTTCCTACCAAAGATGTTTTTGTTCAAGCCGCCATGCACGTGCTGGAAGGCAATGCCATTGAGCATTTGGGCGAAAAAAGAGAAGCATTAACCAATAAAATGTCGTTTAAACCGGTTGTGGAAAGCAATCTGATTAAAGGAAAAGCGATTTATATTGATGCCTATCAAAATGTGATTACCAATATTACCGAAAAGCTTTTTAATGAGGTTGTAAAAGGCCGAAAGTTTAAAATTCTTTTGCGTGCCGGTAATTACGAAATAAATACGATTTGTCAATCCTATCTGGATGTGAACGAAGGTGAATTATTAGCGCTTTTCGATTCGGAAGACCAACTGGAAATAGCGATAAGCAAAGGCAAAGCCAGTAGTTTATTAGGCCTGGGAATTGACGATGTTGTAAGAATTGAAGTGCTCGAATAAAGCACAAACTAAACCTGTTTCTTTCATGTTTGCCCTCTATAAAAAAGAAATAGCTGCTTTTTTAAATTCACTGATTGCTTATTTGGTTATCGGTGTATTTCTATTGATTAACAGTTTGTTTCTTTGGGTTTTTCCAACCGAGTTCAATATCTTAAACTTTGGATATGCCTCTCTCGATTCCTTTTTCAGCCTAGCACCTACTGTCTTTTTATTTTTAATTCCCGCGATTAGTATGCGCATGTTTGCCGAAGAAAAAAAATCGGGAACTATCGAGCTGCTGTTTACCCGTCCTTTAAGCGATTGGCAAATAATTGGCGCAAAATATTGGGCGGCCTTCAGTCTCGTTGTTCTTACTTTAGTTCCGAGTTTGATCTATGTTTTAAGTGTTTATTGGCTAAGTTATCCATACGGAAATCTCGACCTTGGCGTTATTTGGGGTTCTTATTTAGGCTTGTTGTTTTTAGCCTCAGCCTTTATTTCTATCGGAATTTTTGCTACGGCCATGAGCGATAATCAAATTGTGGCCTT
>JBFHQD010000132.1:0-9064 GCA_041592395.1 Bacteroidales bacterium | reverse complement strand
GCCACTGCTTTATCGCTGAATTGATTTACTTTGGACTGAATGCTGCTATTTAACGTATTTAACTCAGAACTGAAAAGCAAAGTGCCGTGATGCAATACCTTGTTTTTATACACGTGAGAAGCATTTCCTGAAAATTTAAACCCTTTGATTTTTAAATCGCTTTTGCCCACCAGTTCAGCATTAACACCTATCGAATGCAGTACTTCTAAAATGGGCGCACTGTATTTTTTAAAATTGACCAAACTTTCTCGAGCGCCAAAATTGATAAAGCTGTAATTTAGATTTCCTAAATCGTGATAAACAGTTCCTCCACCAGTAATTAGCCGAATAACCTGTATATTTTTTTCTTGCAAAAATTGTAGATTAATCTCTTTAAGTGCATTTTGATGTTTGCCTATAACCACAGCACTTGCATTTTGCCAAAGCATAAATAGGGGCTCGGTTGTATTTTTTATCAAATACTCCTCGGCAGCCAAATTAAAATAAGGATCAGTTTGGGGTCTGTTTATAATGATCATCGTGTAAAAATATCTATTATTTTAATGATAGAATGATTTATATAAAAAAGAAAGAAAAATATTGGAATTTGCTATTCGATTTCATCGAAAAAGACTAGTTTTGCATAGTCCTAATAGATAGGCTTAAAAGATTGATTAATTGATATTTAAACTGTAAAAAATGGCTTTTAATTTAAGAAACAGGAATTTTTTAAAGCTTTTGGATTTTACACCAAAAGAAATAAAATTTATGCTTGACTTGTCTATCGACTTGAAAAAAGCAAAATATGCAGGAACTGAAAAACAACTCTTAAAAGGGAAAAATGTAGCGCTTATTTTCGAAAAAGCATCTACACGTACCCGTTGTGCTTTCGAAGTTGCCGTTAACGACCAGGGAGGACATGTAACTTATTTGGGACCTTCAGGTTCGCAAATTGGGAATAAAGAATCGATGAAAGATACAGCTCGCGTTTTGGGTCGTATGTACGATGGTATCGAATACCGAGGGTTTGGGCAAGATATTGTTGAAGAATTAGGCGCTCATGCCGGTGTGCCTGTATGGAACGGTTTAACTAACGAGTTTCATCCAACGCAAATTTTAGCCGATTTTATGACAATGATGGAGCATTCTGATAAGCCATTGCATCAGGTTTCTTTTGCTTATTTAGGCGATGCCAGAAACAATATGGGCAATTCCTTGATGATCGGAGCTGCTAAAATGGGAATGGATTTTAGAGCCGTTGCACCAAAAGAAGTGCAGCCTACCGAAGAATTGGTTGCTAAAGCAAAAGAAATTGCCAAAGAAACCGGCGCTACTATTACCATTACGGATAATGTAGCCGAAGGCGTAAAAGGTTGCGATTTCTTGTATACCGATGTTTGGGTTTCGATGGGAGAACCCGATGAGGTATGGGTGGAGCGTATTAAATTACTTAAGCCTTATCAGATAAATGCCAAAACGATGGAATTAACCGGAAATCCAAAGGTTAAATTTATGCATTGTTTACCGGCTTTCCATAATCGCGAAACAAAAGTGGGTGAAGAAATCTTCCAAAAATACGGATTGGATGGTATGGAAGTTACCGAAGAAGTTTTTGAGTCGGAAGCCTCTATCGTGTTTGATGAAGCCGAAAATCGTTTGCATACCATTAAAGCAATTATGGTTGCTACTTTAGGCGCATAATCAAGAGAATGAATTTATGGGAAGGACGTCTTGCACAAGCTGAGACGTCCTTTTTTTAATTTAAAATCAAATAAAATTTGGTTCTTTGTTTACCTTCTTTTCGCTGACTCTCCAATACGCTTAAAGCTTTTGAATATGCCAAAATATTTTTAATGCTTTGTGTATCAGGGTTAATTATTTCCTGAAATTTCATTTTTTCATTTTTTTGCGATTTGGGGTAAAAATTTTCGAGAGTAAAATTCCGGAGCATAGGCAATCGTTTTGATAAATACTACAGCAATAACGCACCGGAATTGTCAATATTGTTTCAGCAGATAATATTAATACGAATACGAAAGCGATATTTTATTTTCGTCGACCATACGCCTGATATTCAGGATGGCATAGCGCATTCTGCCTAAGGCAGTATTGATAGAAACATTGGTTTCTTCTGCAATATCTTTAAAACTCATCCCCACAAAATGACGCATCATAAGTACTTCTTTTTGCTCTTCAGGCAAAAAATTTATCAACACTTTTAAATCTTTATGAATTTGATCCATAATCATTAAATCTTCAATCGATTCTGTTTTCAGATTGAGTAGTTCGAAAGTGTCTTTTTCGGATGAATTTTCTTTAATAGGGATACGCTTTTTCTTACGGAAATGATCAATAACGAGATTATGTGCAATGCGCATTACCCAATGAATAAACTTTCCTTCTTCGTTATAAGTTCCTGATTTTAAAGTGTTAATTACTTTAATAAAAGTATCTTGAAAAAGATCATCCGCAATTTGCGTGCATTTTACGACCATAAGTATATAAGAGAATACTCTGGCTTTGTGGCGATTAATAATGATTTCGAGAGCGGCTTCATTACCTGAAATATACCTTTTTATGAGCTCCTGATCACTTGGATTTGGTGCTTTCATATAACCTCCTTTATTATGTGTTTAAAAAGAGTAAAGGTCTAAATCGATAATCCTATTTTTAATGAATACTAAATGAGTAATTTCTAATATTGTTCTAGCAAATTAAGGGAGAATTTCTGCCAAAAGCAAATTTTATCCGTATTTTTGCGCAACTTAAAACTGAAGGCTCAAAAATATTTCAATGGCGAACGATCCGTTTCAACTCCTCGACCCCAAAAAATTCATCTTAATCAAAGATGCTCATATTCATAATTTAAAGCATCTTGATGTGGCTATACCACGTAATAAGTTAGTGGTTATCACTGGTTTATCGGGTTCGGGTAAATCGTCGCTTGCCTTTGATACTTTATTTGCAGAAGGACAACGGCGCTATGTGGAAAGCTTAAGTTCGTATGCGCGACAGTTTATGGGCAAGATGGACAAGCCCGATGTGGAATATATCAAAGGAATTTCGCCTGCTATCGCGATTGAGCAAAAAGTGATTAGCCGAAATCCTCGTTCTACTGTGGGTACCAATACTGAAATTTACGAATACCTCAAGTTGTTATTTGCCCGCATCGGAAAAACGTATTCACCCGTATCTAACAAATTGGTTAAGCGTCATACAGTAAAAGATGTGCTTGATTTTATAAGTACATTGAATGTAAATACGCGCTTTTTAATTTTGGCTCCCATCGTTTTAAATGGGGACAGAACCGTTGAAGAGCATTTACAAGTTTTAGCTCAGCAGGGTTTTAATCGTGTAAAGTTTAATGGCGATATTTTGCGGATAGATGAAGCACTGAATGGCCCTTTTGATCTGAAAAAGAAAAACCAATTCGATTTGGTAGTTGATCGATTGAGCTTTGAAGAGAATGACGATTTCTTGAGTCGCGTTTCCGATTCCGTTCAGACGGCTTTTTATGAAGGCCATGGCAATTGCTCACTCTTAATATATAGGGATGACGAAACAACAGAATCTGTTGATTTTTCTAATCTCTTTGAAAAAGACGGAATCAGTTTTGAAGAGCCAAGTGTAAACCTTTTTACTTTTAATAATCCCTTTGGTGCTTGTAAAAAATGCGACGGCTTTGGAACCGTTATAGGCATAGATCCAGATCTCGTTATTCCCAATAAATCGCTTTCGGTTTATGAAGAGGCCATTGCGCCATGGAAAGGTGAAAAAATGGGAGAGTGGCGTAATCAGTTAATTGTCAATGCGGATAAATTCAATTTCCCTATTCATAAACCCATTGCTGCATTGAATGCGCAACAATACGATTTACTCTGGAATGGAAATGACTATTTTGAGGGTTTACATGCATTTTTTAAGCAAGTAGAAGAACAAGCATATAAAATACAATACCGAGTGATGCTTTCGCGCTATCGGGGCAAAACAATTTGTCCGGAATGTTCTGGAACACGATTGCGCAAAGATGCCAATTATGTAAAAGTGAACGGGAAAAGCATCTCCGATTTGGTAAAAATGCCATTGGAAACTTTGGCCGTTTTTATGCAGAATCTGAAATTGGATAAATACGAAAAAGTAATCAGCAAGCGTATTTTGGAAGAAATCAATCGAAGGATTCAGTTTTTACTCGATGTGGGATTGCCTTATTTAAGTTTGAATCGTCTATCGAATACCTTATCCGGAGGTGAGTCGCAACGCATAAATTTGGCCACTTCATTAGGGAGTAGTTTGGTGGGCTCTATATATATCTTGGATGAGCCCAGTATTGGATTACATTCCAGAGATACAAAGCGTTTGATTAAAGTACTCAAGAATTTACGAGATATAGGAAATACGGTAATCGTTGTTGAACACGACGAAGAAATTATCCGCGCAGCCGATTATATTATTGATATTGGTCCAAAGGCAGGTTATCAAGGGGGTGAATTGGTTTTTGCCGGAAATTTAGCCGAATTGAAAAACGACGATTCAAGTTTGACGGCACAATATATTTCGGGAAAATTGATCGTAAATCGCCTGGATTACAAAAGACCGTGGCGAGATTATATTGAATTAAAGGGAGCTCGTGAGAATAATCTGAAGAATATTGATTTAAAAATTCCATTAAATGTTTTGACCTTAGTAAGTGGAGTGAGTGGCTCGGGCAAAACTTCTTTAATCAAAAGCATACTCTATCCGGCACTAAAAAAACATTATGGCGGTTATGCTAATATTACCGGAAAATTTGATTCCATTGGAGGCGATTTAAAACGAATTACGGATGTTGAATTGATTGATCAAAATCCAATTGGGCGCTCATCGCGTTCAAATCCGGCTACTTACGTTAAAGCTTGGGATGATATTAGAACCTTATTTTCTAATCAAAAATTAGCAAAAGTTCGCGGATATAAAGCCGGTTTTTTCAGTTTTAATATTCCAGGTGGGCGTTGCGAAACGTGCGAAGGCGATGGTCAAGTGAAAATTGAAATGCAGTTTATGGCCGATATTCATTTGGTTTGCGAAGAGTGCGAGGGCAAACGATTTAAAGACGAGGTTCTTGATATCAAATACCACGATAAAAATGTGCACGATCTTTTGGATATGACGATTAATCAGGCCCTTTCTTTCTTTACGGAATATGAAAAAGAAAGCTCAACGATACGGAAAATTGTTAGCAAATTAAAGCCATTGCAAGATGTGGGACTTGGTTATTTAAAAGTTGGACAACCTTCCAGCACTTTGAGTGGGGGCGAAGCGCAGCGCATTAAATTGGCTTCTTTTTTATCTAAAGGAACCCAAAGCAATCCCATCCTTTTTATTTTTGATGAACCCACCACCGGTTTGCATTTTTACGATATCGATAATCTTTTAAAATCGTTTTATGCCTTATTGGATAACGGACATACGATTCTTGTTATCGAACACAATATGGAAGTGATTAAAAGTGCCGATTGGGTGATTGATCTTGGCCCTGAAGGTGGTGATAAAGGAGGCGAAATTGTTTTTGAAGGAACACCCGATCAACTCATTAAAAATCAGAAATCCTATACCGCTCAATATATTTAATTGTAGAATCTTTTCTTTGTGATTTCGTGTCTTAGTAGTAAAAAGAATTAACCTAGAGGCCTAAGGCACAAAGGCACAATGAATTTATTTTGTTTTTTCTTCCACCCACTTTCTGGCATTCACAAAAGCTTCTAACCAAGGCGTTACTTCATCATTTTTTCTATCGGATGGATAATGAGCCCATTGCCAAGGAAAAATAGCGCGTTCTAAATGTGGCATCATAGCCAAATGCCGACCGTCATTTGAACAAATTGCGGCTGTATTATAGTCAGAACCATTAGGACTTGCAGGATAGTTAGCAAAGCTGTACTTGCTTGGAATATTGTATTTATTTTCGTCGTAAGGGAAGCTAAATTTACCTTCCCCGTGTGCAACCCAAATACCCAATCTGCTTCCGGCTAAGGAATTGAGCATGATGGAATTATTTTCATAAATATCAACATTGATAAAGCCCGATTCAAATTTATGACTATCGTTGTGCAGCATTTTGGGTTTTTCTTCGTGTTCCGGATAAACCAATCCCAATTCAACCATCAACTGACAACCATTGCAAATGCCTAGACTTAAGGTATCAGTACGAGCATAAAAATTATCTAATGCTTTTTTCGATTTTTCGTTGTATAAAAATGCTCCGGCCCATCCTTTGGCCGATCCCAATACGTCCGAATTGGAAAAACCACCAACAAACACAATCATATTGATATCTTCCAGATTTTCTCTTCCGGAAATCAAATCGGTCATGTGAATATCTTTCACATCAAAGCCTGCACGATAGAGCGAATAAGCCATTTCGCGATCTCCGTTTACTCCTTTTTCGCGAATAATAGCGGCTTTAATACCGGTAGAAATATCACGTTTTTTATTCAATCCATATTGGGCAAGTTTACCTTCAAAGTTGGTGTTAAATACAAAAGATAAAGCTTGATTTTTGTAATTATCATAACGCGCTTTGGCAAGATTCTCACCACTTTGTTTTTGGTCTAAGAGATAAGAGGATTGATACCAAATATCGCGTAAAGTATTGATATCAAATGAATAAGTCTTGTTTTGATGTGTTATTTCGAGCGCTCTATTTTGAATCGGTTTGCCAATAACGCTATAGTTGATTCCTTTGGACTGTAGACGTTTTTCAACTTCTTTCGTTTGATCTGTTTGGAATAGAATTCCGGGATTTTCTGCAAAAAGAAGTTTGATGAGGTCGTTTTCGTTTATGCTGTCAAGCGAAACGGATAACCCACCTTCAATATTGGCGAAATTCATTTCAAGCAATGCAGTAATCAAACCACCGGCTGAAATATCATGACCGGCTAAAATCAATTGATCTTCAATCAATTCTTGAACACAATTGAAAGCCGTTTTAAATTGCTGTGCATTTTGAACTCCGGGAGTTTCTTGTCCTAATTTATTACGTGTTTGGGCAAAACTACTGCCGCCTAATTTTTTGCTCTCGAAAGATAAATCGATATAGAATAAAGTACTATCGACCTTGTTTTGCAATACGGGCTCAATTACTTTTTTTACATCGGTTACTTCGCCTACGCCTGAAATAATAACGGTTCCGGGCGAGAATACAATGTCATCCTCATATTTTTGAGTCATTGACAAGGAATCCTTTCCCGTAGGAATGTTAATTCCTAATTCAATGGCAAAATCGCTGACGGCTTTAACCGCTTCGAATAAGCGCGCATTTTCGCCCGAATTTTTGGCAGGCCACATCCAGTTTGCACTTAAAGAAATTCCTGAAAGTTTATCTTGGATCGGCGCCCACATAATATTAGTAAGAGCTTCGGCTATACTTAATTGCGATCCTTTTACGGGATCGATTAAAGCGCTTATTGGCGCATGACCAATGGAAGACGCAATGCCTTTTTCGCCAAGATAATCGATGGTAACAACACCCACATTATTTAAAGGAAGCTGAATTGGGCCTGCGCATTGTTGTTTTGCAATCTTACCTGTTACTGAGCGGTCTACTTTATTCGTTAACCAATCTTTACACGCTACCGCCTCGAGTTGCAATACTTGTTCCAGATATTCATTTATTTTCTCAACTGAGTAGTCGATTTCCTCAAAATGACTCACTGTTTTTTGATCTTCTAAAACTGTTTTGGGTGGTTTTCCAAAAAAGTCTTTCAATTCCATATCAATGGGCGATCTTCCTGCATCTTCAAATTTAAAGCGCTTATCATCAGTGGTTTTACCTACAATATACAATGGGCTTCGTTCTCGATCGGCCACTTTTTGGAGAAACTCGAGGTTTTCGGGTTTCATCACTAAGCCCATACGTTCTTGCGATTCGTTGCCTACAATTTCTTTTGCTGATAAAGTAGGATCGCCAACGGGAAGTTTTTTTACGTCGATAATTCCGCCGGTTTCTTCCACCAACTCGGAAAGACAGTTTAAATGTCCGCCAGCGCCATGGTCGTGAATAGAAACGATAGGATTTTTCTCGGTTTCGATCATAGCCCGTATCGCATTAAAAGCCCGTTTTTGCATTTCAGGATTTGCTCGTTGAACGGCATTTAATTCAATCGCATTGTTGAACTCGCCTGTAGCCACGGAAGAAACTGCGCCGCCACCCATACCAATTCTATAATTATCACCTCCTAAAACAACGATCGCATCGCCCGCTTCGGGAATATCTTTTAAAGCATCTTCTTTTTTCCCAAAACCAATGCCGCCGGCTTGCATTATTACTTTATCAAAACCGTATTTCTTATTGTTTTCAAAGTGTTCGAAAGTAAGTACACTTCCACATATTAAGGGTTGACCGAATTTATTACCAAAATCACTAGCTCCATTCGATGCTTTTATTAAGATTTCTTCAGGCGTTTGATAAAGCCATGGGCGTTCTTCGGTTGCTTTCTCCCAATTTCTGGCTCCATTGCTTCTGGGGTAAGAAGTCATATAAACAGCTGTTCCGGCAATAGGAATACTGCCTTTTCCGCCGGCCATCCTGTCTCTAATTTCGCCTCCTGTTCCTGTCGATGCTCCATTAAATGGCTCAACTGTTGTCGGAAAATTATGTGTTTCAGCCTTTAAGGAAATGACGGTATTTATGGTTTTGGTTTGAAAGTAATCTGCTCTATCTTGTTGAATTGGGGCAAATTGCTCAACGCTTGGCCCTAAAACAAAAGCCACATTATCTTTATAAGCAGAAACTAAACGATTAGGATGTACTTTGGAAGTTTTTTTAATCAATGCAAAAAGCGATTCTTGCATTTCTACACCATTGATTATAAAGGTGCCATTAAAGATTTTATGTCTGCAATGTTCTGAATTTACTTGAGCAAAACCATACACTTCACTATCCGTAAGTTTTCTATTTAACTTTTTACTGATATCATTCAAATAATCTACTTCTTCATCACTTAAGGCAAGCCCTTCCGCTTTATTGTAGGAAGCAATGTCTAATATAAATTCGACTTTTTCGGCTTGTTTATTGATGTCAAAAACGGTTTCATCCAGATTTTGAACG
>JBFHQD010000131.1:0-9095 GCA_041592395.1 Bacteroidales bacterium | reverse complement strand
TGTAAAATTTGAGCCGGAGTAGCGCGTTTTAAGCCAATTTTTATGGGTTTGAATAAATCGAGCCAGCGAAGTTTATACATAATATCGCTTTCCTCTTCAATACCTAAATAATGAGCCAACTTGGTTTCGACCGGAATTTTGGTTTCGTATTCCAAAAAGGAATTTACAAATTCACGATAAGTCATGTTTTCTGAGTCTTCAATAATAAAGGAGTCATCGGTCATTCCCAATTGAACAAAAATATTCCAACTGCGCGAATAGCCCGGACGACGCATAGTGCCCCTAAACATACTTGGGATATTGTCTAAGCCATAGATTCCGCGGTATTTTAAGCTATCGCGATTGGGATAAATTTCGAATTCGCCGTAATCCAACACTTCAGTTCTAACGATGCGTTTAAACAATTTGTGGTAGGGAATGTATTTGTATTTTCCATTTCGGATAAACTTTGAAACACCTTGTCCGGCCAACACTACGTTTCTCGGATTCCAAGTAAATTTATAATTCCAAGGATTATTATCGTATTTTGGAGCTACCAATCCTCCTGTGGATGATTGGAAACTCGTAATTTCTCCTCCCAATCCTTTTATGCGATCGATTACTTGCATAGCCGACATATGATCAATGCCCGGGTCAACACCAATTTCGTTCAGAATAAGTATGTTTTTTGCTTTAGCTTCTTCGTTTAAGGCTTCAATTTGGGGAGATACATAAGAAGCGGTTACCATATTTTTACCAAAATCAACACAAGCTCTGGCTACTTTAAAATGCAAGCTGGCGGGCAGCATAGAAACAACGATATCTGCTTTTTGAACTTCTGTTCTACATAGGTTATCATCATTAACATCAAAGTAAAAAGCTTCCCCTCTCGCGTGATTATTGATTTTTGCTTCAGCTGTTTCCACAGAAAGATCGCCAAGGCGAACCTGCCAATCGTATTGTTCAGAATGATCGAGTAAATATTTTATCAGACTGGAAGCTGACAATCCTGCTCCTAAAATTAAAATGTGTTGCATGCTATTTAAAATATGGGTTCATAAATCGCTTGTAAAAGTAGATAATCTTCTACACATAGAATCGATTTAGATGTAAAACTATTCGATTATTTTCTCTATAAAAAATCGGCCATATAGGCAAAATCGGGTGTAAATTCTCCCTTATGTAAAATAAGTGCTCGTTTAAATTCAGCCGGAATGTTTAAGTCTTCAAAAGAAGTATTGTAATCGGCCTCGGCCAATTGCTTTACGTATTTAACAAGCACATTTCCAAAGGCTTCTGATGCTTCTCTTGGCAATTCAGCAGGCAATATTTCTACGGCCATAATCAAAAGTCCTTCGCCCTCAAATCCCATTTTAGGTTGCCTTGTTTTTGGATTATACACATAAACAGGTTCTAAAATAGTGGCGCCCATATGCGTAGCTTCGATAGATCCATCAGGATCGCAGGTAACATCTCCAATCACTTTTAAGCGATGCTCTGTTTGGTATAGCTTTTCTAAAAAATCTTTGCTTACAATTCTGGGATAGCGATCGTCCCAATACATGCAATTCATTAAAATGCTTAGGTGAGGAATATATTTTTCAAACTGATTTTTGTATTTTTCGGGATAATCATAGTAATCCTGAAGTTCGAAATCCCTATTTTCATCGATAGGAGTGGATAAGTCGTGCTCCTTAAAAACAACCATATAAACCCGATCTAAAAGCAAGCTGTTTTCATTGGATTTTTGAAGCAGCTCGGCAGGACTGATTTGTTCGGAAGGAAGCAGTTTAACAATTTCTTGTGCTCCTTTCGAAACGTTTCCATAGCCCGTTATTCCTATAACCATTGGCCCATTTTCTTTGGCAAGGCCTTTGGCACGAATTTCTTCTCCCACTTTTTTTATGGCTGCTTTGGCTTCGTCGAGCGAAGTGTATTTATGCGATTGTTGTAAAGTATCGAAACAAGAAGAAAGACCTAGCTTTTTTAAGCGTTGGCCGTAAGACCAAAAAGAATTAATCATTCCGGCTAAACCGGCAAAATGACCAAAGAAGATGAGTCGGCGGCCTTTTTCGTCAGTTATTTTTTCGTATTCAAATAAATTGATTTTACGATCAATCATATTTTGAAGCAATGGCATATTATAGGCCTGTCCTTTAATGGTATGAGAAAAAAACACATAGGTTTTGTTGGCCTCAAAATAATCAATCGGCATTTCTTTAACGCCAAAAATAAGCGAAGCTTTGGAAATATCTTGTGTTACTTTAGCTCCGGCTGCACGGTATTCTTCATCCGTGAAAATCCTTTTTTTAGAGGACTCAACTAAAACTTCAAGTCCTTGATCGGTGAGCATTTTCACATGCTTGGGAGCAAGTGCTGCACGACGCTCCATCTTGTATTTATCTTCGTGACGAATAGCAATAGTTCTTCTCATACATTTAAGGTTTTTTTGTTGAAGTGAAATACAGTATATTGTTCGCAAAAGTACAGAATAGCTAGCGTTAAAAAAAGAAAAGAGCGAGAAATTAAAAGCCCAAAACTTGGGGTTTTGGGCTTAAAAAAAGGCTTTGTTATTTTAATATTTTCGTACCGATGAGGCACCACTTATATTTACAATATCAATGCCCGGACTTCCTTTGTATCGGACGCTGGAAGCGCCTGAGGCTTCTATGGCAAATTTTTCAGTTACCCAAACCTTTGCTACAGCGGCACCCGATGCGTCAAGCTCACACTCTTCGGTTTCTAATTCCAATGCTTTGTAAACCGAAGCGCCTGAAGCTTCAATTTCAACAGAGCTTGCTTTACCACTAAATGTTACTTTTGAAGCACCACTTAAATCAGCTTCCATGCTTTCTACATCTAATTTTAATTGCACATCCGAAGCTCCACTGGCTTCAAATTCAAAATTTTCGCATTTTAATACATCTTCACTTGTCAGTGAGGCCGCTCCAGAAATATCGATTTCATTAATCGATTTGTAATAGATTGTTACTTTTAATTCGCTTGGATTACGGAAGTCTCTTTCATTGTCGATTTCTAAAATACCTCCATAAACTCGGGTTGAAACATAAGGCAATAAGTTGTCGTCCATCTCTAAAACCACCTTTTCATTGTTCGATTTAATCAAAATTACTTCGAAGGCACCGCCCACTCCAAGGCCATGGAAGTTACTTACTTCGCGCGTTTCTTTTACGATTTTTCCACTGCCTTTAACCCATCCAAAACTGGGTGTTGCAGCGATAGAAGTTTGTAAAAACAGCAATGTTATCAAACTTACGGCTAAAAATTTTACTTTGTTTTTCATCGTTTATGTTTATTTATTAATTCTTACTATATCACCCGATCCGGTTACGGTAATATTATTAAATTCCGGTTTTCCACTGTAATACAAATCGCCCGATCCACTGATATTGATATCAATTGTTTTGTTAACAACAATTCGTGTATCGCCTGAGCTCGATTTTCTGATTCTCGCGTCTTCGGTATCAAAATCCCTGCCTAAGAAATCGCCCGATCCGGATTGTGACAACTCAAAATAATCGGTACTTCCCACAAATTTGCTGTCGCCCGAACTGCTCATTTTTAATTTGGCAGAAAGCAGATGGAGCTTTGTAGCGATAATATCGCCCGAGCCGGATTGCTGCAATTCTAAGCGCTCAGTTACACCGCTAATTTCAGCATCGCCTGATCCGTTTACACTGCCATTAACAATTCTTGCGTTGAGCTGAGCAGAAAGATCGCCCGAACCCGAAATGCGAAATGAAAATTCGGGGGTTTTTAATTCTCCTCTTGTTTCAAAATCGCCTGATCCGGAAAGTATAACTTTTTCGAGATCTTTAACCTGAACATTTACAACGATTTCACCCGAATAATTCATCGATCTATTCATGTAAATATGGAGTTCGCCACCCGTAATTTCAGTAATGATATAGGCTAAATATTTTTCCGGTGCGATGACATCAATGGCATATTGTCCGGTTTGTTCAACCACAACATCGATAGATGAAGAGGAACGGATACTGGTAAAAGGACTTGCTGTTCTGTTTTGTTTTTCCATATTTGCAGCCTGTAGCATTAAGGCAAACAATAGAAAAAGAACACTTATTGGATATTTTTTCATAGTAAAATTATTTTAAGTTAATGGTTGCACTAGCGTGTTCAACCGATAAACGCATATTTCCTTTGGCTTTTTCTTTTGTCCCAAAATAACCTTCCATCATCAATTCGGTGACATCTTTTTGAAAGTTAGTGATGGTGACTTTTTCTTTTGGATAATCGAATGATCCCAGTTCTACATCGGCATAAAAAGTGAAATTGGAATTTGCATCGACATAAAGTTTCAGACCGCAAAACTCACTTCTTAAATCGATTAATTTAAAGTTGGGATTGATACTATAGACTTTGAATCCACCATAAGCCGCTTTCATATCGAGACTGGTATTGATCCTTTGAAGCGTAAAGCTGGTAAATTCGACACCGCCACTAATTTCGTTGGCTTCGCCAATACTAACTTTGTCGTAAGCCGATTTTAAAAGTAATTTTCCTACTTTTTCAATATTTACATTGCCCGAAAACGAAGTGCGCAAATCAAGGGTTTTCGATTCTTCAATTTCGCAACCGCCGTATTCGATTTCGATGTTTCCGGCTTCAACGGTTGCAACTTGCAGTTTTCCGAAACTAATTTGAATTTCATTATTAACACTGCTTAAGTTGTTGGCATTAAAACTACCATAACTCACTTCAATATCGGTTGCTCCTTTAAGGTCTTCGAAAAAAGCACTGCCAAAATCTAAATTCATTTTTAGGCGAATATCCGAGGGGTAATAGATAATAAAATCGATGCTGATATTATTACCGTTCTTATTAAAAAATCCGGATTCGATTTTGCTTAAAACGCTTACAATATTTTTGTCCCCGTTTATTTCAAGCTGGATGCGTCTAAAACGTTCGTCGGCTTTTGATTGACTGCTTGCGCTTACCGTAATAGTAGCTTCAATACTGATTTTTTGTTTGTCCCAGTTATAGGCTTTTATATCTCCAAACTCTGTGTTCAGATCGAGTAAAGCACCCGATTTAACATCAAAGCTTTTGCTACTTGTTTTGGTATATTCTGTAGCCAAAACGGTACTGCTCCCGAGTAGCATAATGACAAGACTCAGACTTGCGATTCTTAATTTGTTTTTAATACTTTTCATAATCATTCCCTCCTATTACTTTATTGCGTAATTATATTGTTTGCGTTGTTTGTACACATTTGATCGTATATCTGGTTTACAACTTCCGATTTAGCTTTGAGGCTTAGAATATAAGCGTTTTCTAATTGTTTATTGCCTTGAGCCAGGCTCAGTTTTCGCTCCAATTCCAGTGTATTATTGTCCAGTTTTTGCAAGCGACCTTCGGTTGATTCAAAGAGCATCTCTTGCGCGTTTGACTGGTTGGCGCAATTTTTTATTTCCGACATCTTTTCGTTGGTTTGCGTGCTATAATACATCTTAACATGCATCAGATCATCAGAAAGTTGGGGCTCGTGATTCAGCTTTGGATATTCGAGCAGGGCAAATAATGAAATAAATAAGAGCACAGTTACCGAAGCGGCTACCGCAAAAATTTTACGCGTATTATACCGATTTCTGTTGAACGTATTTTTTTTCAATTCTACTTGAGCCAATTTGCTTTGGAATTTCTCCAAATGATTTTCTGATGGTTCAGCATCAAAAAAAGCGCGATTTTCGCGAATTTTGTTTTCTAAATTTACTAAGCCCATTTCATTTCCCTTTCTGTTTGAATTTGACGAATTGCTTTCAATAGACTTTGTCGTGCTCTGGAATAACGTGTTCTGGATAAACCGTAACTGATTTTTTGGATACTGGCAATCTCTTCGTGATCGTAACCTTCGAAAAGGTAGAGCGAAAGGATAATCCGGTATTCATCTTTTAGTTTATTCATAGCCTCTTTTATATCTTCCAGTCGGCAATCATTTTCTATGCAATCGGTTTCATCTTCCGTAAGCAATACCAGACTTTCGTCGATATCGTTGGTCGGTTTTTGTTTTCGGATAAAATCCATTGCATTGTTTATTACTATTCTTTTTAGCCATCCACCAAAACTTCCTTCTTCTCGATAAAGATGAATACGCGAAAACGCATCTATAAACGAATCTTGCATCACATCTTCAGCATCTTCCTGATTTTTCAGAATGCGCAGTGCGGCATTATACATCGCTTTATAATAGAGCGTGTAAATTTCCATTTGCGCTTTCTGATCGCCATTTCTGCAATTGGCAATCAGTTGATGATGGATATCGCGATATTTTGTTTTGCTGAACAACATCTGTTATAATGACCACTCAAGATACAAATTGTTACAGTTCGATAACAGAAATATATTTTTTCTTAAGCCGAAACAAGCGAGTTTTTGTACTTTTATGAAAAAATTTTTTTATGAAGAAAGTTGTTGTGCTTGGAGCCGGTTTAGTAGGTGCTCCTATGGCTTTAGATTTAGCTAAAAATAACGAATACCAAGTTTTAGCAGTCGATTTTAACGAACACAATTTCACCAAATTACAAAAGGCAGGAGTTCAAACAAAAAAAGTGGATTTAGCTGCTCGAGGTATAATAGAATCTGTAATTGTTGATGCTGATTTTGTAATTAATGCAACACCGGGTTTTATGGGATTCGAAAGTTTAAAACGTATTATCAATTCCGGAAAGAATTGTATAGATATTGCTTTTTATCCCGAAGATATGTTCGATCTGGATGAATTGGCCAAAGAAAAAGGAGTAACTGTAATTTCTGATATTGGTGTTGCTCCCGGAATGAGTAATTTGCTTTCGGCTTACGGCGCAACCTTGTTGGATGAAGCAGAAGATATAAAAATTTATGTTGGAGGATTGCCTATAAAACGAGAGCTTCCTTGGGAATACAAAGCGCCTTTTTCACCGGTTGATGTGATAGAAGAATATACGCGCCCTGCTCGTTTTGTTGTGGATGGCGAAGTGGTGACAAAAGCAGCACTTACCGATGGCGAATTGATCGATTTTCCAGTTGTTGGAGAGTTGGAAGCCTTTAATAGCGATGGCTTGCGCTCTTTGATGAATACCTTGAAAGTACCAAATATGATAGAAAAAACCTTGCGTTATCCGCATTATATCGATAAGATAAAATTGTTGCGCGACAGTGGCTTTTTCGACACGGAGAAAAGAATGATAAATGGAGTAGAGGTGAGCCCAATCGATTTTACTTCGAACTTACTTTTTGATCAGTGGAAACTTAATGAGGGTGATCGCGATCTTACGGTAATGCAAATTCGTGTATGCGGTACAAAAGACGGGAAAACGCAAACCCATGTTTTTGATTTGTACGACGAGCAAAGTCCGGAAACAGGAATTCATTCAATGGCAAGAACTACAGGGTATACTGCTACTGTAGCGTTGCGCTTGTTGGATGCCGGTTTATTTAATCAGGTTGGTGTTTCTGCACCGGAAGCATTAGCTTATTCCAAAGCAAATGTAGATTTTATGTTAAATGGACTTAAAGCGCGTGGTGTTCATTACAAGCACACGATAAAATAGGCAAATAAGTTTCGTATTTTTTGAGATTTAGGTTTGAACACTAAAAAAAAGTTCTATTTTTGCAATCTCAAAAAATGGCGGGGTAGCTCAGTTGGTTAGAGCGTCGGATTCATAACCCGGAGGTCTCGAGTTCAATTCTCGATCCCGCTACACCAAAAACCCTAGCACGGATGTGTTAGGGTTTTTTATTTTGCACTAGTGGAAAGCTTGCTTAAACACAAAGTGAAAAAAACGAAATCGCGAAGCGATTTATTGGTTTATAATAATAGCTCCTTTAAAAGATATAGCGAAGCTAATGCTTGATTTTCAATTGAGCATCAACAAAATATTTTTTCTGATTCCTTTTTTGTCACGCGTGTCTTGAGTGTACTAAGATAATTAGTGTTCTGTCTGATTTTTGACATATTACAATAATCGGATAAAAGGGTTTTTGATTAAGATGGTTAAATAGGATGATTTGGAGACAGATTTAATTTAACGCGTGTAATTCATTCTCATTTCATCTAGAAGGAAGCATGAGGTGAATTATTTTTTCTCTTGTTTTTCAGGAATAAAATTTTAGTGTAATTTGGCAGGTAAAATAGAAAAGTACAAGCCAATTTTAATAAACTATATTTAAAACCTTAATTTTATCACTCCCATTTCAATAGCCGTAAGAATTTTGGAGTTGATAGATTTTTTTAATTATTTAATGACTACAAATTCTCTAAAATTACTGATGTCAATCAGCTTACTTTTAGCATTATAGCCTTCTGTAAATGTTTTTGGTAGTTTTGAGTTTTTCCTATTATTCCATTTAAATTCGTAGCCCCAGATTTCTCCGTTTAGTTCTTCCACAAAGTCAACTTCTTGTTGTTGTTTTGTTCTCCAAAAGTAGGTTCTGGCTAGGCTTTGTTTGTACTCAATCTGTTTAATTCGTTCTGAGATTAAAAAATTTTCCCACAAAGCTCCTTTGTCAGTTCTCAGATTAATCGAATTGAAATTACCAATCACCATATTACGAACGCCATTGTCGTAGAAATATATTTTTTTATTCGTTTTAATTTCATTTCTGATATTTCGACTAAAACTATTCAGTTTAAAAATCACATATCCTTTTTGAAGAATATCGATATATTTACTAATTGTGTTTTTATCAACATTAACTATTTGCGCGAGTTCTGAATAATTTACCTCATTTCCGATTTGAAGAGCTAAAGCCAGGACTAATTTATCTAAAATTTCTGGTTTTCTCAAATCGGCATGTGCCAGAATATCTCTATACAAATAGCTGCTGACTAAATTCTTTAGAACTTCCACTTCCTCTCCGGAATTATTTAATACATCAGGATAAAATCCATAGAGTAATCTATTTTCAAGTTGTTGTTCCGAGTATAAAAAACCATGATGATTTTCATATTCTTCCCAGGAAATCGGATATAACTGATATTCCCATTTTCTTCCTGTTAGTGGTTCGTTTATTTTATTCGATAAATCAAAAGAGGATGAGCCACTCGTAAATAATTGAATGTCTTTGAATTGGTCGGTTATTATTTTCATTGTTAC
>JBFHQD010000130.1:0-9116 GCA_041592395.1 Bacteroidales bacterium | reverse complement strand
CGCTGATTTAGAAGTCGTGACTTTCTATTAACACCCCGCAATTAAAACAGAATATAAAAGCCGTTTTTATTTGGATAAATTTAAATAATAATCGGCATTTTTTTTATCCTGAAAACGAATATAAACATTTGCAATATATTTTGCATACTCTTTTGAAGGATACAGTTTATAGAGCATTTGATAATATTTTAGAGCCTTTTTAAAATCCAAAGTAACCCGATCTAGGGTTTTCAACATGATATTGTATTGCTTATTGGTCTTGTTTTTTTCGTAAGCATCCAAAGCGGATTGATAGGTGTTTTCGGCTTTCCAAAAATATTTCTCCGCATTCCATTCCAGGGCAATTTTATTTGTAACGTCTTTTTTTAAAATTGCGGCTGCTAATTTATCCGCCGAATCTTTTTTATCCAAAGCTTTTTGCGTTAATAAATACAATTCCATCAAGTGCACTTCGGCTTGATTATCCAAATCAAAAGTTGGCCATAAGCGCGCTGCTTTTTCCCAATTTTCGCTTTCTACATACAATTCGAACAGCCTTTTTTTGAGCGTATTACGACGAGCATCGTTGCTAAAATGGGTATCGAAAAATTCCAATGCATCGAGTTCTTTAGAAAGATTATCCATTTTTTTATAAACTTCACTCATTTGCGCATACAAATCTGCATCGCCCGATTCTTTATAAAAAGCCATTTTGAAATATTTTTCGGCTTCAATAAATTTATTTAATTGCAATGCCGCTTTGGCTGCAGCACCATATATTTCACCATTTACTTCTTTGTCTTTACTTTCTTGATCTCTTATAAAACTATCGTATGTATTAAATGCTGTTTCAAAATCGCCTGTAGCAAAAGCAGTATCCGCTTTATCGGTTTGCTTACTTAAAGTAGCCGTACTCGAGCATCCAACAAGTAAAAGAGAAATAAAAAGACTTAGAATAAGTGTAATTTTTGACATCATTTTTTAATTTTTTTTGAGCGGCAAAACTAAACAGAATAATCGTTCTTTTAAAGAAAATTGCTTTTTAAGTAGAGCGTCCAAAAATTTGTATAACTTTGTGTAATTACTAATTATCAATAAATTATTATGAATACAGGAACAGTAAAATTTTTTAACACAACAAAAGGGTATGGTTTTGTTAAAGACAATGAATCAGGCAATGAGTATTTTATTCACGTTTCCGGATTAATTGACGACATCAAAGAAAACGACGAAGTTTCATTCGAACTTCAAGAAGGAAAAAAAGGATTAAATGCCGTAAACGTTAAACTGGTTTAGTTTAACTTTATAGATATTTAAGTTTTCAATCCCGTAAAAATTACGGGATTTTTTTTTGCAATTAGATTAAATTCAATTGTTTAGAAATCGTTAACATTTTAATTATCGGACGTTTAGCACGTTCTATGACTTCGGCTGATAATTCAATACGAGGTTCTTCGTTTTTCATTGCCAAATACAATTTTTCCATCGTATTTAGTTTCATATAAGGGCAATCGTTACAGCTGCAGGTTTCATCTTTCGGAACAACCAAAAATTCCTTCTCGGGCGAATTTAGTTTCATTTGATGCAAAATACCCGTTTCGCTAGCCACGATAAATTTTTTCGAAGCTGATTTTTGGGTGTGCTTAAGCATGGCTGAAGTCGATCCTATCATATCGGCCAAAGCTAAAATAGGACCATCGCATTCGGGATGAGCCACAACTTCGGCATCCGGATTTAATCTTTTCAGCTGAATAAGGGCTTCTGTGGTTAACTGATCATGCACTTCGCAAGTTCCATCCCATAAAACCATATTACGACCCGTAATTTGGTTGATATATCCGCCCAAATTTTTATCGGGAGCAAAAATTATTTTTTGTTCTTTTGGAAATGATTCTACGATCTGAACCGCATTTCCTGAAGTGACAATGACATCGGATAGTTCTTTTATTCCTGCTGTGCAATTGATGTACGAAAGCACAATATGATCGGGATATTTAGCCCTGAATTTTGAAAAATCGTCTGGCGGACAAGAAGCGGCTAATGAACATCCGGCTTCTAAATCGGGCAAAAGTACTTTTTTATTCGGGTTCAAAATTTTAGCTGTTTCGGCCATAAAATGAACACCGGCAAAAACAATT
Source organism: Bacteroidales bacterium (assembly GCA_041592395.1). Taxonomy (GTDB): domain Bacteria; phylum Bacteroidota; class Bacteroidia; order Bacteroidales; family UBA12170; genus UBA12170. Next base: position 6,999 of record JBFHQD010000130.1, on the reverse strand, counting down.
AAATCCGCTTTGGTTTCGGCTGCAGCTTGAGCTAATCCTAAACTATCGCCCACATAATCTGCAATATCTTGAATTTCAGGTATCTGATAATAATGCGCCAAAATAATTGCATTTTTTTCTTTTTTGAGTTTTGCGATTTCCTGAATATAATCTGTCATTGTTTCTAATTTTGATGCAAACTTAAATAATTCCATTTGAAGAATCCAGCTTATTTTATGCTCTTTTTACTTTATCAACAGCGAATAAATAATAGTATATTTTATAAAAAGAATTACTCTTATTATTATAGGCTGTGAATAGCTGTATAACTTTCGTTCAAAAAACTTGCATGTTGATAAGCCGGCGGGTTTTCAACATAAATTTTCTATTCTATTTCATTGATATTAAAAAACTAATCCATTTTATAAACATGTTGTTAATAGTCGCTGCGTTTATAAATAAACACGAAAACAAGTGTTCGTTTATGTTGAAAACATGGGGATAAAAATGAATAAGTATGGATAACTTTTTGTTGACTCTAAAAACCGCAGTATAAATGTTAATAACATAAATTTTATACACATTTATTAACAGGAAATAAACATAGAATTAACACAAACGCTTTAAAAATACTAACTTTAAAAAAAATTAGTGTTTTAGCTATTATTTTTTTGTTTATACGCAGTACAGCTGTACATTATCTTTAATTTTGTAAAAAAATATTAGAATGAGTAAAGAAACCATAATACCAATCGCTTCAGATCATGGCGGCTTTGAAATGAAAGCTTTTATTATAGATAAACTTCAGAAAGAAGGATATACCATTAAAGACTTTGGTACCTTTTCGGATGAAAGTGTGGATTATCCTGATTTTATTCATCCGCTAGCAAAGGCAATTGATGATGGCGTTTATCCTTTGGGTATTATTATGTGCGGAAGCGGAAATGGAGCTCAAATGACAGCCAATAAATATGCCGGAGTTCGTGCAGGTTTATGCTGGACGGTAGAGCAAGCCGAATTAATACGTAAGCATAACAATGCAAATATTATTTCTATACCCGGAAGATTTATCGAATTTAACTTGGCCTGGAATATGGTAAAGGTATTTTTAAATACAGATTTTGAAGGTGGTAGACACGAAAAGCGAGTAGAAAAAATTTCACAAACGCTTTAATAAAAAAAAGACAATGCCCGAAATTGCAGATAAATTCTTAAAACAATCTAAACTGAAAGCTTTTGATTTAGAGCACAGGAATAAGATTAATTTCAATATTGGTAAATACAATGCCGCATTTAAAAAGGGTTTATTGCAATACAATAATTTAGATTTAGCCAAAAGCAGAGCGGCCAACATAAAAAACAAAGTTGTTAATAGTCTAGATACCTATCTCATTGATTTTGAACAGAATTTTACCAACAACGGAGGTAAAGTTATTTGGGCAGTCGATGCCGAAGAAGCACGAAATGAAATACTGAATATCATTAAAAAACACCGCGCGAAAAAGGTAGTTAAAATGAAATCGATGACTACCGAAGAAATTGAGCTCAATGCATTTCTCGAAAAGCAAGGTATAGAATCGGTTGAAACTGATTTAGGCGAATATATTGTGCAGTTGGCAAATGAAAAACCGTATCATATTGTCACGCCCGCCATGCATAAATCAAAAGAAGATATAGCTCTTCTGTTTAACGAAAAAATGGGTTGGGACGAAGGTTTAAGTCCGGAAGAAATTACGGCAAAAGTAAGACTAAAACTGCGCGATAAATTCTATAATGCGGATATAGGTATTACAGGCGCTAATTTCTTAATTGCCGATACAGGGTCAATTGCACTTACCGAAAATGAAGGCAATGGCGTATTAACCATGGCTATGCCTCCGGTGCATATTGCAATAGCAGGCATAGAAAAAATCATTCCCAGTATAACAGATTTGGATCTTTTTTGGCCTTTGCTTAGCAGTCATGGTACCGGTCAACGCATGACTGTTTACAATAGCATTATCAGTGGTCCCCGAAAAGGCAAAGAATGGGATGGTCCCAAAGAAAATTATGTCATAATTCTTAATAACAAGCGCAGCGATTTGTTGGCACAAAAGGAACAGCGCATGGCTTTATCGTGTATTCGTTGTGGCGCTTGTTTAAACGCTTGTCCTGTTTATAAAAATATAGGAGGCCATACCTACGAAACCACCTATAGCGGTCCGATAGGATCTGTTATTTCGCCTTGGATGTTAGGAATGAAAGATTACAAACATTTGAGTTTTGCTTCTACACTTTGTGGCGCTTGTACGGAGGTTTGTCCGGTAAAAATTCCTCTGCACGATATGCTATTATTGAATCGTCGCGATGCTGTTGCGCAAAAACACACGACTTCTATGGAGCGCTTAATGGTTAAAGGCAGCAGTAAATTTTTAATGAAAAGGAAGTGGATGGATTTTTTCAGCGGCAAAACCAAAGGCTTTTTCATCTCGCTAATTATTAAAAAGTTATGGGGAAATAATCGTAAATTCCCATCCCTAGCCGACCAATCTTTTCACGAGCAGTGGAAGGAAAAAAACAAATAGTTTAATCTTTACTTTTCTTAAATACGCGGTTTACCCAACGCGGTAAAATTATGGCACCTATAAATAAATAGGGATAATAAGAAATCAATCGCCATAAAAGCGCTAAAGGAATTACCCAATTTAAATTGGGGATAAAATCGCTTAAAAAATCGCGAAAAAAGAATTCGGCTAAACCGCTTCCGCCCGGTGTTGGACTAATTAATAATAAAATCCACATGGTAAGTTGCCGCGCATAAATTAAAAAATGTTCGGCCCATCCTAATTTATCCATAAAAAAGGCCATAAAAATAAGATTCACTACCCAATAACGACCTGTCCATGATAATACGGTTGCTAAAAAGGATTTAAACCAAAAATCGATTTTTTTTGATTTATACCAAACAGAGGTTGCTATTAACTGATCGGATAAGAGACAAACATTGTCTTGCCATCTTCTTATAAAGGGCAGTTTAAAAATCCATTTTAAGATTGATTTAATAATATGAGGATTGATAAAAATAGCGTAGCCTAATAAGAGGGTATAAATAAAAATAATACCATAGCCCAGCCAAAAATAATATTTAAGCTGACTTAATAAGGCGATATCTTTAGCGGGAAAAATTGCATTTCCAAAAAAGAGTAAAAGAAGTGGGATGGCAAGAATAAAAAAGAGCTCGTCAAGAAATATGGCAACGAGCACTACCGCCGTGCTTTGTCCGGCACTTAACTTTTCTTTGTACAGAAAATAAATAGCCGGTGCTATACCACCAACAACAGATGGCGAAACAGCCGAACTAAACTCCCATAACATTATAATTTCGAATGCCTGACGCCAACTTAGTTTTTGATCGGTTAATATTTTAATACGGATAATATAAGCTAAATCTCTGATTACCATCATTAAAATAGCACCCATTATCCATAGTGCAGAGACGAAAGACCACTGAAAAAAAGAAAATTGATCGACGTCAAAATTGCGAATCAAAAAATAAGCCGCAACACCCAAGCCCAAAACAATCGGTAAAATAATCCGACTTGGTTTTAGGGCATTTAAAACGTTTTTACCACTTTCTATTTTTAGTTTTTTCATGCGTAATACAAAGTTACTTAAAGCTTTATTTATTCCTATAAAAAGAAAATAAATCATGAATAGATGACAAATAGGCAGTATATTATCTGATTAAATGACAAAAAGTCACACAATCGGGCTTGGTATAAAACTTGAAAAGAAGAAAGAAAAAGAAATTAAGTATAACAATTAAAAAAAATAGAACTTATGGTACGTTTAGTAAAGTATAACAGTGAACCTGCATTCAGCAATTTATTTAACCGCTTTTTTGAAGGCGAATTAGGAAATTTAGGCAATCGCCCTGCAACCAATATCAAAGAAAGCGAAGAAGCTTTTGAATTGGATATTTTGGTGCCCGGATACAAAAAGGAGGAAATTAATATCGAAATCGACGAAAGGATATTAAGTATTTCGGCTAAACAGGACGAAAACAACGAAGATCAAGAAGCCTGGCTCAAAGAGTTTTCGATAGATGCGTTTAATCGCTCATTTAGATTACCAAAAAACATTGATATCGAAGCGATTAAAGCAGAGCAAGTGGATGGTATTTTACATATCTATATCCCCAAGCTAAAAGAAGTACAAAAAATGAAAAAGTTGATCGAAATTGCCTAAATAATCAGGCTTACCGATTTAAAGAAACCGTCTCTAATTTAGAGGCGGTTTTTTTATAAATGCTCAAAATATTCGATTAACTCATCCCGTTTTCGGTGAGAAACTTCAAATTTTAAATCGCCAAGCATAACTGCATAACCACCGTCCAATTTTTCGTAACGTTCAATGTATTTCAGGTTGATAATATGGGAACGATGTATACGCATAAAACTAAAACCCTGGAGCATACCTTCGAATTCTTTTAGTGTTCTTGATACGATGATATTGGGTTTATTTACAAAATAAAAACGCGTATAATTCCGATCGCTACTTAGAGCAACAACATCGTCGATAGCAATAACATAAATGTTTTCGGTGGTTCTTAAAACGATTTTTTTATCCTTAGCGTCGTTGTTTTTCATATTGGATAAAAATGTTTCGAAACGCACATCCATCGCATTTGCTTCTCTTGATTGCAGCAAATATTTAGCCTTGTTTATCACCCGCTTTAGTTCGTCCGGTTCTATCGGTTTTAAGATATAATCTAAGGCGCTAAATTTAAATGCACGAATGGCATATTCTTCAAAAGCGGTTATAAAAACAACTTGAAAATCGATTTTTCCGTAACGTGCCAACAGATCAAATCCCGATCCGTCGGGCATTTTAATGTCGAGTAAAACCAAATCGGGCTTATGTTCTTTGATTGTTTCTATTCCGGTACGTAAATTTTTAGCTTGACCAACAACGATAGCATCGTCTTTACAATAGATTTGAAGAAGCGAGTATATGGCTTCTCTTGCTCTGAGCTCATCATCAATTATGACTACACGTAACATTTCTCATCCTTTTTTTCAAAAGTAATCAAATAATATTACACCACCTTTATTCTTAACAACAAAAGCGGATTAACAATATTTAGCGCTTTGTTTTTTTTGGTTTGAGTGAATATTTGTTCCTTTGTATTTAAGGAAAAACAAACCAATGAATCAAAACGCAAAGGCATTTTATCAAGAGGAATTCGAATTTTATACAAACCAAATAGAGCAATTATCCAAACAGAATAAACGCTATTCTACGGCAAGAATTAGCTGGTTTTTATTGGGGATTATTTTTGTTTATTTGGCTTCATCAACCCAATTATGGATTGTGGCTTTGGTGTTTGTCTTTTTTCTACTCGTTTTTATAGGGATTGCGGTTAAACACGAAAAGATTCTCACACAAAAAAAAGAATCCGCCATTTATTTGCAATTGTATACAATGGAGTTAGCGGCCTTGCGTGGTGATTTTTCTTCTTTTGAAAAAGGAATAGAATTTATTGATAATCAGCATCCTTATACGAGCGATTTGGATGTTTTTGGTCAAGAAAGTCTTTTTCAAATGCTCAATCGAAATTTTTCGAAGGCCGGAAATCAGTATTTAGCTAACCGATTAAAAACACTTGAAAAGGACGCCGAAAAAATACGATTTCGTCAGGAAGCAATTCAAGAACTTAGCGCGCAACCCAAATGGATGAGTCGTTTTAGAGCCTTGGGCATTCGCGCTTTTTCTCAAGAATCTGCTTTTTCGCCCGATCCCAATCGTTTGGCCGAAACTTTACCCAAATGGATCATCAGGCAATCGATATTTAAAAACAAGTTTTTTCGAATCGTGCAATATGCATTACCCGTTTTATCATTACTGATCTTTGTTTTGTATTTGATGTCGGTAATTTCTTCGACCGGTTTTATTTTTTACCTTTTATTGAATTTGGGATTTACGGGTTTTTATTCAAAGCAAATCAATCAGCAGCATCAGGAATTGGGTAAGCAAAGCGCCACCTTGTTTCGTTTTCAAACACTTATGCATACGATAGAAAAAGCCCATTTTAAGTCGAAGGATCTGCAGCGAATCCAAAAAGAATTTTCTTGCGAAGCCGGTTCGGCTAGTCGGGCATTAAAACAACTGGGTAAAATAACGCAGGCCTTTGATATGCGATTGAATATTTTGGTTTGGCCTATTTTGAATTATTTTTTCCTGTGGGATATCAGGCAAAGTATTCGTTTAGAGTTTTGGAAATCGACGTATGAAAAACTCCCCAATAAAGCGTTTAGAGCCATTGCCGAAATGGAAATGCTTGTAAGTTTTGCCACTTTTAATTACAACCGCTCGGATTTGATTTTTCCGGAAATAGCGGAGTCGGGCTATATTATAGAAGGACAGGCTTTGGGTCATCCCTTAATGCCGACAAAAACGCGCGTAGATAACGATGTGCATTTTCCGCATGCGGCGCAATTTGTGGTAATAACCGGAGCAAATATGGCCGGAAAAAGCACCTATTTAAGAACGGTGGGCGTTAATCTTATACTTGCGTTAACCGGATCGCCAGTTTGTGCTAAACAATTTAGAACAAGTGTTTTACGACCTTTTACAAGCATTAAAACCAGCGATTCTTTATCGAATAACGAATCTTATTTTTATGCTGAATTGCTTCGATTACAACGTATTATTACGGCTTTAAAAACCGGAGAGCCTTATTTTATTATTTTGGATGAAATTTTAAAAGGAACCAATTCGAAAGATAAAGAACAGGGATCCAAAGCGCTGGTAAAACAATTGATAGGACTGAAAACGGCCGGAATTATTGCTACCCACGATTTGCAATTGGCCGATTTAAAAAATAAATTTCCGGAAAATGTAAAAACCGCCTGTTTTGAGGTAGAAATAGAAAAAGAGCAGTTGGTTTTTGATTATAAACTCAGAGATGGCGTTTCGCAAAATTTAAATGCGACCTTTTTGATGGAAAAAATGGGGATAAGTTAAGATAATATAGAAGTG
>JBFHQD010000129.1:0-9119 GCA_041592395.1 Bacteroidales bacterium | reverse complement strand
TTTTGTGGTCCGAAGCCAACCGATTCTCCATCGGTTTCGATTTCCAACTGGTTTTGTGCAAACGACACAACGGTATTTTGTAGGGCATCAATTTTGGGGTGACTGAGAAAAGAGCCATCGTATAAACCCTTCAATTCTTTAACAACGGTCCATTTTGTTATCTTCTTGATGATCGTAATGTCCAAGAGTCCATCGTTGGCAATAGCATTAGGCAGTTGTTTCATTCCTCCGCCATTGTATTTTCCAATACCAATACCGATGCTAAACATACGCTCGTTATAGGTTCTGTCACCAACGGTTAATTGCATGGATTTAGAATTGTATTTTAAAAGCGTTTTTATGAGGATAAGCATATAACTAAGTGCATTGCCTTTGCCTTGATCTTTTAATTTGTTGGCGGCATGAGCCACTGTGGCATCAAATCCAATGCCTGCAACATTGGCAAAATAACGATCGGGAGCTGCATTATCGTAAAAATTAACAAGTCCGATATCCTGGACTACCGTTTTTTCATCGCGAATCAGTTTAATGGCATCAATATATTTTGTAGGCACCTGAAAGGTGCGACACCAGTCGTTGCCTGTTCCAACAGGAATCATGCCCAAAGTAATTGATTTTGGATCAATGTCATCTTGAGTAAAAATGCCATTTACAACCTCATTTAAAGTTCCGTCGCCACCAACTACTATCAATTTACGAAATCCTCTTTCGATTAATTTTTTTGTGATTTCGATTGCATGCCCCTTCCTTTCCGTAAATTCAAATTCAAAATCGATTTTCGATCGCTTTACAAGTTTTTGAATTGTAGGCCAGTTTTTTTGGCATTTTCCGCTTCCTGCATTAGGGTTAACTACTAAACCCCATATTAATTCCATATTCTCCATCGACGCAAATATAAGAATTCTAGAAAAAGAAATTACATTTTGAAAATTCAGGGCTAATTCCTATTTTGAAGGGTAAGAATGATATACGGATCCAAAGGAATACATATGGAAGATTGCTTGATTTCATACGCTTTATCCATCGCGTATTGAAAAAATAACACGAATACATGCCCCCACATTTAAGTTTTCTAAGTCGCGGAATATAGTTTTTGGAATTGAAAAAAACATTCATGCATCTGTGGCTTTTGCTGCGTATCTGCTTGCCCCATTAAAAAGTTGATACGAAATAAGGAAGTCCATTTTTGTTTTAGAAAAAATATTTTTAAAGCAAACAATAAGCGCTTACTTTTGTATTCAAAATTGGATGCGCTATGCAACTTTACTTGGCTCCTTTACAAGGCTACACCGAATTTTTATTTCGAAATGCTTATGCACGGCATTTTGGAGGCATCGATCATGCCATAGCTCCTTTTTTGCCGTCAGGCTTAGGGGCGACAGTAAAACACAGGCGTATTCATGATTTATGGAAAGAGCATAACGAAACGATTTCGATCGATCCCCAAATTTTAGGAAAGAGTGCTCCTGAAATTGTGCCTGTGGCCAAATACCTTTTCGATTATGGTTACGATACTTTGAACATCAACATGGGCTGTCCCATCCCAACCATAAGAGCCAAAATGCGAGGCTCCGGCATTCTTGCTTATCCCGAAATGGTGGAAATGTTATTGGAAAAGCTGTTCAACGATTTACAGAATAAGATTTCACTAAAAATTCGTTTGGGCAATGAATCAGCCGATGAAATAAAAGAATTGTTGCCGATTATCAATCAGTTTCCGATTAAGGAGTTGATCATTCATCCTCGTATCGGAACGCAGATGTACGAAGGAAATGTGAATTTAGAAGCTTTTAAATGGTGCGTTGAGCATGCCAAAGCGCCCATTGTGTACAGTGGCGATATCTTCGATTTAAATACTTACCGAAGATTAAGCGCTCAATTTCCGAGCGTAAACCGCTGGATGCTAGGTCGCGGACTATTGTTCTCTCCTTTTTTGCCGGAGATTATAAAAAAGGACGATTGTTCTTGGGTAAAAAATGAATACCAACGCTTTTGGGAATTTCATAGTGATTTGGTTGAGCAAATATTAACTTTTCGCGATCGCCCAAAAAATCAGTTGAATAAATTAAAAGAATATTGGCGTTATTATTCGCAGGCTTTTCAGGATGCAAAAACGCTTTTTTATCAGATTTCACGCGTGGATGATTTGAAAAATTATCATGCGGTTATAGATGAAATTCGAGAACACGGTGTGTGGAAGGCGGGACTGAGCGACACGGATCAGTTTCAATTTATGAAATCGTTGTAATACCGGCGTCGGTTTTTTAGATTGTTAATAATTTCAATTCTCTAGATTTTCAGTCCGGTTGAAAACCAGTATTTTTGCACGCAAAGAAGATAAGTTTGGAATCAATATTTGAAGGTTTAAACAAAGAACAACAGCGAGCTGTTGAAAAAACGGATGGTCCGCTCATGGTTATCGCCGGAGCAGGCTCGGGTAAAACACGTGTTCTCACTTTCCGAATTGCATACCTTTTGCAAAAAGGAGTTGATCCTTTTCATATTCTGGCGCTGACTTTTACGAATAAAGCGGCTCGGGAAATGAAAAGCAGGATAGGCGATTTGGTTGGATTCCAGTCGGCTAGAAATGTTTGGATGGGAACTTTTCACTCTGTATTTGCTCGAATACTTCGGGCAGAAGCCGAAAAACTGGGTTATCCGTCGAATTTTACCATTTACGATACCGACGATTCTAAAAATTTAATCAAAGCTATAGTTAAAGAAGGGAATTTAGATCCGAAAATTTATCAAGCATCACAGATTTTATCGCGCATTTCTGCTGCAAAAAACAATTTAATATCAGCCGAAGGCTATAATCAAAACAACGATTATATAACAGACGATAAAAAAGCGGGAAAACCCTATTTGGGTCAGATTTATACGATATATCAAAGAAGATTAAAGCAATCGGCGGCCATGGATTTCGACGATTTGCTTTTTAAAACCAATGTGTTACTGCGCGATTTTCCGGAAGTTCTGTATAAATACCAGCAAAAATTCCACTATGTTTTGGTGGATGAGTACCAGGATACAAACTACTCGCAATATTTAATTGTAAAAAAACTGGCAGCAAACAACGAAAATATTTGTGTTGTTGGCGACGATGCACAGAGTATTTATGGTTTTCGTGGTGCTGACATTAAAAATATTCTCAACTTTCAGAAAGATTATCCTGATGTAAAGGTGGTGAAACTGGAACAGAATTACAGATCGACCAAAGTGATAGTAAATGCAGCTAATGCACTGATACATAATAATCAAAATCAGATTTTTAAAACGGTTTGGACGTCAAATGGAGAAGGCGATCGTATAAAACTGCTTCGGGCTTCATCCGATCTTGAAGAGGGAAGGCTGGTCGCACAACAGATTTTTGAGGATAAAATGAATTTTTTGGCCAAAAATAGCGAGTTCGCTGTTTTGTATCGTACCAACGCGCAATCCCGCTCCATAGAAGAAGCCTTGCGTAAAATGAATATTCCTTATCGGATTTACGGTGGTTTATCATTTTATAAACGAAAAGAGATAAAAGATGTGCTGGCTTATTTCAGGTTGGTAATCAATACAAAAGACAATGAGGCTTTCAACAGAATCATTAATTTTCCGGCTCGCGGTATCGGAAAAACAACTTTGGAGCACATTACTATTTCAGCATCAAAACACAGTAAAAGTTATTGGGATATCATCGAAGATGCCCGAACTTATGGCTTAAGCATTAATAGTGGTGCGCAGAAGAAATTAAACGATTTTGTGTTGATGATAAAAAGTTTTCAAGCAGAACTGGAAATTCTCGATGCTTTTGAATTGGGGAATAAAATAGCGCGAGGTTCCGGTTTGATCAGCAATTTGCACAACGATAAAACACCGGAAGGAATCAGTCGCTATGAAAACCTAGAGGCTTTGCTCAACGGAATTAAAGAATTTGTTGAAAAAGAAGAAAGCGATATCCCGGAAATAGCCTCCGGAAAAACATTGGCTGATTTTATGCAAGATGTGGCTTTACTTACCGATGCTGATGAAGAGGATAAAGACAATATAGAAAAAGTGTCTTTAATGACTATCCATCAATCCAAAGGTTTGGAATTTCCTTATGTTTCTATTGTGGGTTTAGAGGAAAATTTGTTTCCCTCGGTGCAATCGATAGGGTCAAGAGCCGATTTGGAAGAAGAACGCCGCTTGTTTTACGTTGCTTTAACCCGCGCTGAGAAAAAAGTGGTTTTGTCATATGCCGAAAGTCGATTCCGTTGGGGAAATTTAAGTTTTTGTGAACCCAGTCGCTTTGTTGATGAAATTGAAGAACAGTTTTTAGATTTTCCACGCAGTCGTTCTAATGCAAAACCGGCTATGCCGGAGAATCCTTATCGACCTGTGTCCAATAGAAAAACGAGCGCTTTGATTAATAAGCCAAGTTCGATAGGTGGAGAGGCCGGTAAATCGACATACAAGCGTGTTCAGAGCCAGGCAAGTGGAATAGTCAATCGCCCCACATCGAATTTTAAAGCTGCTGAAATTGATGATTTACAGCAAAATATGGAAGTAGAACATCAACGTTTTGGCTTAGGAAAAATATTAAAAATAGAGGGAGCCGGATCGAATAAAAAAGCAACGGTTTATTTTTCAAAAATAGGAGAAAAGCAATTGCTTTTACGATTTGCAAAACTGCGGATTGTAAAATAAATTTGTACCTTTGCTTCAGTTTCCCACAACCAATAGAGCAAGGCTCTATCATAATTTTCATACACATGGATTACAACAGCACACGAGAAAAATTGATCATCCCGGAATATGGTCGTAATGTTCAGAAAATGATTCACAATGCACTTGCAATGGAAGATCGTGAAAAAAGAACAGAATTTGTTAAATACATTGTGGGTGTAATGACTCAAATGCATATCAGTAATGGTTCTTATGGTGATTATAACCATATGATTTGGGATCATATGCATATCATAGCCGGCTATAAAATGGATGTAGATTCGCCTTATCCAATGCCCGATAAAGAAGCTATCGAAGCAAAGCCTCGCACTTTGTCTTATGCCACAAAAAAGATCAAGTATAAACCTTATGGGTCGAATATCGAAAAAATGATTAAGATAGCGATGACCTATGAAGACGGAGAAGAAAAAAACAGCTTGGTCGAAAATATTGCCAATCACTTAAAAAAGGCTTATTTAAATTGGAATAGAGAATCCGTTGATGATGAGGTTATTTTAAAACATTTGGCTGTTTTGTCGGATGGAAAATTAATTTTGAACGACGATTTTAAATTTATTGCTACCGACGATTTAATTGTTCAATCAAATAAAAAGAAATGGTCGGATAACCGCTCAGGCGGTAGGGGAAATAAACCTTCAAACAAACAAAACAACAAAAACAAGCAAAATACAAAAAGAAGACAGTATCGCTAACTTGTGTAGGGTGCTGATATTCAAAAATATACACTGTTAAATACTTGCCTTATTATGAGTTCCTTTATTATTGAAGGTGGTTCTAAATTGTCAGGAAGCATTCAGCCTCAAGGGGCTAAAAACGAAGCGCTACAGGTTTTATGTGCCGTATTACTCACCGATCAAAAAGTAAGTATTCATAATATTCCCGATATTCACGATGTCAATTTATTAATTGATATTCTGCGCGATATGGGCGTTAAGGTTGATGATTTAGGAAATCAATCTTTTACTTTTCAAGCCGCTCATGTTAATTTAGATTTTCTAAAATCTGAAGCCTATTTGGAATTGGGAGGTCGCTTGCGAGGTTCTGTTATGCTGATGGGCCCATTATTAGCGCGATTTGGCATGGCTTATTTGCCCACTCCGGGGGGAGATAAAATTGGTCGTCGGAGAATGGATACGCATTTCACCGGTTTCGAAAAATTAGGGGCAAAATTTGAGTTTAATCGCGACAAAAGCTATTATTACATACACAGTAAAAAACTTACAGGAGCCTATATGCTTTTGGATGAAGCTTCTGTTACAGGGACCGCCAATATACTTATGGCAGCTGTTTTAGCCGAAGGTGAAACAACCATTTTTAATGCGGCTTGTGAGCCCTATCTCTTACAATTGGCTTCGATGTTAAACCGCATGGGCGCTAAAATTGAGGGCGTGGGTTCAAACCTGCTCAAGATTCAAGGCGTGTCTAAACTAAATGGAACAACGCATACGCTCTTGCCCGATATGATTGAAGTGGGTAGTTTTATTGGAATGGCAGCAATGACGCAATCTTCTTTGACAATTAAAAATGTGAATTACGATGCTTTGGGCATTATTCCTGAAATTTTTAAGCGATTGGGGATTAAGATTAAACGTATAGGCGACGATATTTTTATTCCGGAACAAGAAGAGTATATTGCCGAAACCTATATGGACGGTGCAATAATGACTATTTCTGATGCGCCTTGGCCGGGATTTACACCCGATTTAATTAGTATTGCTCTTGTAGTAGCTACCCAAGTAAAAGGAAGTGTTTTAATCCATCAAAAAATGTTTGAAAGTCGCTTATTCTTTGTGGATAAACTTATCGAAATGGGGGCTCAAATTATTTTGTGCGATCCGCATAGAGCAACAGTAATCGGACTAAACAGACAGGCGCAATTACGCGGAATCCGAATGACTTCACCCGATATTCGTGCCGGAGTGGCATTGCTCATTGCCGCACTATCGGCTTCTAAAACAAGTATTATCGATAATATTGAGCAAATCGACAGAGGGTATCAGAATATCGATACGCGATTAAGAGCTTTAGGCGCAAAAATTATCCGCAAAAACTAAATTCTTTTTTTGCTATTCCACTAAAATTAGGGATTACACCTTTGTTTTTGAATTAAAATAATTCAAGATTTTGGCTCCTTGAAAAGCCATTTATTTTTATTTTTGCTTTGTGAAACACAGATTTGATTTAAGATTTCTATTTATTGTATTTGCTTTAGTGCTGGTTTTTCCAAAGGTTATTTTGGCATCGGATAAAGACAAAGAAGGTGAACTGGAAGCCATCATTATTCCGATCGATTCTATAAAAAAGAAAAAAAGCGATACGTTTTGGCATTTGGTTGGTCGAACTCGGTTAAATGTGCATACCATCGTTTTATCCAATTGGGCTGACGGAGGCGAAAGTTCTTTAACCGGATCAGGTTCTTTCGATTTAAAAGCGACTTATCAGAAAGGAAAGATTAAGTTCGAAAATAACTTTCGCTCAGTGCTTGGGATTCAAGCTTTTCAATATTCCAGCTTGAAAAAAACAGACGATAAACTCGATTTTTCTTCCATTTTTGGCATTCAATTTTCGAAAAAATGGTTTTATAGTCTAAATACAAATTTCACAACGCAGTATTTTAAAGGCTATACTTACCCCAACGATTCCGTGATTGTTTCTGATTTCTTGTCACCTGGAAATCTTACTATTTCGGTGGGTTTGGAATATAAACCAATAAAGAATTTATCGCTTTATGCTTCCCCTTTTGCCGGTCGTATGATTTTTGTTCGAAATCAGGATATGGCAAATGAAGGAAAATATGGTGTAACAGCTGCTGTTAAAGATACAGCCGGTGTTATTTTAGTTCCCGGCGAGCGCATTAGATCAGAACTGGGGTTTAGTGTTATTGCTAATTATAAAGGTAAACTTACAAAAAATGTAGATCTGGTTTCGAAGTTAACACTCTACAATAATTATTTCGATAAAGATAAAGCAAACCGTTGGAATATAGATGTAAATTGGGAATCGTGGTTTGATATTACCATTAATAAGTTTTTTGTGGCCAGTGCCTTTTTCAATATCATTTACGATCACGATACAAAAATACCTGTATTTGATATGGTGGATGGAAAAAGAACCAAAGTGGGCGAAACAATTAGTTTGCAAGTAAAACAGAACTACGGATTGGGGATTGCCTTTAAATTTTAATGCGAATCTGTCCTTTTAATTCTGATTTTAAACCTCCTTCAATCTCATCTAAACCGCTTCCGATATGATCTTCATTCGGGTAATAACTCAAACTGTATCTGAGCCAGAATTGAATTTTTCGACTAAAATCATAGTTTAACAACTCGTAAAAACGGAGGCCTTTTCCATAATACGACGGGATGCTAAAAGCGTAAAGTACATCATTTTCGTAGGCGTAAATGGCAGTAGCAAAATTGTCGGTATTGAAAACAGCCAAGCGCAAATGGGAACTGAATTTTTGATTTATAGACTGATAGTTTATATCTTGGTAAAGCATAAACCCGAAACTTTTGCTCAGATCGACATCCGTAAATTGGGAGATTTCTATGCGATTTCTAAGTTCGAAGCGTTCGTTTATCCGGTAATTGATTTGATATTGCCAAGAAGAGCGGATTTGATTTTTTAAGTACTTCACATCCGCATTCGTCTCGGATACCGTATTCGTTTGCTTTTGTTTGTATTTATACTTGAGATGCATTTGAACGTTTTCGTTGGCTTCGAAAAAAAACTGCGCCCGATATTCAACACCGTTAGACGGACTGTCTTGATTTGTTTTTAGCCACGGAAAAGAGAAGAAATCGGCATAAGCTTGAAGGCTTATTTTTTTACTGATGACTATTTTTGTTCCGGTATAAAATCCTTTTTCATTGTTTGCGCTCGTATTTTCTGAAAGTGCGGAAGCAAATAAATTTTGATAGTCTTTTTCGTAATTCCGATAAAGCAATGTGATTTTAGCTCGAGAGCTAAAAGGTAGCGAAAGTCCGCTCAACAAGGCCTTGCCACCATTCGAGCTCAAAGCCATTTCGCCATAAAACTGTGCTTTTCTCCATCTGAAAGCGTAATCCAATCCGTAATTCGACAAAGAATTGCCTCGAAAATCGAAAGTGTTATCCGGACTATCGGTTGGAATAAAATCTTTAGCTAGTTGCGTTTGAAAAGCTGTAATTCCCAAGGCAAGGGACTTGAAAGTGTATTTAAAGCGGCCACCAAAAACACGAATGCTCAAGACGTCTTTTTTTTGCAATTCATTTAAGGTGCGATGCAAACCGGTATTCGAAAACGAAGAAACGTATTCTCTTCCATCAGCGTCGGTCTGAGTGGTGGCATCCTGATTGCTTTTTGAATAAAAAAGCACACTCGACCATCTTTTTTTGCCGAAATGAACGGCAGCTCCTCTAAAAAAG